>CAIYSZ010000089.1 GCA_903928965.1 uncultured Pseudomonadota bacterium
ATTGCCATTGCGTAAATAGAAATAAATTCACATTCATGTATAATTAAATTGTCATCACAATAGAATATGGGACACCAATGAAGCAACCTATTGCACGCCAACTATTCAAATTACTTGCGCTAAGCATTACCCTGTGTAGTTGTGAACATGCTGGTAACAGTAATGTAGCCAATAAAAGTATTAACTTTCCAAATTTTGGAAGTTCGGATATCCCTAAACCAAGAGAAAGCGCCGATACCCGGAATTTTCTTGAATCCTTAGGCGTGTGCGCTCATGTGTCGCGGCCAAACACGCCTTACGAAAACCTTCAAGCCGTTAGACAAGAGTTACAGTATTTAAAGATAAAATTAATTCGGGACGACATGTTTTCCGCGTCCCTTGACAAGCAATTAAAAACAATACAAACATTGGCGCAAGACGGGATAAAATTCGATATTATATTTAGCCCGAAGCATGTACCCGACCCATCTGAATTTACCAATTATTTTATTAAGTTATCGCCCTTTCTAAAGTACATAGAAGGTCCGAACGAAGTTGATAACGTGCATAAAAAAATGGATTTCGAGACCGAAGCCAAACCGATTTTTCAACAGAATATTGATTATCAGCGCAAACTATACGATACAGTAAAATCGCTCCCGCAATTGAATAAAATACCTGTATTGGTTTTTACTTCCGTCTATGGTCATTATAATGAAAATGTCCGTTCTCTCATTGAAAATAAAATCTATGAAGATCGTAGACCGATAGCCGACTTTGATAACGTACATTCATATGACTTATGGGGTGAAGGCGCCCAAAGTCAACGCAATACACCTTTCTGCTGCTCTCACCTGCCTAATTTACGAACCGTTATCACTGAAACCGGATACAGCAATATTACTTATTCCGATGGCAACAATGGGTCAAAAATGGGCGTGACGCCTGAACCCGCCGCAAAGCTGTTGCTTAACTCTATTTTTTTCCGTTACCGGCAGGGCGTTCATTCCATTTTTATTTATGAACTTCTTGATAACGCGCCCGATCCGGACAACTTGGACAAAGAAAAACACTTCGGGCTTTTCGACCTCAACAACGCCCCTAAACCAGCCGCGATTGCTTTACACAATCTAAGAAGCATCTTATACGCATCTCTAACCGATGCGCCGGCATCCGACAACGAGGCGGCATCTTTAAACTTAAAAATCACTGAATCCAATAATAGTCCTGAATACGCATATAGCAAGCATCACCTCTTATTACATAGCAGTCCAAAAACCCATTTCCTGGCGTTATGGGCTGATGGCAAGGTATGGGACTTTAACCAGCATCAACCGTTTAACTTAAACGCATCCAATAAAATCAGCATAGAACTACCCACCAACGCCAATCGCATTTCGATATACAATCCATTGATAGGAGAGACGCCTATCAGTTCCGTTGCAAATACCAACAAAATAGTTGCCGAAACAATTGATGCGCCCATTTTAGTTAAAATCGAATTATGATCTTTTTTCGATTCTAATCGATAATATAGGGTCTTGTAAACACAAGACCCTCTACATTCCATTAATATAGTCATTCCTGTCGGTGTCCCGTACCGTCGGCAATCCTATCCATCACGGCAAACAACACGCCGGATATGATTAACACCATATGAATACCCACTTTCCACGCCAATTCGGTTTGAGTGTGCGCGCTGATATTCACAAACACCTTTAACAACTCAATCGCTGAAATCGCCACAATAGAGGCAATCAGTTTGACCTTAAGTCCGGAGAAATCCACCTTACCCATCCACTCCGGTCTATCCTGGTGATCGGCGGTATCGATTTTTGAAACAAAATTCTCGTAGCCGCTGAAAATGATCATCAATAACAAATTGGAAACCAGCGACATGTCGACCAAGGTCAAAATAGATAGGATCAACTCGCTTTCCGTCATGCTGATGACATGCACCACTGTTTCAGCAAACACCGTCATGAACTTGATCAGCAATAACACGATGGAGCCGACCAGGCAAATATAGAACGGCGCCAGCAACCAGCGGGAATTAAACATCAGGGTTTCTAGAAAATGTTCAATGTTCTTCATAGGGTCAATGATAATCTACAATCGGCGGGATGATGGAAAGTGAGCGCTTCGCGCGTGGCTAAAGTATGACATGAATCGAGGTTAACGTATCCGCCGGCATCCAAAATTTTCAGCTCCCGATGAATAAGCGCACCCTGACCTATGTTTACGGCAACAATAGCCGCACAGCTAATGCGTAGACTAAAATACAAATCTTAATTGACATAATTTATAATTTTTATCAAACAGTTAGCCATAACTTACTCCCAAGGCGTCCGTAAAAACAAATGTTAAGAATTATGCTCAATGATTCATATTCTCATTCTCAATTTCTGATATTTAATAAATACAAAATTCATTTGACTTTTTATAATCACATGATAGACTGCCTTCAGATTTGTGAGGCAATCCATCTTAATACAACCGACGGGCCTTTGCCTCTTCTTATAAAATTCTCATGTATCCCAACCGTCTCGGAAATTCACAATTCCAAGCTGGGTATTAATGCGCGGATAACAAACTGATCGGGTAGCCTTGCGGGTTATATTCATTAACCTCACAAACAGATTTATTATTTTAATTCAAGCGGTTAGTCTTCATTCAACAACTTTAGCCTTTGAAAAACCGGGGAATACAATGAAACCATTTAAACTTCTTTCTAGCTCGGTCCACGGAATTGCCATCGCGATGTCCTTGTCCGGTTCCGCCAATGCCGACAGCTTGGTTGACAATACCTTAGCTACTTGGAAGATACTCAACAACGGCAACATCCAAACCTGGTCCAGCTACAACCAATACGAGCAAAAAGGCATGGGATCGCCGCTGGGGTCGCTCACCCTGCCGCCGCCGCCGGCTCAAACCAGCAATAGCCAAATTATGGACGCCTGGGACATTAACGACGTCAATTGCAACGGATTAATTGATTGCCATTCGTCAAATTCCGGCGCCTCCACCACCGCCAACGTCGTGGCGGGACAGACCTATACCTTAAGCTTTTATGAGGCGGCCGTGGATCGCTACTACTATGGCCCGGTTCCCACCATTAAAGACACTTGGGCGTCAGGCGCTAAAATAGGTTGGGACGTCACCCTCGGCGGCCAATCCATCACCACGCACGAACAATCCGGCATTCAAACCCCGGCGCCTGCCATGTTGACCGGCTGGACCTATGAAAGCATAACCTTCGTCGCCAGCGCTACCGGCTCTGAAGTCCTGCAATTCATTGGCGACTCCACCCCGGCCGTTTTGCCTGAGCCCGTGATTGATCTGGCCTGCGTCAATCTGGTATCCGGCTCGGCCGGAGCCGACAGCTGCATCCTGGCCTCGGTGCCTGAACCCGGCATGATCTGGATGTTGCTCACCGGCCTAACCGGATTGGCTGTCGCCAATCGCCGTGCGCGCAAATCTTAAACTAAGCGCAATAAACCTACCAGCGCCAAACCTATCGGTCGAAAGCCGGTAAACATCAATATCGACTAAAGGCGGCAATGTCACACCTTGCCGCCTTTTTTGCGGCCGGTTGTTATAAACAACCCGCAAAAAAGATTACCCCTCACGCTACGGATTGAGAGCTATTAACAGTTTATAGACTTCCCTACCCGCGAGTGCAGCCCCGACAAACAGGTAAGCGCTACGCAGGAAGTTCATTCGCAATCAGTGCATTGTGAATCAATGACTTGTACTGTCCAAGTAATGCAAACGGACTTTCGGCTGTTAACTTATTGCTGTAAAATAACTCAATAACGGCTAAGCGCTTATGCCTAATAAATCAGGCATTGCATTGCGATAAGCGATTGATTTTTAACGACACGAATACCAGAAAACTTATGCATGAGTAATCAATCAATTCACAATGCCGTCCGAACAACTGATTATTAATCAATGGCTACACTTACTGGCGGGCCTGAACCACAAGGCGCTGTCGCTTTGCGCTTGGTTACTGATCGCGTTTTGCAGCATAGCCCCGCTGGAAAAGCTGTTTACGCTACGCCGGCAACGGATATTCCGCAAGGATTTCATACCTGATCTATGGTATTTTTTCTTTAACGGCTTATTCCCGGCTTTTTTATTGGTCGTCATCAACGACCTGGTCATTTTCGGCTTTCAGGCCATATTGCCGGCGCAATGGTTTACTTGGGTGCAAAGTACGCCGCTTGGATTCCGTATCGCCGCCATCCTGTTGGCCAGCGATCTGGGTTTTTACTGGGCGCATCGCTGGATGCACGAAAACCCGTTTCTCTGGCGCTTTCATTGCATACATCATTGTCCGACGCAAGTCGATTGGCTAGTCGCCACCCGAGCGCATCCATTGGAAATCGTGTATTTACGAACATTCAGTTTTATCCCGATGTTCGCCCTGGGCTTGGTGGACGTATCCGCCGGTAAAAGCGAAACCTATACCTTGCTGCTCGTCGTCATCAATACTTTTTGGGGCATATTTATCCACGCCAACGTCAATTTACGCTTCGGCTGGCTGGAAGGCGTCATCGCCACCCCGCACTTCCACCACTGGCACCACGCCAACGATAATCCGACGGTGATCAACAAAAACTACGCGGCGCTATTCCCTATCTATGATCGCTTGTTCGGCACACTATATCAGCCAAAAAAAATCTATCCAACGAAATATGGCATCAGCACCTACTTTCCGGACGGATTTTTAAGTCAATTGATCTATCCGCTGGTCTGGTTGTTTCACCGCCCCAAGAGCCCTAGCTCCCCAGCCTCGCGTCAAGAACCCGAACAATTTGAAGAGTAAATTTCCTCATAACGCTAATCTACATGCCATTAACGCCACAACGGCTTTGGCCTTAAGTATAAGCTTTATTGTTTGGGCTACTCAGATCAAGACAAGATGCACACGTCCAAGGCCGGCGGGTTACCGACCACTCAATAACTAGCGCGATTGTCTCAACTTGAGCCAGCAAACTCACTTCAAATAAACATCAAACCGCAACAACTTACCCTGAAAACTCGCACTCGGCTTGCCGCCCAGGGGCGCGGCGTAATCCGGGCATTTAACCACCACCCTTTTCCCGGCCGCCGCCCAAGCGGCGGCGAACAATTGCTCGCGGTCCAGGTCGTCGCCCAAAATATCGCGCAAAACATGCATGGATTTTTTCGCCAGCGCCGATTTTTTACGCTTGGGGGGAAACATCGGGTCCAGGTACACGCACTCCGCTTGCCCGGCCAGATCGCTCAGCAAACTAATGGCATCGCCGGCCAATAGCGCCGGCGCTTGAATCGCGCGCTGTTTTACCCAATCTTTTTCGCTCAAACGGCGCAAGCCATCCTCTATCAAGGCCGCCATGACCGGCGAACGCTCAATCAACGTCACCTGATAACCCATGCGGAACAAGGCCAGGCCGTCTTGCGCCCAGCCGGCGGTGGCGTCGATGATGGCGTGGGTTTTCCTGCCCACCGCTTGCGCGATCAGATCTTTTTTCGGCGCGGGATAGGAATGCTGCTCGCCGGGGCGCGGGTCTACCTCCACGCATAAGCCGCCTAGTTTAATAGCAGCGGCATCAAGCAACTTCAAACAGCCGTCCCGATAGCACAGCGCAAACCGCGGCCAGCAGGAACCCTCCGCGCCGGTCAAAAGCGGCGCGCCCAAACGCTCGGCCAAGGCGCGGCTGGCTTCCAGCCGCTCCGGTTCCGCGCAATAAACCGCTAAATCAAACCCGCTCAATCTTCCGTGGAAACCGCGGTTTGCCGGTTATGCAGCGCGGCATCCAGAGTATGCCAAGCCAGGGTGGCGCACTTCACCCGCGCCGGATAGTCACGCACCCCGGCCAACACCGCCAACTTGCCCAGAGCTTCCAAATTCAATTCCACGCTTTGGCCGGTGGTAATTTGATGAAACAAGTCAAACAATTCCTCCGTTTCCGCCACGCTTTTGCCCTTGATAATTTCCGTCATCAACGACACCGACGCGGTGGAAATGGCGCAACCTTCGCCTTGAAAACTAGCATCGCTAATCGTGTCGCCGTCAAGCTTCACATATAACGTCAAGCGGTCGCCGCACAAGGGATTATGCCCTTCCACCCGGCGCGTGGCGTCCTCCATGACTCTAAAATTCCTAGGGTTCCGATTATGATCGAAAATCACCTCTTGGTACAAATCGCGCAACTCATCAAACATCTAAGCAAACACCTTTATCAGCGATTTAACGCCATTCATTAAATAATCCACTTCCTGATGAGTATTGTACATTGCAAACGAAGCGCGCGCCGTGGCCGGCACGCAAAAAAACTCCATCACCGGCATGGCGCAATGATGGCCGGCGCGCACTGCGATACCCAGATTATCCAGCAGGGTGCCGATATCGTGCGGATGGATTTTATGCAAGGTAAACGACAAAATGCCGCCTTTATGCGCCGCCTCGCCGATGATGCGCAATTCCGGAATTCCGCGCGCCAACTCAGTAGCGTACGCCAGCAAATCCGCCTCGTGGGCGGCGATAGCCGCCAGCCCCACGCCTTGCACATATTGAATCGCCGCGCCCAAGCCTATCACTTCGGCTATCGCCGGCGTGCCGGCCTCAAACTTATGCGGCAAACCGGCATACTCCGTGCCGCTGAAACTGACCTTGCGGATCATGTCGCCGCCGCCTTGATACGGCGGCATCGCCTCCAACCAGGCCTGCTTGCCGTACAACACGCCCACCCCGGATGGACCGTACACCTTATGCCCGGAAAACACGTAAAACTCGCAATCCAGGTCTTGCACGTCCACGGCCAGATGCGGCGCGGCCTGCGCGCCGTCCACCAGCACCGGAATATTCAACGCGTGCGCGGCGGCTATCAATGGCTTCACCGGATTGATAGTGCCCAAGGCATTCGACATATGCGACAGCGCCAATAATTTGACCTTAGGCGTTAACAGCGGATAAAACGCTTCCAAGATAAGTTCGCCTTGCAAATTCATCGGCGCCACTTTAAGCGCCGCGCCGGTTTGCTGACATACCATCTGCCAAGGCACGATGTTGGCGTGATGCTCCATCGCCGTGATCAAAATCTCATCGCCGGGTTGCAGCAATGGCCGGGCATAACTTTGCGCCACCAAATTAATCGCCTCGGTGGCGCCGCGCACGAATATAATCTCCTTCACACTCTCGGCGTTCAAAAACCCGCGCGCGATTTCGCGCGCTGCTTCAAACCGCTCCGTGGCGCGCATGGACAAGGTATGCACGCCGCGATGGATATTCGCATATTCATGCGCGTATACATGAGTCAGAGTATCGATCACCACTTGCGGCTTCTGGCAACTGGCGGCGTTATCCAAATAGACTAACGGCCTGTCGCGGATTTTATCGGCCAAAATCGGAAAATCGGCGCGGATTTGCATTACCGGAAAATTGCTCATAACCTCAAATCCTCCGCCAAAGCAGGGAAGCGCGCCGCCAATCGATCCCGCACCCAAGCGCGCAACGGCTCGGCCTCAATAAACGCCAGCATCTCGTTGGCAAAGGCTTGCGTCAACAAATGCCGCGCTTCTTCCCGCCCCAGGCCGCGCGACTGTAAATAAAACAACGACTGCTCGTCCAACTGCCCCACCGTCAAACCGTGCGAGCACTTAACGTCATCCGCGTAAATCTCCAACTGCGGCTTGCTGTCCACCTCGGCGTCCGCCGACAGCAACAAATTGCGGTTTTGCATTTGTGAATCGGTTTGCTGCGCCGCCTGCTCCACCAGCACCCGGCCTTGAAACACCCCGCGCGCGCGGCCGTCCATAATGCCTTTATAGTACTGGCGGCTGATTCCCGCCGGCTCGCGATGCACTATGCGCGTGAAATTATCCACCTGCCGCACGCCCGCGCCCAAACTCAAACCGTACAAACGGCATCCGGCGGCTCTCGCCAAATCGCATTGCACGTCGGTGCGCGCCATCTGCCCGCCTAGAGCGAAATTATGCTGCGTCAACGAGCCGCCCTCCGCTATTTGGCAGAACAAACCGGCGTAATGCTGCGCCTTGTCGCTTTCAGATTGCAGCTTAATCCATTCCAAGCTAGCGCCGGGGCCAACAAAAGCCTCCGCCGCCGAGGCGGTGAAATAATCCGGCGTTTGCCCGACAAAAGTCTCCACTATTTGCGCCGAAGCGCCCGCCGCCAGCGCCACCACGTGCCGGGTAGCCGCCAGCGCCTGCGGCGCGGTCACCACGTGCAAAATCTGCAACGGCCTGTCCAAATGCCCGCCCGCGGCGATTTGCAGCAATAAACCGTCGGTCAGCCAAGCCCCGCCGAAAGCCAAAATATTATGCGCCTGCTCTCCGCCGGCCCGGCCCAAATAATCCTGCCACGCCGTCAATTCGCGCGGCGAAGCCAAAGTCAAGGCCTGAAAGCTCACCGCGTCCGGCAAGCCTTGCAGCTCCGACAATTCCAACGAAAACAAACCGTTGACGAACACCGCCCGCCAAGCATCCGGCAGACAATAGGCCGTAATATCCGGCCGCGCCGGAGCGGCCACCGGCAAATACAAAGCCTTTCTCAGCACGCCCAAATTCGTATAACGCCAATCCTCGTCCCGCGCCGCCGGAAAACCGGCCGCGCTAAACCGCCGCCAATTGTCCTCGCGCCAAGCTTGCAGCCAAGAATCGGCTTGACCGGGCCATTCCCGGCTCAACACCGGATAAGCCGCTAAATATTCCGCATTCGCCATCATCACGCCGCTTGCTCCTCAAGCCAGCCATAGCCTTTTTCATCCAATTCCAAGGCCAGTTCGGGGCCGCCGGATTTGACGATGCGGCCATCCGCCAGCACGTGCACCGCATCCGGCTTGATATAATCCAACAAGCGCTGATAATGCGTAATCATTAAGAACGCACGCTCCGGCCCGCGCAGGGAATTCACGCCCTCGCTCACAATACGCAAGGCGTCAATATCCAGGCCGGAATCGGTTTCATCCAGAATGCACAACTTAGGCTCCAACAACGCCGCCTGCAAAATCTCGTTACGCTTCTTCTCGCCGCCGGAAAAACCCTCGTTCACCGCGCGGTACAAAAACTTCTCGTCCATTTGCAACAAACGCACCTTGGCTTTAACCAAGCTTAAAAAATCCATGGCGTCCAATTCCGGCAGCCCCAAATGCTTGCGCTTGGCGTTCAAGGCCGCTTTCAGCAAATACACGTTGCTGACGCCGGGAATCTCCACCGGATATTGAAACGCCAAAAACACGCCCTCGCGGGCGCGCATTTCCGCCGGCAAGGCCAATAAATCCAGGCCGTTGAACTCCACGCTGCCGGAAGTCACCTCATAACCCGGCTTGCCGGCCAATACGTGAGACAGCGTGCTTTTGCCGGCCCCGTTAGGCCCCATCACCGCATGCACCTCGCCCGGCTTAATCTCCAGGTTTAGGCCGCGCAATATCGGCTTGTCACCGACGCTGACATGTAAGTCTTCGATTTTCAACATAGTGTTTATACTCTTATCAAAATTATAGCCGCGCCTAACCCACCGCGCCTTCCAAACTAATGCCCAGCAAAGCCTGCGCCTCCACCGCGAACTCCATCGGCAACTCGCGGAACACCTCTTTACAAAAACCGTTCACGATCATCGACACCGCGTCCTCGGCCGACAAACCGCGCTGCTGGCAGAAAAACAATTGATCCTCGCTGATCTTGCTGGTGGTGGCCTCATGCTCCACCTTGGCCGACGGCTGTTTGACCTCCACGTACGGAAACGTATGCGCGCCGCAACGGCTGCCCACCAGCAGGGAATCGCATTGAGTATGATTGCGCGCATTCTCCGCCGATCTGGCTATCTTGACCAAGCCGCGATAAGTATTTTGCGCGCGGCCGGCGGAAATACCCTTGGACACGATGGTACTGCGGGTGTTTTTGCCGATATGTATCATCTTGGTGCCGGTATCCGCCTGCTGTAGATTATTAGTCACCGCCACCGAATAAAACTCGCCTATGGAATTGTCGCCCAGCAACACGCAGCTGGGGTATTTCCAGGTAATCGCCGAGCCCGTCTCCACCTGCGTCCACGACACCTTGGAATTGCGGCCGCGGCACTCGGCGCGCTTGGTGACGAAATTGTAAATGCCGCCGACGCCATTCTGGTCTCCCGGATACCAATTTTGCACCGTGGAATATTTAATCACCGCCTCTTCCAGCGCCACCAGTTCCACCACCGCCGCGTGCAATTGATTTTCATCGCGCATCGGCGCGGTGCAGCCTTCTAAATAAGACACGTGCGAACCCTCGTCGGCGATAATCAAGGTGCGCTCGAATTGGCCGGTATTGGCGGCGTTAATCCGGAAATAAGTAGACAACTCCATCGGGCAACGCACCCCCTTGGGGATGTAGACAAACGAACCGTCGGTAAACACCGCCGAGTTCAAGGCCGCGAAAAAATTATCGGCCGGCGGCGCCACCGTGCCTAGATATTGCCGCACCAATTCCGGATATTTCTGTAAGGCCTCGGAGATGGGGCAAAAAATCACCCCCGCCTCCATCAACTTGCCCTTAAACGTAGTGGCCACCGACACGCTGTCGAACACTGCGTCGACAGCCACGCCAGCCAAGCGCTCTTGCTCGTCCAGGGGAATGCCCAGCTTTTTATAGGTAGCCAGCAGCTCCGGGTCCACCTCGTCCAGACTTTTTGGCCCCGCATGCTTCGATTTGGGCGCTGAATAATAGCTAATCGCCTGATAATCAATTGGTTCGATGCGCAATTGCGCCCAATTCGGCTTCGGCATGCCCGACCAATGCCGGAACGCCTTCAACCGGAATTCCAACATAAACTCCGGCTCGCCCTTAATGGCGGATAAACGCCGGATCACCTCTTCATCCAAACCGGGCGGAAAAGTATCCGCCTCCAAATCCGTGACGAAGCCGGGCTTATATTGCTGGCCGATGATGTTTTCAATCTCTTGCGCGGTAGTGGACATAAAAACGACCTACAATTCAAAACTAACGAAATAAACGGCTAACCGGAATCACCACCTCTTGCGGGGGTTGGCACGGCGCAATTAAATCGGCTAGGGTCACCGACTCCAAGGCCAGCGCCACCCGCTGATTCAGCAAATTCCAGTTCCCCTGAATCCGGCAACCGGCAGCCTGCTCGCAACTTTTGAGCGAAGCGCTGCATTCGGTCAAGGCGATAGGCCCCTCCAGCGCGCTAATCACGCTAGCCACGGAAATCCGATGCGGCGAACGCCTCAAGGCGTAACCGCCCTTAGGACCGCGTTGTGAACTCAAAACCCCAGCCTTGGACAACTGCTTCAAAATCTTAGAGACAGTAGGCAAGGCAATGCCGGTGGCCGCCGCCACCTCTATCGCCCCATGCACCCGGCCATCCTCTCTAGCCATATGGCTAAGAATCACCGTGGCGTAATCAGTTAATTTACTGAGCTTAATCATCAGTCGCGCCTTGCCCCGTCACATCCGCGCCGCCAAATCGAGGCGGCCGCCATCACCTGTCGATGAATTGAGGACTATTTTAGTCCCAATTAATTCTTGAGTAAAGCGCTAGGTTATTTTTTTGCATGCAGGGAGCGGCGCCGGCTAGCAACGGCCAACAGATTAAGTGTAGCTTACGAAGCTTGCCACGGGATTTTTACGATAAACCAGGTAATACGGCATTGCAAGTCATTGATTTGAAATAATAAAATACATAAATAATTATGAGACCATGAATTAAAGACTAAAATACAGAATGAACCTAACAAAAAACAATTTAGTTTTAGCTACACCAAACTTGACAGTTCCCTATCGTATTGCTAACCTTAAATTCTAACGCTCGTTATCCACTTGACAGTATTAATTACGATGCAGCGCATACCCCTGGGATTCCAAGATTGGAGCATAGGCACGGCTCAAGCCTGCCGGCAATGCCGCGGGCATGCCCGAATATCCGGGCATGCCCGCTCCATGCTGTTGCAAAGCTTCAAACCCAATACCTTGGCCCTGATTAAGCTGCGCGAGCTGCTTTATACCCTTGGCCCACAGCCAAACCAATACAGGTATGGCGATCATCAAATCATCCGCCAAATCGAGGGCTTAATCCAGGTAGGCCGTTTATGCCTTTGCCGTGAAAACGCCGGCGGCGACCAAGCTGAAGCGGATAGTCCGGTGGGGCCAATACTCAGACAATTGCCTGCCCTGACGCGCCACTTTCAATTTGAACGCAAGACCTTGCGGCTAATCGATATTATACAATGGCGTAATATCCGCTTCGACAGCCAATACGAAGTCGTGCCTAGCGAACAAGCGCGGAAAATTCTCATCGCCCTGGCCGGCGAGCGGCGAAACGCCTCCACGGACTCGAAAACACTGTTGCAAGCGGCCGACTTTATTCCGGACACTCGCCGCCTCAATTTAGAAGAAACCGGCGTGTTATTACTCAGTTACACGCCTTTAAACTACTCAAAAGACTCGGAAACCGATTCAGGGCCGCCATCCGCCAAAAAATCGCCCTCCACCCCCGCTTCGCCAGCGCTCCGCGCGCCGCCCAAACCGACGCACTGGGTTGAAATCAAGCTCTCCGACACGAATAATCAACCCGTGTCCGGCGCAAAATACCGGATAGAATTACCCAACAAATCCATCGTTGAAGGCGTGTTGGACGCCAGCGGCACCGCCTGGCTGGGCAACCTGCCCTCCGGCGGAAATTGCAAAATCACCTTTCCGGACATAGACGCCCAGGAATGGAATTAATTATCAAGGTACAATGGAAAGTAGATGGCGACCGATAACGTAAAGTCCGACGATTGTGGTTGCGGAAGCTTGGTGTCCGAGGGCGGCATCAGCGGAACGCATCCGGTTAGTGATTCATTTCAAAATCATTTAGGCCCTACCACAGAGCAACAATTTAACACCCTACGCTCAGGCTTGTTGCCGGTGGCGTGTTGGCGAGTGGACGATTTACGTTTTGAATTCGATTCCTCTTTTATCGGCGCCGGCATAGCCGCTGAACTGATGCATTTACGCCAACTGATTCAAGACCATCCACCGTCCTCCAAATCGGATCCATTGCCCGGTTGCCCGCTCTCGATATTCGGTCATGCCGACCCAACCGGCAGTGACGACTACAATAAGCAATTGAGTGGACGGCGCGCCGCCGCGATTTATGCCTTGCTCACCCGCAATACCGGCATATGGGAAAAACTCTATAGCCAGCCCCTGGGTAATGACAACTGGGGCAAACGCGCCTTGGAAACGATGTTGAATAACGTTTCGCCTCCTCCCGCCGGCGAAACCAACCAAAACCAGGCCAGCCACTACCAAAACAATCCCGGCGAGCGCCAGGAATTATTTGAAAAGTACATGGACAAGCTATGCGGCCGCGACTTCAAGCTTGAAAAAGGAGATTTCCTTGGCAAAGGGCAGGATAAAGGCGGAAAAGGCGACTACCATGGCTGTAGCGAATTTAACCCCGCGCTGATTCTTTCCGAGCAAGATGAAAAAAAATTCACTCAAGACTCCGACAAAACCGCGCGCAACGCCGCTAACGCCATAAACCGTAGAGTAATGGTACTAATATTCCGTAAAGGCAGCCAAATCGATCCTGCTTTGTGGCCATGTCCGCGCGTTAGCGAAGGCGTGGCTGGATGCAAAAAGCGGTTTTGGTCGGATGGAGAAAGCCGGCGTAGTAGGCAACTGCCTAATCAACCTAGAAAGTACAAGCAAAGCAAGGATACATTCGCCTGTAGGTTCTATGACCGTTTACTAAAAGAATCGCCTTGTGAAATCACTATCGAAGGCGACGGAATTTTCTATATGCAATGCCTAGCGGGCGACGGCCAAACCTTGCTTGCCAATCGTAAATATAGCATTCAGAGCAAGGGCGGCGCCGTCATTCGCTATCAAGGCCAACTGGACGAAACGGGAACCTTACGTCATGTAAATGTTCCGCATGGCGATTACCTATTAAACGTGGATGGCTGCGCCGAAGGCACACCGATTGCCGTGTTACGCTTAGACGAAGAAGTTCCTCAGGTCCAGTTACTTGAAAGCGGCAGACTAGCCATTCACGTATTGACCCCCTATGGCGATGCTATTCCAGGGGCTTTAGTTTCCGTTCAGGGGCTTGGAGATCGGGAAAGCGACGAAGATGGCATCGCTTATTTCAACAGCGTGCATGCGGGGGACTATTCGTTTAAGGCGGCCAAAACCAACTACATCGCGAATCATACGGAAAATACAAGTATGTTGCGCCTAGTCAACAACCAGGGTTTAGGCGCCATCAAAAGCGAAAATAACACTAACACTGTAAACGGTGAAGTCGAAGTCAAGGATCGACGCGCCGACGTTATTGTTACCATGGGAAAAAACCCAGCCCCGGTTTTAGG
Organism: uncultured Pseudomonadota bacterium; assembly: GCA_903928965.1. Classification (GTDB taxonomy): domain Bacteria; phylum Pseudomonadota; class Gammaproteobacteria; order Methylococcales; family Methylomonadaceae; genus Methylomonas. Next base: position 14,346 of record CAIYSZ010000089.1, read on the forward strand.
TAAAATACTACGTATCACCGGAAAACAACCAGGCACGCATGGAGTCCGTAGTAAAACGCAGCATCTAGGGGATAACCAGCTTTCAGCAAGCGCATCCTCGGACATGGATCTCAATACGAATAAACCTGTCATTTTATTGAGAGGCAGCCGCTCGGTATTCTTGTGCGCGGTTACCGATCCACCGGGTCAAATCGTCGATTGGGACGTTGTTCCCAATCAAAGCGCCAGCGCGCCTCCGGATTTTGCGCCTAAAAATACCATTGGCGGCGACGACAAAAATCCGGATAGCGGCACTTGGCTAGAGATCCAAACCAATCAAGTCGGCTCATTTGCCGCGGTGGCGAAACTGAATGGCGCGTCCATGATTTGGAATTTCGTGCTGGTTGGGGTGGAGATTGATACGGCCTCGACCTCAGTGGTTAATAATAATGGTTTCATGGATCTCAATAAATTCCTCAACACCCCGGAGGGTAAAAAATGGATCGGTACAGGCATGGACAAAACATATGACCCTACCAAAAAAACCGGCGTGGTTTCAGGTGTATTTGAATTTGGCAAGTTCGCGTGGTCGTCGCTCGTAAAAGTTCACTTAAAAGGCGGCGGCCCTTCAGGAACCTTGGGATGCGATCAAATACAGGTACATATTATACAAAACCTCCATCATGATCATGTTCGCGGGATATACGAAACCAAGCTCGCGTATAGGGAATTCGCCGAGCCGACTTTAGACACCTCGCAAGGTTCTCCTCCAAATTATTTCGGTCCCGTGGTTGGAGTCGGCCTAGTGGATAATCGACCAATACCGCAATGCCCATTTATTCACGCGGCAGGCATGATTAGGCTTAACAAAAACGACCCCGCTTTCCGTGAAATTGAAGTTGGAGACAGCCCGGGAACCGGGTTTAATACGACGGAATCGGGAGAAAACCTAAAAAAGATCGATAAAGATGAGATGTATCGAGTAGGTCTGGTATCTTTTAGTAATCATTCAAAGAATTCAATTGTGGCTCACGCCGATTTATTTTGGAAAGTTGATTATACCGGCAAAGTTTCCGTCGATTCCCTCATCGGCGCATGGTCCAATTCTACCGCCAAGGTGGAAATAGTTTATGCTTGGAAACCCATCCTATCGTCATCCGGCGTTCAAGGCGATGACGCGGGCGATGCACGTTTTGAAATTTTCCCCCCTCTTGCGGCAAAGACAAGTAACGAATCCATAAAAATAATCGACTTACCCTAATTCCCTAAACTTAAGTTAGTGGCAAACATAAATGGCAAATGGCTGGCTTGTTCACTTTGAACCAACGATATCTCATCTAACGCCTAACGGAAGAGGCGGTTTTACGGCTGTAACAGCCGCCCCCGGCGCCAGAATTCAACCTCCACCAGGTTCATTTCCTGTCTTTACGCGTATCCGTTTAAATTTTACGGACGATGCGCAAGGTCCTCCGCCAATTACGCCAGGCAGTCCGGCCTTGGCCGCCACCCTTGAATTTGTAGGCCGCGCGAAACCTAGTGATGGAAGTTCAAATCCCTTTTTATCCATGGGTATATTGAATGGAAAAGTCAAATATGACATGTCCGGCGTCCGACCCGTACCTCAATTTATTTGCGCTACACATTCCCTGCCAAATAGTGCTGAATTACATATTGATTACACCCCAGCTACCAACGATGACGTCGCTCATTCGGATTGGGTTATTTATATTGAAAAACACCCAAAAACCTTCGATACTTACATAACACCCGGCTTCTTTGTGCAATTGCCTTGGCAATTCATTGAAAATCCAGGAGTATTACAAATCTCGGTTCGTTTATCGATCAACGGCAATCTTGAAGCCGACGAAAACCGGAATACTCCCTTGAGCATTCCAATTATCCATAATTCCGTGCCTGAAAATATTGATGCGCGGCAAAGTCGGTTTACATTCTTCGGCTTACGAAATCTGTATTGTCGCGCTAATGCACATCAACCCAATGAGAGAATTCCATTTAAAATTCCAATTGGCGGCAATACTCTTACTATCTTTTTACATAGCAGCTTTAATGATTTTTGCGCGCAAAAAACCAGCGCCTCGATTACGGACGTAATTTCTAAAACGACGGAAATTTTCAAGAACGCCGGCTTTGGCGCTATCAATATCTTGAGCGGCAAGCCAGCGGACGACGACTCCCAATTACACTGGAGACGGGTAGCCGGACGTTACATGGCTATTAATATTAAAGATGCTAATCAGAGCCTCCCTGATGCGGATAAATTGGAATTCCGGTTTGCCGCCGCGATTAACGCAAACAATTTTGGCGCTGTTAGAATTCCGGATGACATGGTGGAACGAATTCCCTTTTTTAATTTTTATATTTTCGTGGAAGATGCGCCGCCCTCGGATCCAACAGAGTTGGCGCGCAGCGAGACCTTTACTCCGATCCATGGGTCCACGGGCGGGATTCTGAAAGATCAAGGCTTAAAAGCCCTACTCACCCCCATTATCATGTCTAAGGAACGAGGAAGTCAGCTTCTGAATACCTTAAATCGCGTTGATGGAGCCGACCACGCTAACCTGCTCGCCAGTAACATTTGCCATGAGATCGGTCATTCTCTTGGATTAAGACATGCGGTCGCATTTATAGATAATCTACCCTATGAAAGAGGCGATACTAGGTTTAGTCGTGGCGTCATGGCAACGACTGTATCCGGTTATCCCGACAGTTCAGGCAAGATTCGTTTTCCAATGAGTTATTTCGGCCCGGTACACGTTCAAGTCATTAAAAGACTTTATTTGACATCATAAATTTCTATGCAACGCATACCCCCGGGATTCCAAGATTGGAGCATGGGCCACCAAAGCCCCCGGCCAATACCACGGCCAAGCCCGTATATTCGAGCATGGCCGCTACATGCTATTGCCAAGCCTTGAACCCAAAATCATGCGGACGAATCAACTCAGATATGTCGCGGCTAATCGATATTAAACAGGAGTAATGCATGGCTAAAATACATGTAGTCAAACAAGGCGAGCATATTTCATCCATTGCCTCAAAATATGGATTTTACGATTTCAACACCCTCTGGAACGACCCAGCCAACGCGGACTTGAAAGCACTGCGCAAAAATCCCAACGTGCTGTATCCGGGAGACCAAATCAGCATCCGGGACAAAAAAATAAAGGAAGCGCCGCGTCCCATCGACAATAGTAATCCCTTCAAATTAAAACGTTCGAAATTAACCCTGCATTTAGTGCTGGAAAACATCTACCATCAACCGATAGCCAACGCGCAATGTCAATTGCAGGTAGACGGAAGCAGTTTCGACCTGACCAGCGACGGCAAGGGCATGATCCAACAAGACATACCCATGTCCGCCTCCCAAGCGGTACTGCGCATCAAAAATCCGGAAACGCCATGGAACGATACGCTAATCAATCTTAATATCGGTCATATGGACCCGGTCGATCAACTATCCGGTCAGATCGCCAGACTCAACAATCTGGGCTATTTCGCCGGACCGTTACCTAGCGATAGCGAAGACACGGCCACCGGCCATGGCGATGCCGGTAATAACAGCGCCAGCGGCGGCGGCAACAATGCCGGCGCGGACAATAACGCTAGCGCGGGCGACAATTCAGGCGGCGGCAACGACAATGCCGATGACAACAGCGCTGGCGATAACAACAATAATAATAACAACAATAATAGCGGAGACGACAGCGCCGGCGCTAACAATAGCGATATCGGCGGCGATACACAAAACAACGCCGAGAAGGAGCGGCAATCACTGTTCCAATCGGCGGTGGAAGAATTTCAATGCGATTATCACTTGACCGTGGACGGCGTTTGCGGGCCGATGACGCGAGCCAAACTGCTGGAAATTCACGGCTGTTGAACGCTTTTTCCGCACCGCATTGCACGGACGCCGCGGCCGGCTCACAAGCCGGCTACAAATTGGGAAACCCGCTCTCCTTTAGCGCATCCGCCAAGGCATTCTGACACAATAAGCGTTGCGCGTCGCCGTCGCCGCCGGAATACCCTTGCGGAAACCGGCGCTTGAAATTCGGGTCTAGCTTTGCCGCCGCCGCGGAAAACGCCGCCGCCGAAATGGAAACCATGGTCCGAAGCGAAAGCGCAAATCATCAGCCCGCCAGCAAGCCACCGGCAACAAACCGACGTTAATCTTATTGAACTGATCCGCGGCGCTCGTTCCCACCCAAATAGGGGTTGGTTCGGCCACGGCATGTTGACCGCCGGCATTAATGATTCTTGATGCAACTGAATCCAAGCCTGGACCCACCGTGTTTGTTTGCGCGGCAAACTACCGGCAATAAGTTCAGCGTCCAATATTGAAAATACAGCCTCTTTCACCCGCGCTTCCCAACGGCTATCCGCCATTCGACTAACCCTACCCAAGCATGCTAGTAACATGCGTGCGGATGATTTCTTTCCGCCAGTCTAGTCTTGTCAGTCAAAACCCGGCCTCGCATAAACCAACTTCCCGGGAATGACCGCCTAACGGCAAGGAGTTGACTAATGCCAGAGCAAAACCCCTACCTAGCCCGCATGCAAGCGGAACGGGAGCAAGCACTACGCTTGTCGCTGGCGCAAGCGGTAACCCGGCGACCGGACCAGGAAGCGGCGGCGCAACATTTAGCCCAAACCCTGGATCAACCGGTAGACGCGGTGCGGCAAGACCTGCCGCAAGCCAAGCAACAAGCCGAATTGGCTAACGTCGACTTCAACGGCCTAGCGCGGCAAAGCCCGGTAACCAGCCGTTTTTTAAGCGACCCGGATTTCGCCGCCAAGGCGCACGACGACATCCCCCAATTAAGCGGCCTGGAGCAAGCGCTGCGCTTTGCCAAGCATAGCGGCCAAGCCTTGTTGTCCGGCGCTTACGCCTTCGGCGAAGGCGTGGCCGGGCAAATGGAAGCCGGCGCGGATTTAGTCAGCCGCGCCCTGACCGGCCCGCTGGCCGACGCACGGGTATTGCCGGTTGACGCCGCCGCGCCGCTGGCCGCCGCCTTCCGCCGCTTGCGGCAATCGCAACGCGACTGGCGCGCCTATCTTACCCCGCAAACCGATGACTCCACCGCCGCCGGCTATTATTCCGGCCTGCAATCGTTAACGCAAAACGTAATGACCTGGCCGTTGGCGCTGGCCACCGGCCAAGCGGAGCTTGCTTTACGCACCATGGCCCTAAACACCGGCGGCGCGGCCTACGGCAAGGCCAGAGACGCCGGCCTGCCGCCGGAGCGCGCGGCGCTGTACGCCGGCGGCGATGCAGCCATCGAATACGCCACCGAACAAGCGCCCTTCCTCAGTCTATTCAAGGATGTTAAACTAGGGCAACCGATGCTCGGCGTATTGTTCAAACAACTGGCGCACGAGGTTCCCGGCGAGCAAGCGGCCACCTTGCTGCAAGACTTCAATGAATACGCCGTGCTACACCCCGAGCAAAGCTTGCAAGACTATTTAGACGCCCGCCCGGACGCCGCCTGGCGAACCCTGATCGCCACCGCCACCGCGACCGCCGGTCAAACCGGCATCGCGCACGCCGTGCAACGCATCAGCCAAGGCAAACAGGCGGACTATCAAACCTCCGAACAACTTGGCCGGCAACTGCGGGATATTGCAACCTGGGCCGCCGCCAGCCGCCTGGGCCGGCGCGACCCGGATGCGTTGCGGTCTTTCGCCGAGGCGGCCTTGCGGGACAGCCCTGCCCGGCAAGTCTATCTCGACCCGGACGTATTGCTGCGGCAATCGGCGGCTGAAAGCTGGTGGCGGCGCACCCAGCCGGAAGCCGAGCTGCAATTGGGGCGCGCCTTCGCCAGCGGCGCGGAATTAAGCCTGCCTTTGAGCGACTTTGTCAGCCGGGTGGCCAACAACGAATTGTTACAACCGCTGCTGGACGAATGGCGGCTGGAAGGCGCGCCGCATTCCCTGGCCGAGGCGGAACGCCTGGCGGCCCTGCATGCGGAAGATGTATTGCACGAGGTGCATCGCGAAATGGATTATGCGCGGATTCAAGGCCTCTTAGAACAAGACAAAGGCTTGCAACAGCGCTTGCGCGGACTGATCGAACAAGTGTCGCCGTTCACGTCCGTGGTCAACGACAACTACGCCGCCTTGCTAACCCAATTTTACGCGGTGCAAGCGGAAAAATTCGGCATCAGCGCCGAAGAACTGTACCGCCAATATCCGCTGCAAATCAGCGGCGAAGCCGCCGGCCGGCATATGCGCTTCGGACAAGCGGCGGACGATGAATATTCAAAATTGCGCGCATCGGGCCTACATCTGGCCCATCCCCACTATAGAGCCGAGTTCATGCGCCAAGCGCGCGAAGTGGCGCAAACGCCGGAACACGCGGCCGCCTGGCAAGCGCTACGCCAACAATATCCGGATGAAGACGGCGATAGGGCTACCGCCATGTGGCTGGCCGAGTTGGCGGAACGAGGGCCGGCCAGCCTACCGGATGGCCTAAAAAAAGCGCTGGACTATTTTTTACGCAAAGCCTATCTGACCGGCTGGCCCCTGAATCCGCAAAAGCAACAAGCCATGACCGAGGCCTTGGCCGCCGGCATCCGCGCCACCATCGGCGAAGCCGGGCCGGTACGCTCCGATTACGCGCCCGCCCCGGAACCGCCCGCCGCTCCGGCCTCGCCCGCGCCAACCGCGCCCGAATCCGACGCAGGAACCTCCGACGATCCGGCCCGTAAACCGCGCGGTCTGCCCGGTCTGCCGCCCTTACGCTCATTTTCGCCTGATAATCTGGTTCCGCGCGCCTCCCTGCAACCGCCCCGGCCTCAGCTCAGCGTGCCGCCGCCGCTGGAAGCGGAGAACCGGCCGCCGTATTCCGGTCCCGCCACCGGGGCGCCCGCGTCCGAACCGCTCGACGCCTCCGGCTTCCCGCTTGCGGATGACGTCCTTGACGACGACCGCGGCTCCTATAACCCGTTCACCCGCGCCATCAGCCTGCATAAAAACGCCGATTTATCCACGCTATTGCACGAAGCGGCGCACTTCTTTCTGGAAGTGCACATGGACTTAAGCGCGCGTATCTGGAATCAAGCCCTGCAACCCGCTCCCCCGCTGCAAGAAAACTTTCTGGACCCGGACTTAAGCCTGAACTCGGAAACCGAACAGGAAACGGCGCAAGCGCATCCCTTGCAAAATAATCTAGCGCCGCCGGGCCTTTACACCGTAACCGCCCATTTTGTGGAAAAAGAAAACCGCGTTTTGGGCTTGGACCAGGTAAACACCCCGCAACAAGCGGCGCTAGCCATGGGTTATCTGCGCCGTTCCGGCCAGGATCGCTTCGACGCCTTAGTGACCGACGCCGAAGGCAAACCGCTGGCGGTGCTCGGCGCCCTGACGCGGGCGGAATCCAAACGCGCGCAATGGGGCGAACGCCTGGCGGCGGAAGCTTTCCGCGTCAAAGGCGCGGCGCATGTCTGGTTCGTACATGCAAGGCGGGTCAAGAACCACAACCAGACCCTGGACGACGTGGCTATCAATAAACGCCTGACCAAAATGTTTGCAGGCAGTTCGATACAGCCCATGGGATTATTGACCTTGGGCAAACCGGCCAAGGACGGCTATATTTGGAGCTTCACGCCCAGTGAAGACGGGCCCGGCATCATAGGCATGGTCGGCGAAGCGCCGTGGCTGGAAGGCGTGCGCGGTAACATCAAGCAGCCGAAACCGGACAACGCGCCGCGCGTCCCGGTCTTGCAATTGACGTCCGCGCCGCGGCCGCGCAAAACCCAGCCGCAAGCCGACACGGCGGCGGTTCTATCCTGGACCGAGGAGCGTTCCGGCTTGCTGCTGCTGGACGCCGCGCAAAAACCGCGCGGCTTCATTCCCCTGCACTCGCACGAGTTGATGGAACTGCGCGCGGAGCGGCGCATGGAAGCCCTGTACCGCGCCCTCGGCCTAGTGGATGCCAGATCGGCGCTGCTGATCAATTACGGCGACATCAGCGACGCGGCCGGCGGCAACCTGCTGGCGTTTCTGCAACAAGCCGGCGTCCATGCGCGGGACATATTGCACGTGCGGCACGACAAATTATACGGCAGCTTGCAAACCCTCCCGGCCAATGAAAACCAGCCGGATTTCAAGCAAGGCAAGCCTACCGGCGGCCCGCCGTTAGAACCTGGTCGATCAAACTCGCCGGCATCCGCGCCGCCGCTGGAACATGCCGGCCGGCAGCGCATTTTGCAAGACGCCTTTACCCTATTGCACTGGTTCGGGGTCAAGGATTTGCCAGCCTGGCAAGCGCTGAGCCTGGAGCAAAAACGCCAGCATCACGAAAAATTCGCCCGCGGCTTTGAAGCCTATTTATATGCCGGCCAAGCGCCAACTCAGGCGTTGCAAGCGCTGTTCGACCGGTTTCGGGCCTGGCTGCACGCCATATACGCCAACGTCAGGCAGTTGTTCGTCAACTTAAGCCCTGAAGTGCGCTCGGTATTCGCCAATATGTTGGCCGCCGAATACGAATTACAAGCCGCCGAAAGCGCGCGCGGCATGCGCCCCCTATTCACCTCGGCCAAGCAGGCCGGCGTCGGAGAAGAAGAATTCGCCGCCTACGCCCAGCTCAAACGCTATGCCGCGGAATCCGCCCGCGGCGCATTGCAAGCCCTGACTCTGCAAGACTTGCAATGGGCTCAGCCCTTGCGCCGGCAAGGCCTAAATCGCTTGAAAAAAGCGCGCCGGCGCGAGCGCGAGGCCATCCGCAAAGCGGTGGAGCAAGAGCTGCGCAAACTCCCGGTTTACCGGGCCTGGGAACAATTGACCGGCAAAAAAGCCGCGCACAAACTGGAGATTGACGAGTTGCGCCAGCTTGGATTCAACGCCGGCGAAATCGAGCGCCTGCGGCGTTACGGCATGACCACCCGCACCGCCCACTGGAACGCCGACACCCTGGCCTCCTGGCACGGCTTCGACAGCGGCGAGCAAATGGTCCGCGCCTTGCTGCAAGCCGCGCCGCCGGAACCGCAAATCGAACGCGGCGTCGCCTGGCTGCTGTTGCAAAACCATGCCGAAATCGCCGCGCCCGGCGACATGCGCCGCGCCGTATGGCGAGTGTTGCACACCGCCTTGCGCGGCGAGTTGCTGGCCGTGGAGCACGACATACTGGCGCGTAACAGCGGCGGCCTGCGCGTCGGCGCGGAGGCCGTGGCGGCGCGGGCCGAGGATGCGGTGCGGCGCACGCCGCTAGCCGATTTACGCAGCGCACCGTTCGTGCGCGCCGAAATCCGCGCCGCCCGCGCCGCCGAACAGGCTTGGTCCGAGGGCGATATTGTCAAAGCCGCGGAATTGAAGCTCAGGCAATTGATTTGTTTTCACGCCGCGCGCGCCGCCATGCAAGCCGAAGGCCTGCTTTCAGACGGCTTAAGCGCTCTGCAAAAGCTGTACACCGAACCGCCCGGGCTCAAAAACAAACAAATAGACATGGTGTGGGGTTTTTTATGGAACTTCGGGCTGGGCATGGAACGCGGCGACCCCTCCAGTCTGTTGCCCTGGCTGCGGGAACCGGCGCAACGCGATTGGCTGCCGGATTGGCCGCAACGCTGGCTGCAAGACATACCGCCGCGCTACGTGGAACTGCCGGTCGAGGAATTCGAGGCCTTGCTGGGTTTCGTTAAACAAATCGTGCACGTGCTTAGCCTGCAACACCAAAAAACGCCGCTAGCGCCGGGACAAACCGAAACCTTGGCCAAACAGGCGCGCGCCATAATCAACACCCTGCAATCCAAAACCGCAATCGAAGCAGACCTGGATTTTGACGGCAACCCGCCGCTGCCCGATTTGTCGCAACTGCCCGACGGCGCGCATGACGCCGCGGTATGGGCCAGCCGGCTGGACGGCCTGCAATTGAGGGGGCCAGCGACGCGGCATTTAATCGAGCCGGCGCTGGCGGCGGCCGGCGACTTAGCGCTGCGGCGCTTGGCGGCGCAAACCGCCATCGGCGCCGCCTTGCGCGAAGTGTGGTCGCAGCCGGAAGAAAGGCGCTTCATCCCGGCCTTGGCGCAATCATTCAGCCGCGAACAGCGGATCATGATAGCTTTGAATTGCGGCAACCGGCAAAACCAAAATTACTTATTGCGCGGCCACGCCTGGAACGAACGCCAATTATGGGCGCTGCTGGACAGCCTAAGCAAACCGGAATGGCAGGCTGTGCAAGCGGTGTGGGACTTATTCGACGCCTTCCGCCCTGAGCTGGACGAACGCAGCCAACGACTATACGGCATGCCCGCGCGCTTCGCCCCGCCGGAGCCGCGCATGATGTTGCTGCGCGGCGAACAAGGCGAACGCGAACCCCTAGCCCTGCGCGGCGGCTATTTTCCTATTCAATTTAATGCCGGTTTTCTGTCGGATGACGGCGACCGGGACATGGGCCGCGTCACCCGCCTAAGCTACCTGCAAGAATACCCAGGCAACAACCGGCAATTCTGGCCGCTGGATTTGCGCTGGCCGGCCTTGTTCAGCGGCCTGGACGCCATCGTGCACGATTTAAGCTGGTTTGAAACGTGGCTGGATCTGCGCCGCTTACTGCGCACCGACGCATTGCGTCAAGCCATGGACAAACGCGACACTAATATTTTGTGGGATATGGATCGCTTCGTCGATCAACTGACCGTGGGCGGAGCGGCGGGCAATCGCGTCATGCTGGCCGCCGCCGCGCAAGGCCGAGATCAGCGCTATGCGCTTAGCCTGGGCTATGCCGCCCTGGAGGCCGGCTTTCGGCAGGTCGGCTATTTCAACGCGCTGGAAGAGCTTGGCCCCTACTGGCTGGCCAAGGGCGTGCAAGCCTATTTGTTCGACCCCAAACGCCTGACGCAAGACGTGAACAACCGCTCCGAACAAATCATGCAGCGCTCGTTCGATCATATCACCGACATCATGGAGCAACAAATGCGTCAAGAAACCGAATTGCCCATGACTATCTCCGTGGTCGCCAGTTTGCTGTTAATCCACGCGCGGCTCTTAAGCGAACTAGTGGTATGGTGGGCGGCTTACCTACGCGCGCTGAATGAAGGCATGTCCGACGAAATGGCCTGGGACGAGGCGGATGGCATCATGGATAAAACCCTGCCGCATGACCGCAAAAATATCCCCGGCCAGGAGCTGCAATACCTAGCCCTAGACTATTGGAATTTCATGCGCGCCGGCTATTCCCTGGGGCGGGATAGAGAAGACGCGCCGCGCTACCGCGGCAAAATCATCGCCGAATACCTATTGCGCCATCCACTGCCCTTGGTCATAGGCCGCCCGGTATTAAACGGACTCGGCGGCGCGGGCGCGGACTGGACGGAATTCTCGGACACGGTCATGCGGCATGGCATGGGCGAACATCTGGCCTGGTTGGGCGCGGAGCGCGAATTCGCGCAAAACGGCGCGCCGCAAGGGCGCGCGTTTGAATACATGGCGCGCATGGATTTCCGCGAACTCGGTTTCAAAAGTATGCCGGAATTCAAGGAATTGGAGGAATCCAACCAACTCTATTTATTGTTCATCACCGACATGATGCTGGAGCACGCATTTTGGCGCTATTCCGGGCATATCGTCAGTCAGGGCGACGAGCCGTCCTGATAAACAGCAACCCCGTTGTCGCATGCCCCGCCCGGCCGCGACAATTTGTCGGTTCCTTTCGCCGCACCCTAAGCCTAGGATTATGATATTACAATAATAATCCATGATTAAATTTTGGATTAATTCTTGCTAGCTCAGTTTAACCCCTTGGCGTTTCAGACAAAAACAGGTGAGCTATGAGCAAAATCGGCATATTCTTCGGCACGGACACCGGCACTACCCGCTTGGTGGCAAAAAAAATTTACGCCAAACTGGGCGAAGCGGCGGACAAGCCGAAAAACATCAACCGCGCCAGCCTGAGCGAACTTTTGAGTTACGACACGCTGATTCTCGGCACCCCCAGTTACGGCGTCGGCGATTTGCCGGGGATAGCCACCGGCTGCATGGAGGCCGGCTGGGCCGAATTCGCGCCCTTTCTGGACGGCGTGGACTTGTCGCGCAAAAAAGTGGCCTTATTCGGCTTGGGGCATCAGGAGCGCTATTCCGAACGCTTCGCCAGCTCCTTGTTTCGCCTGTACGCCTTATTTTACGGCGCGGGCGCGCAAATTATCGGCCGCTGGAGCACCGAAGGCTACGAGTTTAAACACTCGGCGGCGGTATTGGACGGCCAATTCGTCGGCCTAGTGATAGACCAACGCGGTCAACCGCACCTGACCGACGCCCGCATTGAGCAATGGCTAGCGCAAGTCGCGCCGCAATTGACGCCGGAACTGGCGCGGGCGGCCTAATGGAGCAGGAAGCGGATTTAACCCCGCGCGCGGATTGCAATCTCTGCCCGCATCAAGACGATTTACTAGCCCAAGGCCGCTGCCAGCCGGGCGATTGCTGCGTCAGCGCCGACAGCGGCCGCCAAATCGACCGCTTTTTTAAGACCAATCCGGCTCTGGCCCCGGACTACATGCGCGACGGCTTTTGGGAGCGGCGCGCCATCGCCGCCCGCTATCTGCCGACCAACCGCCTGGCCGACATGCTCAGCGATCCGGACGAAGCGGTCCGGCGGGTATTGGCGTACCGGATTCCGCTGGAATGGCTGCCCAAACTAGCGCGCGACCCGGACCGCGAAGTGCGCATCACCGTGGCCGACCGCCTGCCTGTTGAGCAACTGGAAATCCTGGCCGATGATCCGGATTATTTGGTACGCGTTTACGTCGCCAAGCGCATGCCGCCCGGCCGTTTATTCCGCTTGGCCGCCGACGGCGACAACCAAGTTCGGCGCGCGGTGGTGGAGCGCATCCCCACCGTCAGCCTAGGCCTGTTCGCCCGCGACGCCGACCCCGAAATCCGCCGCATCGCCGCCCGGCGCATGGATGCCGAGGATTTATACTTATTAGCCACGGACCAGGATTGGCTGGTACGCTATGAAGTAGCGTTGCGCGCGCCGCCGGAATTATTGGAGCGCCTGCTGCATGACGCGGACGAAGAAGTGCGCCAGACCGCGCAAGCGCGGCGGGAAGATTTGATCTTAGGAGATATGACCGATGGAAGCTGATTATATAATCGGATTAACTTACGCCGACCGTTTGCGTCGGGTGTCCGAAGCGCGCTTTCAGGCCTTGGCCGCCTATTTGGGGGCTGGGCCGCAACGCCTGACCGGTTTGATGGGGCCGATGAGCGACGGCCCGGCCTGGCCCAGCGCCGCCGCCTGGCTGGCCGCGCGGCGCAAAGACCGCTTGTGGCTGTTCTCGGACGGCTTGTCGGACCCATGGGTGGAACGCGACTTGCCGGAAACCGGCCTGGGTTTGGAAATATACATAGAATCCAGCGACGAACTGCTAACCGAACAGCAACCGCCCGAGGCGCTGGCGGACACCTGGATGTTCCCGGCACTGGCCGAAATCAGCCACACCTTGGCCGGCTATCCGCGCCTATGCGAAAAACTACTGGCCGGCGAATTGCTATCACTCGAATTCAACATTGAACACATCAAAGACGGCCGCGGCCGCGTCGGAGCGCTGCTTGGCCTGCCCAGCGGCGTGGCCGAGCTTAACATAGCGGCGGGCAACGTCCGCCTCATCCCCGCCACCCTGCTGACGCCGGCGGAACTGCGCTTTTTGCGCGGCAAGGGCGCGGCGGGCCGCGCGGCGTTGGCGGAAAAACTATGGTCTAATGGCATCGGTCACTTATCCTTGTTGCGCCGGCTGGACCTGACGGAGGATTTATGACCCCGGCCATCAAAACCTGGCTGGCCGAGCAAGTTCCCGGCCAACCATTACTCATACTAGCGGCCCGCGCCGGCCGCGCCGACGTACTAGACTATCTGCTGGCGCAAGGCCCGGATTTAAACCTTTGCGACGCCTACGGCAACAACGCCCTATGGGCGGCCTGTTACGCCGAATCCGAGGAATGCATCACCCTGCTGCTGCAAGCCGGCCTGGACATAGACTTTCAAAACCCCAGCGGCGCCACCGCGCTGATCTACGCCGCCTCCAGCGGCAAAACCGAAGTCGTGCGGCAACTGCTCGCCGCCGGCGCGCGCCGCGATCTAAGCACCCAAGACGACTTCACCGCGCTGGATTTGGCGGCTAATCTGCAATGTTTAAGGTTGTTGCGGTAGGGTGTTTCTTACGTACGCAGTGATAAAGACCCTCGGTGACTCGATTTAATGCAAAACTGCGCTGTATGGCAGAGATCATTACCGTTTGGCTTTGCTTCCCAATTGTACGATAATTGTAGCAGACTTGCATATGCGTGGCCGGCGGTGTAATACCTTGATTAACCTAATGAGCTTAATTAGAGTGAAAAATGATCAAAAGATACAGCCAATACAATAGCAAATGCAAAATCAAAGAGTTAAGTCCTGTTGAATTTGAACTATGCTCAAGATTGGCAAAACAAGTTCGCTATGGCGGCAATCCTGAACTCAAAATGCATCCGGGCGATTTTAGTCTTACACCGCCAAGCGGTGCTAGGCCTGGAAAATCGCTGTGCGATGCGGTTAACATTTTTTCAAAAAAAATCGCATTACAACATCTCCAATCCGGCTTGCGTCGAGGACTGATCAGCGAACGGTTCCATGGAGATTGGCCACAAAACATTTGGTCTGTCACCGAAAATGGCTTTCCCTTGGAAGCTCAACTTGAGAATCAGGAGACGGGCGCATATCACGGCTATCCGATGCCGGAATCCGATCCGCTAGCCAGCGAGATAATCCGGTTATGGACCACCCTAAATGACCCTATTTAAGTTCTCCCTCGACTGGGCCTCCGCCAGTCAGGATATTCCTGAGATTTCCCTTTCCATGACCCATTTAACTTTGCATATTGGCGATGTCAGCCTAATGCAAAATGAAGATATTTGGGCCAAAACAATTCGCGACTCCGCTCTGGTATCGGCTTATCCGCTCGCTATGTGGCTAGCGGCTTCCTGGTGGCGGCTCAATTTTGAGCCTTTGCCTGCTCCTGGAGTTTACCCTGCCATGGATTGGCGCATGGCTCATGAAATGGGCGCAGCCAATCATGGCTTTGTTTGGCCTAAGGTCTTGTTTGCATCCGATTGCGAATACATGCAAATTTGGGCAATGCCATCAAGCGCTAATAATCGGCAATCCGTTCGATATCTTAATGGATTGGACAGCCCTGCTTCCGTCAAATTAGTCGATTTTCAGCTCGGAGTGGAAAACTTTATAAGCTCAGTGCTCGACCGTCTAGACGCGGTCAACTGCCGAAATACAGATCTGTGGAATGTATGGCAGTTGATTCAGGAGGAACGTACCGATGCGCAAAGTTTAAACTACCGACGCCTTGAGGCCGAATTAGGCTACGATCCCGATGAGTGTCCCGACGAAATGATGAGTCAGACGCAGGCGCTGGAACAAACAATGGGCAGCGAAGCGCTTACCGAACTTGCACCTATCTATGGCAAAAGCGCCGGGGGTTCTGCATATAACGTCATTGAGGAAATGCTCGCTAGCCCAGGTCTGATCGGAACGCCCAATGCACCATCGCTACAACAATCCAAATCAACGCTTGGCAAACCTTGGCGGCGCGCCGTTGCTATTGCGCGCGAGTTACGCGAATCGTTAAGTAATAAAAATGGCGTGATTGACAACAAGCAACTTTACGCTTTATTAGGCCTGTCAACCGCGGCGGTAGAGGCCTGGACGCCAAATGCACGCCACGGCGCGGCCATAGGCATCCCAGGTATCAATAAACAGATCAAATTCGTACCGCGCAAAAAACACCCCATGGCAAAGCGTTTTGAATTAGCGCGCCTACTCGGCGATTATATTTTGACGGAAAATATGGATAAACAATGGCTAACCAGCACCGATTTATCAACGGCTCGGCAAAAATATCAACGCGCGTTTGCGGCTGAATTTCTTTGCCCAATTGAAGACTTACAAGATTTTTTAGGTAATGACTATTCTGAAGACGCTATAGAAGATGCGGCTGAACATTTTCAGGTTAGCCAAACAACGGTAAATAGTTTATTAAAAAATAACGGGCTTATTTTTTCTCCGTATACTAACTATTACCCCGAAGCCGGATTACCTTATAAATTAGGCATCTGAATAACCTTATAGGATGCGACGAACAAGGTGAGGCGCATCGCTCGCGAAAGATGCGCTTCCCTATCGCTCAGCACATCCTATGGACTATGGCCCTCATTGTGGTCATCCGGCCTATGTTCGCCAGGGGTAAACGGGGGGGATGGCGTTCCAACCAATCCAAGCATAGCTAAGTCCTCGCGGAAACGCGTTTTACCTGTCTAAGATTGCTAACCAATCACTCAAGGCCATGGCGGCATTTATTATCACACCATCCCCTCCGCCCGCATCAACCGAATCTGGTCCCTAATCCTGGCCGCCTCCTCAAACTCCAGATTTTTGGCATGCTGAAACATTTTCTCCTGCAATTGCTTAATCATTTTAGCCTTTTGCTTAGGACTCATGGCCTGGTATTCCGGCGCGGCTTCCGCCACCTTGTCTCTCACATGGCTTAAGGTGTCGCCCACGCCCGGCAGCGGCAAATCCAGAATATCGTTGACCACCTTATAAATCGTCTTCGGTTGAATATGATGTTCCAGATTAAAGGCAATTTGCTTATTCCGCCGCCGTTCGGTTTCTTCCATCGCCGCTTGCATGGAATGGGTGATTTTATCGGCGTACAAAATCGCCTTGCCGTTGACGTTGCGCGCCGCCCGGCCTATGGTCTGGATAAACGACACCTGCGAGCGCAAAAAGCCTTCCTTGTCCGAATCCAAAATGGCCACCAACGACACTTCCGGTATATCCAAACCTTCCCGCAGCAAATTGATGCCGATTAACACGTCGAACACGCCCAGGCGCAAGTCGCGGATGATCTCCACCCGCTCCACCGTCTCAATGTCCGAATGCAAATAACGCACCTTAACCCCGTGCTCCAGCAAGAAATCGGTCAAATCCTCCGCCATGCGCTTGGTCAAGGTGGTCACCAACACCCGCTCGTTCTGCGCCGCGCGCTGGTGGATTTGCGACAGCAAATCATCCACCTGCGTAGTGGCCGGCCTAACCTCAATCAGCGGATCGACCAAGCCGGTCGGACGCACCAATTGCTCCACCACCGCGCCGGACAATTTGCGTTCATACGGGCCGGGCGTGGCGGAAACGTATATCCGCTGCGCCGAACGCTGCTCGAATTCCTCGAACGTCAGCGGCCGGTTATCCAAGGCCGACGGCAAGCGGAAACCGTATTCGACCAAGGTTTCCTTGCGCGAACGGTCGCCTTTGAACATAGCGCCGATTTGCGGCACCGTGACGTGGCTCTCGTCGATCACCAGCAAGGCGTCATCCGGCAAATAGTCGAACATGGTCGGCGGCGATTCGCCGGGCTGGCGATCCGACAAATGGCGGGAATAATTCTCAATGCCGGAGCAATACCCCACCTCCAGTATCATCTCAATGTCATACAAAGTGCGCTGCTCCAGCCGCTGCGCCTCCACCAGCTTATTGCGGTCGCGTAAATCGTTCAGGCGCGCCGCCAACTCCACCTTGATTTTCTCCACCGCCGACAATAATTGATCGCGCGGCGTCACGTAGTGCGTTTTCGGATAAATGGTAAAACGCGCCAGACGCTGCAAAATCTCCCCGGTCAACGGGTCGAACATCGACAACCGCTCGATCTCGTCGTCGAACAGTTCGATGCGGATGGCCTGATCCTCGGACTCCGCCGGAAACACGTCAATCACGTCGCCGCGCACCCGAAACGTGCCGCGCCGCAATTCAATGTCGTTGCGCGTGTACTGCATCTCGGTCAAACGGCGCAGAATCTCGCGCTGCTTAATCATATCGCCGCGCACCAAATGCATGACCATTTTGAAATACGACTCCGGCTCGCCCAAGCCGTAAATGGCCGACACCGTGGCCACCACGATGGTATCGCGCCGCTCAAGCAAGGCCTTGGTGGCTGACAAGCGCATCTGCTCAATGTGCTCGTTCATCGCGGCGTCCTTGTCGATAAACGTATCCGAAGCCGGAATATACGCCTCCGGCTGATAATAATCGTAATAAGAGACAAAATACTCGACGCTATTTTCCGGGAAAAACTCCTTCATTTCCCCATACAGCTGGGCGGCCAAGGTCTTGTTGTGCGCCATGATCATGGTCGGCCGCTGCGTCTCTTGTATCACATTGGCAATGGTAAACGTCTTGCCGGAGCCGGTCACCCCAAGCAAGGTTTGATGCAGTTCGCCATCATTGATGCCCTCCACCAATTGCCGTATCGCCGCGGGTTGATCGCCCGCGGGTTGAAAACGGCTCTGAATGGCGAACGCTTTTTGCATAAGAGTCTAGTCGATAAAAGAACAACAATAATCGCTAGGCTTCAACACCTTCATGGTGAATTGCGACTTCCCAGGCACCTCAAAGGATTCACCGCCCTTGACCGAACGCCAGTCCGCGCCCGGCAGCAACACTTTTAGTTCGCCGCCCAAAATTTCCATGATTTCCGGCGCGCTGGTGTTAAAGGTGTACTCGCCCGGCAGCATAAAACCCAAGGTTTTCGAGGAACCGTCGGCAAAGCGCAAGGTGCGGCTGGTGACATTGCCATCAAAATATACATTGGCGTGTTTCACCACGGTAACATTATTAAATTCCGTCATATTATTATTTTTGGTCCAAAAAAAAGGGGATATATCATATCAGATCAAGCGACTTGCGGATCATATACAAACGCGGCGATTTAAGCGGCTTTGCCGCCGGACCCGGCTTCACCCCTTCGGCGACGCGGCAAGTCAGTCCCGGCGGCAAAGCCGCGCAAAACGCCGCCACCGCCTCGGATTCCGCATCGCCGCCGGCATGGCCGGGATACGCCAGTACCGTCACTATGCCTGGGGCCTCCAAATAATCCAGCGCCTGCCGCAAAGCCGCCAGCGTGGCCTCGGTCCGGGTGATGATGCGTTTGTCGCCTCCGGGCAAATAACCCAGATTGAACATCGCCGCCTTGACCCGGCCCTTGACCGCCGCCGGTAAATATGCCGCCATATCGGCATGGCTGGCCAGAAACAACTCGGCCCGCGTCTCTAAGCCATGCCGCGCCAACAATGCGCCAGCTTGGGCCAGCGCTCTGTCCTGAATATCAAATCCGTACACTCGGTCGGCCAAACCCGCCAAAAACAGAGTATCCCGGCCATTACCCACCGTCGCGTCCAGCGCCAGGCCGCCGGCGCGCAAATATTCCGCCGCGGCTTGCTGCGCCTGTTCAACCAAGCTCATAACGGCGTACGTCAATCGCGGCCGGCAATGGTTGTGAATAAATCATCCAATTCGCCAATTTTTCCGCGCACCAGGGGATGCTTAATCCGCCCCGCGCCCCAAAGCCGTTGAATATCAAAATACTGTCATGCGAAGGGTGCGCGCCGGCGAACGCCTGCTTGTCCAGGCTGGCCGCCCTAACCCCGACATGCCGGGCAAACATCCGCAGCGGAGCCAGACCCGGACACACGCCTAGCAAATCGGCGCGCAATAAGGACTCGGCGTTCGGGTCAGGCGACAAATCTCCGCTAAATGGCGTAAACGTGGCGCCGGTTTTAAACCCGCCATCCGGTTGCGGAATGCACCAATGTCCGTAATTCAAAATCCGCCACGCCAAGCGCGCGTCGGTAGCGCCGCTCAAAATTTCGCCCTTGGCCAATTGAAACGGCAGACGGGCAAACCACGGATTTTCCATCGCCCGGTAGCCCTCGCAAAATACCGCAAACCGGCAGTATACATCACGCCAACGCAAGCCGCGGCCCTCGGCGCGCAACTCGGCATGCTCAAAATCCGCCCGCCGGTAAACTTGCCGCCGCTGAAAATAAGCCGCCAAATCGTCCAACAGCGGCGCGGTCAGCAAAAACCCGGTTTCCTCTTGCCGCAACACGCCGAACGGAGCCGTCAAGCCCGGATAGCGCGGCGTCCAGCCGCTTAAATAAGCCCGGTACTCCGGCCGCGCCAAGCGCCGGCGCGCCGCCTCCGCCTCGGCGGCGTTGCGCAACACCCGTAACATGGGCGCGGGATAATAATAGCGGCGGCCCAAGGCGCGGCTCAGTTCAAGGTAGCAACGGCGCGCGCTCAACAACACCTCCGCGCCGGCCGACTTCACCAGGCGTTGACCGGTCACCGGATTCAACAAACCGGCGGCCACGCGCGAGGCGCTCACGCGGCCATCGTCCACGGCCAACACCGACAGACCCCGCTTAAGCAACACCCAAGCCAAAATCGCCCCGGCCAAGCCTTGGCCGACAATCAAAGCGTCAACCCGCATCTGCCGCCTTGGCATGCAAGGGTTCGCCCTCAAACTTCACCCCGGCCCAACCGTCGCGCATGAAACGGCGGATATTGGCATGGTCTTGCCCCTCAGGATGCAACAACACATCGCGCCGGTAATACGCGCCGAACAAATTCAATGCACCGGGCGCATCCAAGGCATGCAGTTTTGCGAACGCAAAAATCTTGCACGAACCCTCGTTTTGACCGGCGGCATTTTGCACCGGCTCCGCCAAACCGTTACTGAACGCGGTTGGCTGATAGACGTAATACGTTTCGATCACCGCCATGGTCTCGGCGAATTCAATCGCCTCCAACCCGCGCGCCCGTCGTAAAAAATCCGCTAAATCCATACTGTCTCCTAAGCAACAAACGATGAGTACGAAATGATGCGTCCGATAAATTGACGCACGGCGCGAATGAGACCACGATTCGCCGGCCATAAGCAACAGGCAAGGGGTAATCAATGGCATCGGCTTTGCTATTGCCTATCTTTTGTTATAATTTACGTTTGCAATTTTCGGACCCCGCAGTCCGATTGTAAACACAGTATGGACTGATACATCTAACACATTAATATAGGGATACATTTTGAAATACTCAGCCACGCTTTTCACACTTTGCCTACTGTTTACGCATGGCGCTTCCGCGGACCAATCCAACGTTATACAAAACTATAACGGCACCGGCGCCATTCCGGATGTTCAAATCCCGCCGCCAGCCACGGAAACACCCTCAGACGCCGCTACCGCAACGCCGCCGGAATCCGCCGCCGAAACACCGCCAGCCGTGGCGATAACCCCGCTGGAAACCGCCGCGGCATTGCCGGCTCCAGCGGCTCCGCTGACCGAAACCAGTAAATACTCCGATTACGCTCTGTCCCCTGGCGACACCTTGGAAATCAGCGTCTGGAAGGAAGAAGGCATGAAAGACGAACAATACCTGATTTCCCCGGACGGCACCATCATTTTTCCGCTGATCGGCCCGGTATTGGCCGCTGGTAAAACCATTACCCAATTGAAGGAAACGCTAACCGCCAAACTAGCGGATTATATTTCCTCGCCTTCCGTCACCGTCAAATTGCTTAACAATCAAGGCAACATCATCTTTGTTATCGGCAAAGTGCAGCGGCCGGGACAATTCTATACCGGACGCCGCATAGACGTGCTGCAAGCGCTCAGCTTGGCCGGCGGAGTCACCGTATTCGCCAACGAAAGCCGTATCAGCATTCTGCGCCGCGTGGGCAATCAAATCAAAGTTTTTCCTTTTGACTACAGCGACGTAATCAAAGGCGACGATCTTGAGCAAAACATCTTGTTGGAACCGGGCGACACCGTCACAGTGCCTTAACCGCGCCAGCCTAAGGGATGTCCAGTTCATGAAATTTAAAAAGGAATTTGCGCTGTATTTGGCCCTGCTTGCCTACGCCAAAACCGGCGGCGCCTTCGACTGGTATCTGGATCCGGGTTTCATTTTTTCGGAACGTTATACCAACAACCTGCTGCTGGCGCCGCCGCAAAGCGCCACGCCCCGTATCAGTACGTTTATCAGCACGTTTTCGCCTAACCTGCGCTTGGGTTATCTGACAAACAATAGCGAAGGCAATGTGGCGTTTCAATATAACCAATACATATACCACAACGATGAATCGTTCGATTTCGGTGAAAAAGTGCTGAACGCCAACCATATTTTTAAGGGGGGCGAACGCTGGAAAACCAATATTACCGGCAAATACGCGATTGAATCCTCGGTCACCACGCAATTGGACGTCAACAGCGGCGGTTACGTCGCCGCGCAATTGCCGCGCACCACCCGCAGCATCAACCCTGAATTTAGCTATACCTTAACCGATAAGGATACCCTAGCGCTTGGCGTCAGCTATCTGGACGTCAACTTCGACCGCCATCCAAACGGCGCGTTTATCAATTACATCAGCAAACAAGCCTACACCACGGTAAATCATAGTTATACGCAAAATCTATCCTTCAACCTCAACACCTCCTATTCTTGGTACGACGCCGGCGGCGGCCCTAGCGGCACGTATCCGATCAGCTCCATCGTGGACATCATTTCGGCCCAAAACTCAAAGACTTTCAGCTTCCAACTCGGCACTCAATACACGCCGATTGAAAACATAGTGCTAAAGGCCAGCGCCGGTATCCGGCAAACCGACTCGAAAAGTTCGGTGCAACGTTGTTATTATGAAACCATCTGCTTGGACCCCCAACGCTACTCCAACAACGCCGCCGGGAATATCTATTCAGCCAGTTTGCAAAAAACCTTCGAGCGGGGCAATGTCTTGCTCAGCGCCAACCAACAATTAAACCCGGCCAGTACCGGCTCGCAGCAACAAAGCACCTCGTTCAACGCGAACGGGCTTTACGAACTGACGGAACGCTGGTCTCTCGGCATCAGCGGCATTTATCAAATCACCAATACCGTGGCCGCCAGCCAGATTTTCAACAATTATAACCGGACCTACTATAATATTTCACCCAACATACAATGGAAATGGACCCCAGATGTTAACCTTCAATTGACTTATACCTATCTAAACCAACATTTCTCGTCGCAACAAACCACGGCTAGCTCGGATAGCCTGATGTTGCAGCTAAATTATCAACCACCCATTAATCGTCAGGTGAAATAGCGTGGAAACCCAAGCACCCGATTTTAAAGATTATTTAAGAATTATTAATAGACGCCGAAAATTCGTCGTCATTCCGTTCATCATAATTTTTCTGCTTAGCATCGTGCTTGCGGTGACCCTGCCCTCGGTTTACCGCTCCACGGCCACGATTTTGATTGAGGAACAAGAAATCCCCAACGAATTGGTGCGCTCGACCGTCACCACCTTCGCCGATCAGAGGATACAAATCATCAGTCAGCGCATCATGTCGCGCTCGAACTTAATGGAGATTATCAAGAAATACAATCTTTACACCGATGAACTGAAATCCAAAACCGAGGAAAAGGTTTTGGACACCATGCGCAAAAGCATTAAAGTAGAAACCATCAGCGCCGACGTCATCGACCCGCGCAACGGCGTGCCAACCAAGGCTACCATCGCCTTTACGCTGAATTTCGACAACAATTCGCCGGTATTGTGCCAAAAAGTCGCCAATGAACTGGTATCGTTATTTTTAAAGGAAAACATCAAGGCCCGTACCGAATCCGCCGACAACACCGCGTTGTTTTTGGGCGAGGAATCACGCCGCCTCAAGGAAAAAATCCAAGAGCTGCAAGCCAAGCTGGCCGGGTTCAAGGAAAAAAACCTGGAGCAACTGCCCGAATCGCACCAACTCAACCAATCCGAACTGACCACCGTCACCAACCAGTTGCTGGGGCTGGAGAATCAAGTCCGCTCAATCAAGGAACGGCGCTTATTCATCGAAAGCCAACTGGCGCAAGTCGATCCGAACACCTCGGCCACCAACGCGGTCGGCAACCGGATTTTCGACATGAAAGATCGGTTGAAACAATTGCAAGCGGAATATCCTTCGCTGGTCTCCCGTTATTCGGAGCAACACCCCGACGTCAACCGATACAAGCGCGAAATCGAATCGCTGCAAAAAGAGCTGGGCGTCGGCTCGGATGTTAAAGCGCTAAACGCGGAATTGACGGAAAAGAAATCCACCCTGGCAGGCATTCTAAAACAATATTCGGATAAACATCCGGACGTGCAAAGACTGGAAAAAGAAATTGACGCGCTGCAACAAGCCTTGAACGTCGCCAAGGAAAATAATTACGCCAGCGTGGAAGTGCCGCCCGACAATCCGGCGTATATTTCCCTGCAAACCCAATTGGATGCGGCGGACAATGAAATGCGCTCCCTCGAAGTCACCCGCGGCCAATTGACCCAGCGCATGAACGAACTGCGCGACCATTTACGGCAAACCCCGCTGGTCGAAAAAGAATACATGGACATGCTGCAGGAATTGGACAACACCAACCTGCGCTACCGCGAGGTTGGCGCGCGGCAAATGGAAGCCGAAATCGGGCAGCAATTGGAAATTCAGAAAAAAGGCGAACGCTTCACGCTGATCGACCCGCCGCAAGAACCCTTGCAACCGCACAGCCCCAATCGTCTGGTCATCCTGTTCCTCGGTTTTGTGGTCGCCATCGCCGGCGGTTTCGGCGCCGTGGCCTTGGTCGAACTGCTGGACGCCAGCATACACAGCGAACGGAGCATAGCCCTCATCACCGGCAAAGCCCCGTTGGCGGTCATACCCTATCTGGAGAGCAAAGCCGAAAGCGAAGCGCGCAAAAGACGCATCATCTTGCTGCTTGCCGGCGGCGCTGGCGCCACCCTGGTTGTGCTGACCGCGTTTCACTTCCTGTTCATGCCGCTGGATGTATTCTGGTATAAACTTCTCCGCGTATTCAGCAACTTATAACTATTAAAGGAACTATCATGTCAAGCATCCCACAATTCGCCGCGGAGGAGCCGATATCGGCCGCGGAATTGAACCCGGTACTGGATATCGTTTACTCCCAAACCAAGGTGCAAAAGACTCCGCTAGACACGCTGAAAAAAAACCGCATTATTTCCGCGCACCAAGCCGGCAAATGGCTGGAGTCTTTTCGTATGCTGCGCACGCAATGCCTGCAAAAAATGGACGCCAACGGTTGGAAAACCCTGGCGGTCACCAGCACCAACAACTGGACCGGCAATAGCCTGACCGCCGCCAATCTGGCGGTCAGCATATCCATGGAGCTTAACCGCACCGCGCTATTGGTCGACGCCAATCTACAAAATCCCGGGCAGCACGCATTATTCGGACTCAACCCGCAACACGGACTCAGCGATTATCTGATGCATAATCACTTACCGCTAAGCGAATTATTAATTAATCCCGGCATGGAGCGTCTAGTCATTTTGCCGGCCGGCAAACCGGCGCTGAATTCCACCGAAATGCTGCATGCGCCCAAGATGCTGGGTCTGGTGCGGGAACTGAAAAACCGTTACGAATCGCGTATCGTCATTTTCGACTTGCCGCCCTTGTTGCAACAAGACGACGCTTTAAGCTTCGCGCCGTTCGTCGACGCCTTGTTGCTAGTGGTGGATGAAGGCCAAACCAAACTGGAAGAGTTGAAGCAAGCAGCGCAATTATTAAAAGGCGTCAACATTCTCGGCACGGTATTCAACAAATCCACCGACCACAAAATCAACTATCAAGCCTAAAAATCCCCCCGTAGCGGCGCGCCTTGCGGTAGAATGCAGGCGCTGTCGCCCCTCGCTCCAAATGTATGCCGCTAACCGCCTTAAACCCGCGCAATCCGCGCCAAGCTTTTCCCGATCCCGCGCAAGCGCTGGAATACCCCAACGGCCTGCTTGCCATAGGCGGCTGCCTGTCTCCGCCACGCCTGATCAACGCTTACAAGATTGGGGTTTTTCCTTGGTACAATCCCGGAGAACCCATACTTTGGTGGTCACCGCACCCGCGTTTAGTGCTGTTTCCGGAAAACCTGCATCTTTCGCGCAGCCTAAACAAAAGCTTACGTAAAACCACTCTCCGCATCAGCTATGACCGGGATTTCGCCTCCGTCGTAGACGCCTGCGCCGCACCGCGGGCGCGGCAAAACGGCACGTGGCTAAGTTCCGAAATGAAGCAAGCCTACCAACAACTGCACTACCAAGGCTATGCGCACAGCTTTGAAGCTTGGAATGGAGATGAATTGCAGGCCGGACTCTACGGCGTGGCGCTAGGCCGGGTTTTTTTCGGCGAATCCATGTTCCACCGCCGCACCGACGCCTCCAAAATCGTGTTCGCCCATTTCACCGCCCAATTACGGCAATGGCGTTATCGTATGATAGATTGTCAAGTCAGCACCCCGCATTTACTCAGCCTAGGAGCGGAGGAGCTCCCGCGCGACCGGTTTCAAACCCTGTTGGCGGAATGGACCGAACAAACACCCGACCCCGAGGCTTGGCGGCCATGTTAAACATCCCTCTTTACCTCAGCGCAACCTACCCTGCCCCTACCTACCGGGGCAAACCGCGCAAATGCTGCTCCCGCCGGCGGATTTTAAACTTGACTCCAAGCGCTATTCCCGTCTCGGTGAACTCGGTTTTCGGCGCGGCGGCGAGCAAGTCTACCGCCCGCACTGCCCAAACTGCCAAGCCTGTGTGTCCTGCCGCGTACCGGTAGCCCGGTTTCAAGCCAACCGTTCGCAACGCCGCTGCCTGCGCCGACATCAAACCACGCAAACGTTCATAAAACCGGCGGCCTTCGACCCCGAGCAATACGCGCTCTACCGGCGCTACCACGCCGCCCGCCATGCCGACGATGAACAACCGGAACAAATTAGTCCTGAAAGCTATATGGATTTTTTCGTTTGCCGCTGGCAAACCACCCGCTTTGTGGAATTCCGTCAAGCGGAGCGGCTTTTCGCGGTAGCGGTTGTGGATTGGCTAGATCACGGCCTGTCAGCCGTATATACCTTTTTCGACCCGGAAGCGGCCAGACTCAGCCCCGGCGTTTACGCCGTTCTTTGGCAAATTGAACACGCCAAAGAACTAGGCCTGGAATACGTGTATCTCGGATACTGGATAGAAAATTGCCGTAAGATGCAATATAAAATAGCATACCAACCGCTGGAAGGCCGCATCGGCCAAAACTGGCTGGAAATCGGCGAATAAGCAAACCGGCGCCGGCCGGCTGTAACCAACAACTTTCAGCGACATCCTTGTGCGGCGTCCCTGCCGCGCTAACCCAAGGTTAAACCGACCGGCAACCATCATTTTAACTCAAGCCGCGTCATAAAGGTGTAAAGAAAAAGGTTTTTTGGGGATTTATTGTATAAATAATGTACGCGCATCCAGATCATGCCGGCCATGGATACCGGAGGCAGCTGTCGGGGGACGCCGTGAATCCGTCCATGGAGGCTTGGAGCCCGCATCCCCGCGGGCTACCACCCGCCAACCGCCTCCGGTCGCCATGGCCTAGGTTATTGGTTACCGAAATCACTGTACATATTTTTTAATAGCTCTCTTTTAATCAGTCTAAAAACAGCATTCAAATCAACTTAGGCTGGTGATATATTTGACAAAACACATGTAATTGCGTTAGGATTTTCATATAACTGCTTAGTATCGGAACAAAATTTGGTTTGACTATGAGAAATCAATTAACGTGAAAGGTAAAGTGACTATCATTGGAGCATTTGCATAATCCGCATTTTTTGAATGGCTGCTTTTGACACTAAGCCGAAGCTGAACTTACCTTTATTTTTGAGCAATAAATCCAGACTTGATATGATAGAGAATTTAAAATTTTATACTCCTACCTCTAAAAACGGGTTTTAACTTTTCTTGAAGCCAACATAATTTTATGGGATTAAAAATGAATATCCGATTTCTTGATGATAAAAACTCCAAAGATTTTCTTCGAGGCATAATTGCAGCCGAATGTACCGTACCATTTATCGGCTCTGGATTTACGTGTGGCGAAAAGTCAAGAAACAAGTTAGTTCCTAATGGAACTGAGTGGATGAACATTATGCGAAAGCAAATTACATCATCTCCTGTCATTGAAAAGCCCACAAGTTCAGAATTAGAACATTATAAGTTTCAGGAACTGTCTGATATTTATTTTCAAGACGAAATCGTCTCATTGGGGACAATCAAAAAAACATTGGATGAATATTTTTCAAATGTAAAAATCTGCAACCCTGCAAAGACAGCATTTTTAGGTATAAATTGGCGATACTTATATACGCTGAACATTGATGATGCTATTGAGACCGCGTTAAATGGCGTCAAAGTCTTACCGTATGAGCCGTTCTCAAATTATCGAGATCGCACTTGTGTATATAAAATGCATGGTGACGTTTCTAGTGCACTTAAGGCAAAAGACAGAAATGACTTGAAACTCATATTTGGCCGTAGTGATTACATTAAGAGCCTAAGAAGAAATGAACATCTTATTCAGGCGCTTACAAATGATTTGATCGAAAGTAATTTGATTTTTATAGGATGTAGCTTAACAGAGGAATTAGATATACTTTTTGCTTTATCTGATTATAGTGCTAATAATGAAAAGCAATCCGCAAAAAGAATATATATAACAGATACTGAACCCACGGATTATACAAACAAGAAGAAACTAAAAGACTATGGTATTACAGATATAATTGTATGTAATTATGAATCTTTTTATTTGACTTATGTTGAAATTTATAGGGATATAATTTCAAATTCACAGACTGAGAGTGCTTTTTTAATCGAAAGAATATCGCCACCACCCTTTGATGTTAAAAAATTTTTTCAATATTTTGTTCAATCTGAGTGGATGGGTGGAAATCCCGGTCAATTACCGATTAAAAGAACTATTGAAGAAAAAATATTGAAGGCCATTGAAACTCAGCCGGTAGTTGCTGTTAAAGGCGGGCGATTCTCTGGAAGGACATCGATTCTCTATTCTGTATTGAATATGTCTAGCACTAAGAAATTATTTTTTGTAAGCTCTAATCAATCACTTACCAATAAAGAGCTCGATGAGTTACTGACAAAAAAAGATAGTTTAATTCTATTTGATACTGAATCATTAACATGGCAACAAATAAGATATATTTGTACAAAAACCGAGAGCATCCTAGACAGTAATGCCTCAATTGTTATTGGGGTTAATCGCTGGGATGTATCCGCCGTACATAAATTAGAGCTCGACGAATCTATTTTTGATGTTAGAGACAAATTTGACAGGAATGAGATAACGCAAATTAACAAAATATTCGATTCAATTGGCATTGAAAGATGGAAAAATAAAGATAGACTTTTAGATAATATCTATCATGCCGCTAATACCGCAGTTATCACAAGCCTATTAAGCAGTAAGTCAGCATTACAAAACAAAATAGAAGAAAGGGTTAATCGCATTAGCTCTGCTGGAATACCAAATCATGAGTTTTCACTAATTTATTGTTTGGCTGCTAGGCAGCGAATATTTTCAATTCATTATCGAGCCATTATCAAAAAAAGCGGTTATTATTCAACTTGCGACGATTTTGTTGATAGCTTTATAAAGAAATGGGAGCCGTTTATTGAAAAAATTGATACCAATCTAGTTAGTAGCAAATCGAGTCATTCTCAATCTGAAATCGTCAGTAATTCTCAAGCATGGATATATTTTGCCTTGCGCTTAATATCTTCAAAAATAGGTCATGAAGAAACGACCAATAAAATTGTTTACACAATTTCAGCACTCAAAAACTTGGACGATCAGTATCATGAGTTAATAATGTTTGATACGCTGAATTCGGTTTTTCCCAGCAACTCTTCTTCTAATGTTCTTTCAGCAAGATATCTTATCAGCAACATATACGAAAAACTTGCTCCTTTGCTTTCATCGGAACCAGACTATTGGTTACAAAGAGCTAAAAGTATATATCACAATCATGAAAGCAATGGAGTGGATGATGTTTTAGTTGCCATTGGTTATGCAACAAAAGCATTAAAAGAATCAGACAAAAGAGTTACTATTAATGCGCGATTAACCAAGGCCAATCTTTATGGGTTACTGTGTCAATTGGATGGTTATAATACTGAAGAATATATATTTAATGCAATAGATATACCTGAATCCGTGTTAAATTCACGCAAAACGATCACAAGCATCTGATAAATAAGGTATAATATAGATTTACACTATTCACCCATTTTGACTATGGCACGTTTTAAGCTTAAAGAATCCAAGAAGGAACTAACCTCCTATG
>CAIYSZ010000090.1 GCA_903928965.1 uncultured Pseudomonadota bacterium
AAAATCGAGCCGAAAACTCGGATGACCTCCCTTAAACTACTCGTAACACGGATTCAGGTTTTATTTATCTTAAATATACACACAAACACTAACAAAAATAAATTAACGATAATAAATCGTTAAATTACATTTAAGCAGCACGACCATTTCTATCACTTCCTTGATAAGCGGCTAACAAAAAAGATCATGCTAATAAAATGTAAAAAACCTTGAGTTTACAAGGCCGCATGCTATCCATCACTATACCTAGAGACTTATTGTTAACAGCTTAACGATTTATAGCCTAGCTTAGCGAAATGCATCGTTTGTGAACCGTGACGCGCCAATCCAAAGCTTTCCAAAAGCCGCTTAAAATTTGGCAAGCATTCTTTTTGTATGATAAAGTCCGCATTTGACCGCTCGCCGGGCTTAAGTTTAAGCTTCGGTAGCGCGCTTAAGATAGCCTAAAGCCAAGCCATGCAGCCGTGGCAAGGTTGTTGGCGCGCCAAAATAAAACAAACACCTACACCCAAAAATGCCATCCGCGACCCGCCGCCCCAAACTCAGCGTCCAATTGCTCTCCGGCCTCCCGATGGCGCATACCGCGCCTGACTTAGCCTTGACCATGACCGACCCGGCCGCCCCTAGCCATCGTTGCGGCTGCCGTTACCGTTAACTTTTTTATTCCGTTTAAATGTCCAAAGCAAAAAAAATCATCATCGTAGGCGCCGGCCCCGGAGGTTTGTGCGCCGGAATGTTGCTGAGCCAAAGAGGCTTCGATGTCGCCATTTACGATAAACACCCGGAAGTAGGCGGCCGCAACCGGGCGATACGCCTGGACGGATTCACCTTTGACACCGGTCCTACATTTTTATTAATGAAAGGCGTATTGGACGAAATGTTTCAACTCTGCGGGCGGCGCAGCCAGGACTACCTGGAATTCATACCGCTAGCGCCGATGTACCGCTTGCAATTTGAAGATAAACACGTTGACATGTATTCGGAAGCGGACAACATGCGCCCGGAACTCCAGCGCGCGTTCACCGAAGGCGCGGCGGGATACGACCAATTCATGCTCAAGGAGCGCAAGCGCTTCAACATGCTCTATCCCTGCCTGAAGCGCGACTATTCCGACTGGAGCGCCCTGCTATCCCTCGACTTGATCAAGGCCGCGCCATGGTTGGCGTTTCCCAAATCGGTATTCGGCAGTCTGGCGCAATATTTCACCGATGAAAAATTGCGTTTAAGCTTTTGCTTTCAATCCAAATACCTAGGCATGTCGCCCTGGGAGTGTCCCGGCCTATTCACCATCCTGCCGTATCTGGAGCACGAATACGGCATCTTTCACGTCAAGGGCGGCCTTAACCGCATCGCCCAGGCCATGCGCGATGTGATCATCGAAAACGGCGGCAACATTCATCTAGCTACCCCGGTGTCCGGCTTGATCATCGAAAACGGCGCGGTGCAAGGCGTGGAGCTGGAAAACGGGGAAAAACGACACGCCGACGCAGTGGTCATCAACGCTGATTTCGCCCACGCCATGTCCAATCTGGTAGCCCCCGGGCAATTACGCAAATATAGCCCTGAACGCCTAAGTAAACTGAATTATTCCTGCTCCACCTTTATGCTGTACCTGGCGCTGGACAAAATCTACGACTTGCCGCACCACACTATCGTGTTCGCCAGCAATTACCGGGGCAACATCGGCGACATTTTCACCAAGCGCACCCTAAGCCGGGATTTCTCCTTTTACGTGCAAAACGCCGCCGCCAGCGACGACAGCCTGGCCCCTGCCGGCTGTTCCGCATTGTACGTGCTAGCCCCCATGCCAAACAACGACAGCGGCCTGGACTGGGAAGCGCAACGCCAAGGCGTGCGCGAACAAGTGCTGGACGCGCTCGGCCAACGGCTGGGGTTGAACGACGTCCGGCCGCATATTCTGCGCGAAAAAATCATCACTCCGGCGGATTGGGAAAATCAGGAATACGTATACAAGGGCGCCACCTTCAGCTTGGCGCACCAATACAGCCAACTGCTGCACAGACGGCCGCACAACCGGTTCGAGGAACTGGACAACTGCTATCTAGTAGGCGGCGGCACGCATCCCGGCAGCGGCTTGCCGACGATTTACGAATCCGCGCGCATTTCCTCCAATTTAATTGCCCGCCGGCATGGAGGCGCTCCCGCCGAAATCGCGGACAGCTCCTGGCTAAAACGAGCTTAAAACAACTGGCGGCGCATGCATATTATTTCACCCTTAGATCAAGCGCCCCTGGGCCAATATACCGCCACGCCGGCCGCGGAAATTCATTCCAAATTAGCCGCTGCCCGGCAAGCCGCCGGCGAATGGGCGCAAATACCGGTCCAAACTCGCGCCGCCAAAGTCGCCGCGCTAAACCGCCTGTTATCCAAAAATACCGACCGCATTTGCCAAACCCTAGGCCTTTGCGGGGGCAAAGTCCCCTGCGACGCATTATTGGGCGACCTGTTCCCGCTCATGGCGCAACTTGAATACTACCGCAAGCACGCTAAAAACATACTCGCGCCAAAACGGGTATTCACCTCGCCGCTAATGTTCCCTGACGCAGCCGCCGCCATGGAGCGCAAGCCATTCGGCGTCGCGGCGGTCATTTCGCCGTGGAATTATCCGCTGCAATTGACGCTGACCCCTATTATCACCGCCCTAATCGCCGGCAACGGCGTCATCTATAAAACCTCGGAACTCAGCGCACCGGTCGGCGATTTAATCACCGAACTACTCGCCGAGTTGCAACTGCCCCCCGGCCTGACGCAACAAATAACCGGCGGGCGTGAAACCGGGCAAGCCATGATAGACGCCGGCCCGGACATGGTGTTTTTTACCGGCGGCCTGGCCGCGGGCCGGGCAATCATGCAACGCGCGGCGCAGCATCCCATCCCGGCGCTGCTGGAACTAGGCGGCAAGGATGCCATGCTGGTGCTGGAGGACGCCGATTTGCAGCGCGCCTGCAACGCCGCCCTGTATGGCGCGTTCAACAATAGCGGCCAAGTCTGCGTCGGCATTGAGCGCTTGTACGCGCACCGCGACTGTCATGACGCCTTGCTGGCCAAACTGCTGGACGGCGTAGCCAAACTTAAAGTAGCGCCGGATCAAGACGTCGGCGCGCTCGGCAACCCGGCGCAATGGGCGATTATTGAAGAACATTACGCCGACGCCGTGGCCCAAGGCGCGCAAACCTCCGGACCGCTGCAACGCGACGGCCTATTCGTCAAACCGGTGGTATTATGGAACGTGCATCACGGCATGAAAATCATGCGCGAGGAAAGCTTCGGCCCTTTACTGCCGATCATGGCTTTCGCCGACGCGGACGAAGCCGTGCGTCTAGCCAACGACAGCGCCTTCGGCCTGAACGCCAGCGTCTGGAGCCGGAACATCCCGGCGGCGGAGCGGCTGGCCCGGCAACTGCAAGTCGGTAACTGGGCGGTCAACGACGTAGTCCGCAATATTGGCCACCCCGGCCTCGGCTTCGGCGGCGTCAAGCATAGCGGTTTCGGTCGTTACCACGGCGCGGAAGGCCTGCTGGCCTTCAGCTATCCGGTTTCCAGCCTCACCAGCCGCAGCCGCTCCGAGGTGGAAGCCAACTGGTTTCCGTATGGCGCGGAGCGTTACGCCCAGCTGCGCGGCTTCCTGGATTTTATGTATGGAGAAGGACCCATCAAGCAGCGTTTTTTGCGCAACCGGGTCGCCCTGCAATCTTTCAGGCGTTATTCGGGCATTTACCCGCGGCAAATTTGGCATAACCTGCGCGCTTTACTTCCCAAGCGCGTTTATTAAAACCAGCGTCTAAACCCGGCGTCATCGAGGCACACATGAACACATCCGAAAAACCGCAAGTCATCGTCATCGGGGCCGGTCTGGGCGGACTGTCCGCGGCCATCTCCTTGGCCAGCGAAGGCTTTCCGGTCACGATTCTGGAAAAAAACGACAAAGTCGGCGGCAAATTGAACATTCTGCGGCAAGACGGCTTCAGTTTCGACCTGGGGCCGTCTATCCTGACCATGCCGCATATTTTCGAGGCGCTATTCACCCGCGCCGGCCGCCGCATGTCCGACTACCTGACCATCCAAACGGTGGAACCGCACTGGCGCAATTTTTTCGAGGACGGCGCGACGATTGATTTATGCGCCGACCCGGAAGCCCAACGCCGCGAACTGGACAAACTGGGTCCGGAAGTGCACGCTCAATTCCAGCGCTTCATGGACTACTCCCAAAAACTGGGTCAACTCACCGAAGCCGGCTATTTTAAGCACGGTTTGGAAACCGTTTTAGACTTAGTGCGCTTTCATGGCCTCGGCAGCCTGGGCTTCGATTTATTCCGCAACATGGATCAAGGCGTGCGCCGCTACATCAAGCACCCGAAATTGGCCGATATCCTGAATTATTTCATCAAATACGTCGGCGCATCGCCCTACACCGCCCCGGCCCTGATGAACCTTCTGCCCTACGTGCAATACCACTACGGCCTGTGGTACGCGCCCGGCGGCATGTACGCCCTGGCCGAAGCCTTGCTGCGGCTGGCCGCCGAATTGGGCGTCGAGGTGCGCGTCAATGCCGAGGTAACGGCCATAGAACACGCCAACGGCAAGGCCAACGGCGTTCGGCTCAGCGATGGCTCGCAACTCAAGGCGGACATATTGGTCTCAAACATGGAAGTCATTCCAGCCATGAAACGGCTACTCAATAGCGCGCCGGAGCAACTCCATAAAATGCGCCGCTTCCAACCGACCTGCTCCGGCCTGGTGCTGCACTTGGGCGTCAACCGCCTATATCCGCAATTGGCGCACCACAATTTCTTTTACTCCCAAGATTCGCGCAAACATTTCGCCGCGGTATTCGAGGAACGCCGTTTGTCCGAGGACCCCACCATTTACTTGGTGGCGCCGTGCAAATCCGATCCTAATATCGCCCCGCCCGGTTGCGAAATCATTAAAATCCTGCCGCATATTCCGCATTTAGACCCTGAACGCCCGTTAAGCGATGCGGATTATCTGGCGCTGCGCGAGCGAGTATTGGTCAAACTGGAGCGCATGGGGCTCACCGATTTACGCCAACATATCGTTACCGAGGACATGTGGACGCCGCTGGACATAGAACAGCGCTATTACTCCAACCAAGGCTCGATTTACGGCGTGATTTCGCACCGGACCCTGAATCTTGGCTTGAAAGCGCCGCGCCGCGACAGCCAAATCGGCAATCTATATTACGTCGGCGGCTCGGTGAATCCTGGCGGCGGCATGCCCATGGCGGCGCTATCCGGCCAACTGGCGCGGGACCGAATTCTGGCCGATCTATTCCCCGGCGCCGGTTAACCCCTAGGGTAACGGCATGCGGATTATCGAATTAATTGACGTCTACAAAACCTACCCGCAAGCCGGCGGCGCTCACACCGTGCTGCACGGCGTCAGCCTGCGGGTTGAAGCCGGGGAATTCGTCGCCATCTGCGGCCCGTCCGGCAACGGTAAGACCACGCTGCTAAACCTGATCGGCGGCATAGACCATCCCAGCCGCGGGCGGATACTGGTCGCCGGCGCTGAACTGTCCCGCCTCAACGACAAACAACTGACCGCCTGGCGCGGCGAGCGGCTGGGTATCGTGTTTCAAGCTTTTCAATTATTGCCGGCGCTGTCCTTATTGCAAAACGTATCATTGCCGATGGAATTTCTCGGCCGGCTGAATAAAACCCAACGCCAACAGCGCGCCCGGCAACTGCTGGCCGACGTCGGCCTGCAAGACGCCATGCACCGCCTGCCCAGCCAAGTTTCCGGCGGCCAGCAACAGCGCGCCGCCGTCGCCCGCGCCTTGGCCAACGACCCCCCGCTGATCATCGCCGACGAGCCGACCGGCAATCTCGACCCGGCCAACGCCCAAGTCATATTCGATCTATTCGGTCAATTAAGCGCGCAAGGCAAAACCCTGGCGCTGGTAACGCATAATCTGGAGCTGGCCGCCGCCGCCAGCCGCCGCATTGAACTGCGCGACGGCCGGATACACTCCGACTCGGCCGCAAGAGCCGCTTGAAATGAGCAGCAGCCTGAACCGCAAAATTTTCGCCGATCTAAACCGCGACAAAGGCCGCACCTTGTTGGTCATCCTCAACATAGCCACCGGCGTATTCAGCGTCGGCGCGCTGTTCGGCATGATCGCCCTGCTATTGAGTCATTTAGACGCCGCCCACCGCGACGCCAATCCA
>CAIYSZ010000091.1 GCA_903928965.1 uncultured Pseudomonadota bacterium
CAACCGGTAAGGCTTAAATGGATGTTGCCGCTGGCGGATAACGAGGCTGTTATCGGCAAAGCACCTGTCTTGTTCAAGGCTTGCTGCTGAGTTTTGCCGGTGGGGTTTTTTATTTAAGCTGTTAGACCACCTTGCCGGTATTTGGGCTTTAATTGATGCGCCGCCCGTTGGTTGGCACATCCTACCCAAGGCAGCTATAGGTCAATAACCGGACGTTCGCCAGCAAAGCCATTCGTCAGCTTTTGGCCGATAGCAACCCCTTCCCACCAACCACCTAGCCTCACATACTCAAGCTTTCCATTGCTAAGAGGTCTGGCGCATGTCCACCGAACCCGATTATTCCCTGCTCACGCAGAAAGAGATTGACGCCGTTCAGGCGGAGCCGTCTCCGGATGAACTGATCACCATGCGGCAAGCCGAGGACGCGGCGCTGTTGCCCGATGACGCCGACGAGTCGGTCGATAGCGGCGGCGATGACGCGGCTGTTGATTCCGCATCTGATTCTACTCTACCGGCTGGTTTGGATAAGCCGAAGGTAGCCAAGTTGGAGAAATTGATTGAAATGATCGAGGGCTATGACCTGGATTTATTCAAACCGTTTACCGAACGCGAGATTTTCCGTATTTGGCGTTGATTGTGCCGGCCTTGGTGTTGGGGGGGCGCGGATAGTTAGTTGTTGGCGCGGAAATATTTGTGAGGAGCGAATATAAGCAGCAATTTAAATTAACTCTGACGCCTTTTTTTGATTGCCCAGCCCAGCATCGGCAAGCCTAGTAGCATCATGACCCATTCTTCCTGTTCTGGGACCGCTGAGGTAAAAATAGTGTTGGAGTCCAATGTTATTGCGCCATTTAGCGCAATAGCTCTACCGCCTAAGATTTCGGCCGAGTTATCCAAGGTGATGCTTTGATCGGCAAGAATATTGCCTGCAAATGTGGCGCCGGTTCCCAGCGTCGCGGAACTGCCAACTAGCCAAAATAGATTATTGCCTGCATTGCCGCCATTGATTAGGTTGACTGTTGAACTTGTTGCGGTTGTCAATGTACTGCCTATTTCAAATATGAAAAGCGCGTTAGGATCGCCATGAGCATCCAGTGTCAGATTACCCGTCAATTGCGCCGAGGATGAAAAATAATAGACGCCTGGATTCAGCGTGAGGCCGCCTAGGTTGTTACCGGACTCATTAACGCTGTAAGGCGCGCTAGTGAGGACATTATAGGCGGTGCTTGCATCGTTTTGAGCCTGTTGCGCGTTTGTCGTATCTAATATCCCTGTTTTAAAGATAATGTCATCGAAGCCGGTAATGGATGGTGTTGGAAAGCTGCCTATATTACCACCAATTGTAGTGGGTCCGGTATTGGTGATTCCGGAGTAACTGAGCATAGCATAATTTTGCGCCGCACCCAATATCGATGACGCTAACACGGAAGGAGCATAATAAAGCATTCCGATAAGCGCGAATGACTGTATCGGCAGGGATTTTTTAATATTCATGATTTTAATTCCTATAGTTAGTTATTTTGTAATTTATTTGGTTTTTTTATCTCAAGCTGTCTATACCAGAGGCGAGCTTAGCTGCGCATGGCGACTACGCTTTTTTCCGGCATGCCGTGTTGGTTTTTTCGTTTATTCCTGGTGCTGGGTGGGGGGACTCAATACGCGGCAAAGCAGTCAAATCCGCCGCATAATAGTTAAAATCTATTTTTAACTCGGTTGCAAAGTTCTTTTTGCCTTGGGAGAATTCTATCTGTAAGTCAGCGCGTTGGTCTGTATGATATCGCACATATTATTTAGCCGAAAAACTTAGATTTTTGACTAGTAGCTTAGGCCGGAACTATCTCGTTTCTGATTACCAAGAAGCATTAGTGATAAGTAAATAGCCGAAAGTCGGTTTGCATTACTAAGTAACACAAGTTATTGATTCACAATGCATCAATTACGAACGAACTTCCTGTGAAGCACTTACTAACTAAAAATAGATTGTGCGGAAAACGGCGTGAAACGCATCAATTTGAGAGTGATAACGCGAGTTGAGAGTGATAACGCGAGAGTGATCGTGAGCGATGCGTTTCATTGCATTCAGCGCAACCTATGGAAGTATTCGATTATCTTGTCTTGGGCATTAGGCTTAAAATTTTGGGAGATCGCACTTTCGTCGTTTGGCTGGCGCTTAGGGGTCATCAAGTATCCTTGGATTCTGAAATAATGATTGCGAATCCTTTTTTGTCTAATAAATTAACTCTGACCCCTTTTTTATTTTTCAGCTGGCTCGGTTCAGGTGGGGGAGTTGGTTTTCGGTTTTCGCGCTTTCTCCATCGCCTACGGACCAGAGTTTTTCAAGTTGGTAGTAGGCTCTGGTTTGTCCGGTCATGACGTGTACGATGACGTCGCCGAGGTCTAGCAGTACCCAGTCGGAGCCGGTGTCGCCGCCTTCCATGCCTAGCGGGCGCAGGTTGTTTTCTTTTATTTTTTCGATGACGTAATCGCACAAGGCTTTGGCGTGGCGGGCGGAGTTGGCGGTGCAGATCACCATGTAGTCGGTGATGCTGGTTTTTTTGCGTACGTCCAGCACGCTGATGTAGCCGCCTTTGCGGAAATCGAGTTCGGTTTCGACGATTTTGACTAATTCTTGGCTTTCCATTGATGTCCTGTCGGTGTTATGCGGTTCGGTATAATTGGTGTTGGTTAATATAATTTATCACGGCGTCGGGGAGCAGGAATTTCGGATTTTCCCCGGCCGCGATCAGGCGGCGGATTTGGGTGGCCGAAATGCCTAGCGGGGTGACTTCCAGCATGCACAGGCCGCCGGCGGGTTTTTCCGCCAGTTGTTCGACCCCGCACAGGCGGGCTTGTAAAAATTCCGTGAGCGCTTCCGGTTTATGGCCCGGCCGGGTCATGACCGCGACGTGGGCATGGTCGAATAGTTTACGCCATTCGCGCCAAGTTTCCAGACCGTTGAAGGCGTCGGCGCCGATGATTAATATCAGGCTGGTCGCGGGGCGTTCGCGGCCGAGCGAGGCCAGGGTGTCCACCATGTAGGAGGGGCCGGGCCGCTCTAGTTCGCGCCGGTCCAAGCTCAGTTCCGGGGTCCCTTCGAGCGCCAGTTCCAGCATGCGCACGCGTTGCGCGGGCGGGACGTCCGGCTCGGGACGGTGCGGCGGGCTGTGGCAGGGGAGCATCAGCATTTGGGCCAGCCGCAGGCGTTGTTTCATTTCCAGCGCGGTGCGGAGGTGGCCGTAGTGCACCGGGTTGAAGGTGCCGCCGTAGACGCCGATCATTATTGGCGAATGTGGCCGTCGCCGAGCACGATGTATTTTTCCGAGGTCAGGCCGAGCAGGCCGACCGGGCCGCGGGCGTGCAGTTTGTCGGTGCTGATGCCGATTTCCGCGCCTAGGCCGTATTCAAAACCGTCGGCGAAGCGGGTGGAGGCGTTGACCATCACCGAGCTGGAGTCGACTTCGCGGAGGAAGCGGCGCGCCAGGGTGTAGTTTTCCGTGACGATGCTGTCGGTGTGCGCGGAGCCGTATTGGTTGATGTGGGCGATGGCTTCGTCGATGCCGGAGACGATTTTAACGGCCAATATCGGGGCTAGATATTCGGCGCTCCAGTCTTCCTCGCTGGCGCGGTTGCAGTTTTCGATCAGGCTGCAAGTTTTCAGGCAGCCGCGCAGTTCGACGTGTTTTTCGGCGTAGCGTTTTGCCAGCGCGGGCAGTATTTTTGGAGCGATGCTTTCGGCGACCAGCAGGGTTTCCATGGCGTTGCAGACGCCGTAGCGGTGGGTTTTGGCATTGACGGCGACGCGCTCGGCTTTTTCCAGGTCGGCGTCGGCGTCGATATAGACGTGGCACACGCCGTCCAGGTGTTTGATGACCGGGATGTTGGCTTCGGCGCTGATGCGTTCGATCAAGCTTTTGCCGCCGCGCGGCACGATGACGTCTACGTATTCCCGAAGGGTGATCAGTTCGCCGACGGCGGCGCGGTCGGCGACGTCGACCACTTGCACCGCTTCCGGCGGCAGGCCGGCGGCGGCCAGGCCTTGGCGGATGCAGACGGCGATGGCGCGGTTGGAGCGCAGGGATTCGGAGCCGCCGCGCAGGATGCTGGCATTGCCGGATTTGAGGCACAGGGCGGCCGCGTCGATGGTGACGTTGGGCCTTGATTCGTAGATGATGCCGATGACGCCGAGCGGCACCCGCATGCGGCCGACTTGAATGCCGCTGGGGCGGTAGCCGAGGCCGGTGATTTCGCCGATGGGGTCGGGCAGCTCCGCTACTTGGCGCAGGCCTTGGATCATGTTTTGGATGCGGGCCGGGGTCAGTTCCAACCGGTCTAGCGAGGCGGCGTCCAGTCCTTTATCGTGGCCGGCTTGCAGGTCCTCGGCGTTGGCCATCACCAGTCCGGCGGCGGCGGATTCCAGAGCATGAGCGATGTGCAGCAGGGCTTGGTTTTTGGGTTCGCTTTCCGTTTTGCCGAGGATGCGGCTGGCGGCGCGGGCTTGGCGGCCCAGTTGCAGCATGTATTGTTTGATGTCCACGGATGTTCCCTTGCCGCGCTTTAGGCGCGCGCTGTTAGACTTAAGGTTAGTAATTTGTAAATAACCAGCGTAGGACGGGTAGAGTCGATGACGCTTTACCCATGCTACAACTCATTGATTTTTTGATTTGAAAAAACATGCTGAATTGTTTTATCAATTTAACATTTCCAGCGCCAGTTGCGCCATGTTTTTCGAGCCGCCGCCGGAGCC
Source organism: uncultured Pseudomonadota bacterium (assembly GCA_903928965.1). Taxonomy (GTDB): domain Bacteria; phylum Pseudomonadota; class Gammaproteobacteria; order Methylococcales; family Methylomonadaceae; genus Methylomonas. The sequence continues at coordinate 4,745 of CAIYSZ010000091.1, forward strand.
GAGCCGTTGTTTGACCTGGGCCAGTTCCGCGATGCATTCGGCGCGGCGGGCGGGCTCGAAGACCAGCGCTTCCATTTCCGCCGCCAAGTTTTCGGCGGTCAGTGCGTGCTGGATGAATTCCTTGACCACCGGCTTGCCGGCGATGATATTGGGCAGGCCAATGTAGGGTATGTTCACCAATTGCTTGCCCAGCCAATAGCTGAGGGCGGATAGCCGGTAGCAGATGGCCATTGGCGCGCCGATCAAGGCGATTTCCAGGGTGGCGGTGCCGGAGGTCGTCATGATGGCGTCGCAGCATAGCGCTACGTCGATCATTTGTTGTTTGACTACCTTGATTTGCAGCGGGCAGGCGGCCAGATGCGGGTGCAATAAGGCGTCGGCGACGGAGCCGGCTTGCGGCAGGATGAATTGCGCGCCGGGATGGCGGGCGGCGAACCGTTGCGCCGCTTGCAGCATTACCGGCAGCATGCGTTTGATTTCCTGGCCGCGGCTGCCGGGAAAGATGCCGACTATGGGTTGCGCCGGATTGAGGCCGAAATGGATCAGATTTTCCGCCTTGCCGCGGGCCGGGGAGACTTTGTCCAGCGCCGGATGGCCGACGTAGCGCACCGGCACGCCATGGGCTTCATAATAGGGGGGCTCGAACGGGAAGATGACCGCCATCATGTCCACCGCCTTGCCGTAGGTTTTAACCCGGCCGGGCCGCCAGGCCCACACTTGCGGGCCGACGTAGAATAGGACTTTGACGCCTAGGCTTTTGGCGTGGCGGGCCAGTTTCAGGTTGAATTCTTTATAATCGACGCAGATCAATAAATCGGGTTTTTCCCGGCGCAGCAGGTCTTTCTGCAGGTTTAAGGCCTTGCGGATTTCGGGGTAGTGTTTGATGATTTCAAACAGGCCGATGACGCCGATGCCGGATGAGTCGAAGCTGAGTTCGACGCCGGCGCGGCGCATTTCCGCGCCGCCCATGCCGATGCCGCGCGCCTGGGGGGCGTATTTGCGCAGCTCTTGAAACAGAGCGGCGGCGTGGCGGTCGCCGGAGGCTTCGCCGGCGCTGAACATCACGGTCAAGGGGCGGCCGCCGGATTGAGGCATGGCTTCAGGCCGCGAATACGCCGCGAATGACGTCGGCGATGCGCCGAATGTCGCCGGCTTCCAGGGAGGAGCAGATCGGCAGCGACAAACATTGCGCGGCGACCGCCTCGGTGTGCGGCAGCGAGAGGCTGGCGTGCTCTTCTTTGAAAACGTTTTGTTTGTGCAGCGGCACCGGGTAATAAATGGCGCTGGCGATTTGCGCGGCTTGCAAGGCGGCGATGACCGCGTCGCGCTCCGGGCAGAGCAGGGTGTATTGGTGATAAACGTGTTCGCCCAGCTCGTCCGCGTAGGGGGTTTGCAGCGGCAGGCCGGCCAGCAGTTCTTCGTATAAATGGGCCGCCCGCCGGCGAGCGGCGTTGTATTGGTCTATGCGTTTAAGTTTGACGCGCAATACAACGGCTTGCAGTTCGTCCAGGCGGCTGTTGTAGCCGATGACGTCGTGGTAATAGCGGATTTTGGAGCCGTGGTTGCGCAGTTGCTTGACTAGATCGGCCACGGCGTCGTCGTTGGTGGCGACCATGCCGCCGTCGCCGTAACAGCCTAGGTTTTTGCTGGGAAAAAAGCTGAAAGCCCCCGCCGCGCCGAAGCTTCCGGTTTGCCGGCCGTCAACGCGGGCGCCGAAGGATTGGGCGCAGTCTTCAATGAGTAATAGGCCGTGCCGTTCGCAGAGGGCTTGCAGGCCGATGACGTCCACCGGCTGGCCGAATAAATGCACCGGCAACACGGCCTTGGTGCGCGAGTTGATCAAAGGCTCAACGCTGTCCGGCGTGATGTTGAAGGTGCGCGGGTCTATGTCGGCGAAGACGGGTTCCGCGCCGATATATTTGATCGCTTCGACGGTGGCGATGAAGGTGAAGGCGCTGGTGATGACTTGGTCGCCGGGGCCCACGCCGCTGGCCAACAGGGCCAGATGCAGGGCGTCGGTGCCGGAGGCGCAGCCGATGGCGTGGCGCACGCCGAGATAGGCGGCGGCTTCTTTTTCAAAGGCTTGTACGTTAGGGCCGAGTATGAAGGCGCATTGGTTCAGGACTTCACTGAAACCTTGGGCGATTTCGTCTTGAATTTGCGCGTATTGGGTTTTCAGGTCTACCATGGGGATCATGCGGAAGTCTCCTCGGAGTGTCGCGTTAGCAGGTCGGAAATGGCGATGGCGGTGGCCAGCGCCTTGCGTCCGGCTTCGCCGTTCACCAAGGGTTTGGCTCCGGTTTTGATGCAGTGTACGAAGTGCTTGATTTCTTCCAGCAGGGCGTCGCCGTTTTCGTATACGGTTTCTTCGGTGACGATTTCCGGTATGCCGGGAAACATTTCTTTGTCGCCGGTGCGGTGTTTGACTAGCGCGCGGTTTTGGAAGTCTATGGATATGTAGGAGCTGGGGCGGAACATGCGCATTTTGCGTTCCATTTTCAGGCTGATGCGGCTGGCGGTGACGTTGGCGACGCAGCCGCTTTTAAACGTGAGGCGGGCGTTGGCGATGTCTATGCCCTTGGTCAATACCGAGGTGCCGCTGGCATCCATGCGTTCGATTTCCGAGTCCGCCAACGCCAGGATGATGTCGATGTCGTGGATCATCAGATCCAGCACCACGCTGACGTCGTTGGCGCGCGGGTTGAACGGCGCCAGACGGTGGGATTCGATGAACAAGGGATGTTCATTCAGTTCGCCTAAGCCTATCATCGCCGGGTTGAAGCGCTCAAGATGCCCGACTTGCAGCACGGTTTGCCTTTGCCGGGCCATGGCTATCATTTCGTCCGCTTGTTCCACGGTGACGGTAATCGGTTTTTCAACTAATACATGCGCGCCGGAGCTTAAAAAGTCCATCGATACTTGATGGTGCAAGGTGGTGGGAACCACGATGCTGACGGCGTCAACCTTGCCCAGGAGTTCGCGATAATCCGTGTAGGCCGTGGCGCCGAATTTGCTGGCTATTTGGGTTGCGGTTTCTGCGTTGATATCGACAACGGCGGTTAATTCGCAGTCTCTTAGCAAGGCGTATTTCTCTGCATGAAATTTACCCAGATAACCGGCGCCGATGACGGCACATTTCAGTTTATTCATAGAAGACCTAATGTTGGCGGACAAATTTCCGGCTGGTGCAGGCAGCTGGAATAAAATCACTAATTGTAACATTAGATATGAGTTTAAACACTATGCCGCGTGTATATTCAATCCGTTGCCGGCTTAGTGGCCGAAGGCCGTGGTCAGCGGCTTTCGTCTCGTAACGAAAATTCGTTGGGACGGCCCATGCAGAGCTTCAAGAATACCCGCGCCGCGGCGATGCCGTTAACGACGAAGGCTATCATGATCGGCAGAGCGAACCAGGGGTGATGATGGCTGGCGTGCGATAACATAAGATCGACGCCGATAAACGCCGGGGTGATCGGAAAGCCGATAATGCCGAGAAAGCTGAGAAACAGCAGCAGGGCCAGCCGGGGCCGGGTTTCCGCCACCGCGCGGTAAACGAACGGATTGGCGGCGAAGTCAATGTTTTTCAGGATGATTCTCAATACGAATAATCCAAGCAGCCAGGCCGGGACTATGCCGCTCAAAAACAGCAGGGCGTCTTGCCGCACCGGTTCGCTGGGGTTCATGATCAGTACGGAGGCGGCGGCCAGCAGGCTGCTCATCGCCACGTTATTCCACACCATGATCGGGCTGTTTTTGCGGCCGAAGGCGGCCAGCGACATGAGTACCATCAACAGGGAGGTGATGCCGGCGGCCAAATTTTTGAATAAGTCTTCTTTGAGCAATAGGGCCACCACGGTGACCAGGAGCACTATGAGGCCGATTTGCAGCACGAAGTGGACGCGGTTGATGCGTGCGCCGATGGATTTTAATGGGTCCCATAATATTTTGCGTACCAAGCGCTCCAGATTGCCTTCTTCCAGGGCGAATACGTATAAGGAGTTTTGGATTACGGACGGCAAGGTGGCGCGGATGGACAAGGGCAAGTATTGCATGTGGCGCATGAGATTTAAGTCGGCTTCCATGGTGCCTTCCACCCGCAGCATATGGGCGATGATGGACGGCGACACCAGTAATTGGTAGCAGCGTAGGAAGGCGTTGCTGATGAAGTGCATTAGCACCAGCGAATTCAGGCCGAGCGATAGTTCCATGAACATGAAGCCGACTTGGGCGATGGAGGCGTAGGCGATTTGACCCTTGATGTTGGATTGCGCGCATTCGGAAATGCTGGCGATAATGACGGTCAATAGGCCGATGCAGAACAATAATACGCGCGGCAATATTCGGTAGCCCCAAATGGGTTCGGTGCGCAGCAGCAGGAATACGCCTAAATGGATGGATAGCGCGCCGTAGAAGATCGCGCTGGACGGGGTGGGGCCTTCCATCGCCCGCGGCAGCCAGAAGCAGAACGGAAATTGCGCCGATTTGCCGGAGGCGGCCAGTATGATGAGCCAGGACATGATCGCCAGCCAAAAATAGCTGAACGGCGGCAAGGTATGCATGGCGAACATTTCGCTTAGACTGCTAAAGTTGGGGCTTTGGTGAAACATTTTGTGACTCATCAGCGAGCCCAGCAGCAGGCCTACGTCGCAGAAGCGGTAGATGGTGTAGGCGCGGAAGGCGTTGCGCACCGGTTGCGGCCGGTGCCGGTAATAGGCGATTAAGAGAAACGAGGAGATGCCGACGATTTCCCAGCCGGCGAACAGCATGTCGATGCTGCCGGCCAGGACGATGAGGTTCAGGCCGAAGATGAAGCCGAAAATGGTTTGAAAAAATCGTTTGTAACCCGCTTCGCGATGCAAATACACCCGGCAGTATTTAACGATGATGGCGAATATGGTCCAAATGGCGAACAGGTAGACGGCGCCGACTCTGTCCAGATAGAATATCACCGGGAATTCGTAACCTTCCTTGTTCAACAAATTGAACCAGACGAATTCATAATTCGGGAATCCGGCCCGAGCCCAGAGCGTGAGCAAGGCGATGACGCTGACGCCCATCAGGTGGCTGAAACCGAAACTGATCGCGGCGATTTTGCGTTCGTTGCCGCTGCTGAGGAAAATCAGCACTAGCGCCAGTAAGGGGATGATTTGACAGGCTATGAGTAATTGATTGATCAGTAACTCGTTCATGCGGCTTTTCCCGTTAATTGATGCACCGGTATGGCCCTGGTGCGGCCGATGATGACTTCTTCGGAGCGTTTGGCGGCCGGAACGCTGTAGTCGGCCGGTAATGGTATAGGCTCCCATCCGTGTTGCGAATAGAGATATAAGTCGCCGCTTTGCGGTTCGCAGGCGACGAAGCGCACCCATTCGTTGTCCAGCCATTGTTTCAGGCCGCCGAGGCGGGCGATGGTTTTGTCGACGACGGCGGTGTCTTGCGTCACCACGATCATTAGGCGCGCCGGTTCGTGCACTTCAATGGCTTGTTGCGGCAGCCCGGTGCGCAGATCGCCTTCCACGCCGTTGGCGACGCCGATGAGGCCTATGACGTTGTGCGGCAGCTTGCTGCCGGAGCCATAGACCGAGTTGTCGATTCGGCTGAATAAATATTCTAGATTGATGCCGCCGCAGACCGGGATGACCGCGTTGAGGATGCCAAGCAGAATCGAGCCTTCCGGATCGGTTTCCGGTGCGTAGGAATGCATGAAGGCGCGGCGGTCTATGAACAGATGCCGGGTCAGGGCGCGCGGGCCGACGATGGCGTATAGATTGTTGGAGTGGTCGAGTTCCGGGCGAGGTTCAAAGATTGAGGTGGCGCGCGAAATGACGTGGTCGTGCGCTTGCTGGTTGGAGGTGGATTTCGGACCCAATTCAAACCAACGGCAGCGTTCGCGCGCGTTGCGCAGCAAAGCGTGTTGCATGTCGTGCTTGAATTTCTGGAAGCCGGGCGGCGGGGTTTGTACGTCGTAATAGGTGATTTCGTCGCGGCTGGTGTTGTGCAGGGAGGCGACGAAATGGGTGGTATCCGGAATGTCGACGCCGCGCTGGCGCAGGATTTCGCGCACTTGCGGCTGGTTGGCCATCCAGGCGAAGGCGCGGGCGTTCGGCGAACCGGGTTTGCTGGCGCAAGCGCCGCAGTCGTAGGCGGCGAACAAGGGGTTGTTGACGCTGCTGGAGCCGTGGGAGACGACTACCACCAAGGGAGCGAAGTTTTTGGTCAGGCCGATGTTGCGCAGCAAGTTGCCGACCTTGTCGGCCATTTCGGTGAAGGAAAAACCGAGCAATATGCCGTCTTCGTTCGGTTCGTCGTTCTCGCGCAGGATGTGTAAATGGCTTTGGACGGCTTCGGTTTCGCTCCATTTTTTGATGATGGGCAGGCGTGAACTGGGACGGAACACGGTCCAGGCCATTTTCAAGGCGTAGCCCAGGCCCAGCAATTGCGAGTAAAGCCAGCCTCTGAATAGGGAGTGTTTGGAGAATTGAATTTTGTCTAATTGCGAACCATTATTTTTTTTGTTTTTGGCGTTGGGGGCGGCGCTGGATTCGAGTACCAGGTGCTTAGGGGTGATGACGATGGGGCATTGCGCCACCGGATAGGCGTCGTGCATGCCTTGGTAGTAAAAATCTACGCCGAAGAAGCCTGCGGCGCCGAAGGTTTCAATAGCGGGGTTGATTTCTTCCAGGTAGCGGCGGATGGAGCATTCGCGTTCGTCAATGCAGAAAAATGCTTGCGCTTGCGGTGTCGATTTTTCGGTGGAGCTGGGTTTGGTCAATTCGCCAATCTGGGTTTTCAGCGCGGCCAATAGCTCGGTGTAGAGAGTCCATTCCCAGGCTTCGTGCCAAACCCGTAGCCGCGGCGGTACATTGGGGCGCATGACGTCTTCGTTGAGCAGAGGGATGCCGTGCAGATTGGGTAGTTCGCTGACTTTAGGGTAGCCGGATGGTTTTCTGGCGCTGACGATGGCCAATTCACACAGCAGTTCCGTGGCGATGACTTCTTTTAGGCTAATTTTGCGCAGGTGGAGCAAGGCCTTGGGGTTATTCTCCACCACGCGCGCCATGCCGGACCAGCCGGGATGCGCCAATAGCATTTCCAGCAGATATTGTTCGTAAACGCTTTTATCGCCGGCGATTTTTTGTAAACAGGTCAGTATGATGTCGTCCAGTTCTTGGTCCAGCATGCGGACGACGGCGGGTTCGCGAAACGGATACAGCGGGAACAAGCTTTCTTGGGATAGACGTTTGACGACTTGCCAAAAGCTTTCATTTTCTTTTGGCAATTTCCAGCGGCTGATGCCTTGGTCGAAGAAGCTGGCCAGCAGGCGAAAGATAATCGGGTGGACCAGGGCGTTCAGGTCGATTTCCAACAGGGTCAGCCAGGCGTTGCGCAGGCCATGGCTGGCTAGGGCCACCGGCGGATAATGGCCGCTGGCGTCCGGTTCAAACAAGGATAAACGAATAGCTTGTTGTTCGGCGAGAGGAAGGCCGGTTTTGGCCAAGGCCCATTCCAGCCCGTGATTGCGGATGCGCCCTTCTTCGTAAAATTTTTGGTAGTCGCCAAGCGGCAGGTAGCTGAGAGCGCCGAACATTTTGCCGGCGACGGAAAGGGCTTCATGGAAATTAAGGTGTTGGAAGGATTCCAGGGTGTTGTGGTACACGAAATCCTTGATCGGCGCTTGCGTGGGGAGCCATGCGGCAATGCGATTGATGCAGGCGTCGATGTCAAAGTCGGAGCCGTTGGAGTGCGATGTGGGTGCCGATGAGTGAGTCATGCTTGATTTAGACCTCTAAATGGAGGATTTAGTCCGTTAAATAAGGGCGCGAAAAGTACGCGGGGTTTTCGCGCGGTTATAGCAATGGGAGAGTCCTCAAGACAGGCTTAAGTACTTTTGTAAGATTTAAGCATATCCCGTGCCGAGTTATAAGGTAATGATTTTAAAACAGAAAATGTTATGGGGTTTGAAAAGGCGGTTGAAATCCCCTATTAAATGCCTGAGTTTGGTTGAAAATTTAGGCGCCATTTTGGTGATTATTTTGGTGAGTTAGTGGTGGTTTTGTTCTATTGTGGTGCATTAGCGGGAGGGCGCGCAAAATAAATCGTTTTAAATTTCAATATTTAATAAACATAAGTTAATTTGCATTTTAGGTTGCGCTTGTGCTCCAAAATGGTTCATAGGCAATGGCTTGATATCGAAATGGTTTATTTCAACCGGTTGTATGGTTGAAATAAACCAGCTGGGCGCCGAGACAGCGCCTTGGTTTTAAACGAATAGTGCTGATTTTACCCCAATTTTTCTGTGAATTTAACGTTTTTAAATGTGGCATGCTTTTCGCTGAATGGAAAATTTAACTTAAAAAAACGAGAGTCATACATGTCAGCATTATCTCAATCCGAATTGCCGAAAACCGGCATTCCCGGACTCATCGAAAACTGGCGTTTCGATTTGTTGTCCGGTTTTTTGGTTTTTTTGATCGCCTTACCCTTGTGTTTGGGTATTTCCATCGCTTCGGGTTTTCCGCCGATGGCCGGCATCATTACCGCGATTGTCGGCGGTCTGGTCGTTTCTCGGCTTAGCGGTTCCTATGTGACCATTAATGGTCCGGCCGCCGGTTTAATCGTGGTGATTTTGGACTCGGTTGAGGATTTGGGCGGGGGCGATAAACTCGCCGGCTACCATTACACTCTGGCCGCCATTGTTATCGCCAGCGTTTTGCAAATTTTGCTAGGCGTATTCAAGGCAGGCAAGTTGAGCGCGTTTTTTCCTTCATCGGTGGTGCATGGCATGTTGGCGGCGATTGGCGTCATTATTATGTCTAAACAAATCCACACCATGTTAGGCGTTAAACCGCAAGCAAAAAATTTGTTGGGCGTGATAGGTGAAATTCCGCATTCGTTCACGGTGTTGAATCCTTTAATTGCGTTAATCGGTTTTTTAGGTCTAGCTTTGTTGATCGGTTGGACTTATATCAAGAATAAACAGATTAAAATGGTGCCGGCGCCTTTGCTGGTGGTGTTGATTGGCTTGGCTCTGGGTCAGTTTTACGGCATAGACGCGGCGCATGAATATAAAATTCAGGAACAAGTCTTTACCATGGGACCTAACTTTTTAGTGTCGGTGCCGGATAATTTCTTCGCCGGTTTTTCCTTCCCGGATTTTTCCAAGGTCGGTGAAGTGATTTTCTGGGTGCACGTGGTGACCATTTGGTTGGTGGGCAGTTTGGAGAGTTTGCTAAGCGCCACCGCGGTGGATAAGTTAGATCCGTTCAAACGCAGCGCTAATTTGAACAAAGATTTGTTCGCGGTAGGGGTCGGCAATTTGATCGCCAGCGCCATCGGCGGTTTGCCGATGATCGCGGAAATCGTGCGGAGTTCGGCTAATATTAACAACGGCGCGAGAACCGGTTGGGCTAACTTTTTCCACGGTTTGTTTTTGTTGATTTTCGTGGCCTTGTTTCCGGGAGTGATTCATGAGATTCCGCTGGCGGCCTTGGCGGCGATGCTGGTGTTTACCGGTTTCCGCTTGGCTTCGCCGAAAGAGTTCGCCAAAACCTTGTCCATAGGCTGGGATAATCTGGCGGTTTTCTTGATTACCATTTTCGGCGTTATCGCTACCGATTTGTTGGTTGGGGTTATCATCGGGGTGTTCGCGGAGTTGTTGATACATTTGTTCCGCGGCTTGAAGTTTAGCAATGTGTTTAAATTGGCTTATCAGGTGAATCAAACCGACCCCGACACTTATCATTTGCAAGTGAGCGGCGCGGCGGTGTTTTCTAATTACATCGCGATAAAGAGTTTAATGGCCGAGTTTCCGCCGCAAAAAACCATTTTCTTCGATTTGTCCGAGGCTAGTTTGATCGACCATACGGTAATGGAGTTTATTTATCATTTCGTTGAAGATTACAATGCCGCCGGCGGTCATGCCAGCATTGTGGGCTTGGACGAGCTTGAAGGTTTGTCGGATCACCATTTGGCCACGCGGCGCAAGGCGGTTTGACAAATCTTGCGCAAGGGCGGCGGGTTTAATGCCCGTCGCCAGCGCTTTGTTAGGTCAACCGGTTTTGTTCAGACGGCGGATCGCGCATGAAAAGTGGATGCAGTAAAGCGCCGGCGACGAAGCCGCCGATGTGAGCCCATAATGCCGAACCTGTGGCGGCGACGCCGGAGAACATGGTGGCGGTTGAGACTTCGTCCAGTTGCATGATGACCCATAGGCCGAGAAAGGCGACGGCCGGTAGTTCAAAGAAGATGGGCAGAAACAATATCGGCAGCAATATCAGAATGCGGGCGTAGGGAAAGCGCACGAAGTAGGCCCCCAGCACGCCGGCGATGGCGCCGGAGGCGCCGACTACCGGAATTGCCAGATTCGGCAGGAAAAACCATTGCGTGTAGGTGGCTATGACGCCGCACACCAGATAAAAAGCCAAAAAGCGGCCGTGCCCCAACAAGTCTTCTATGTTGTCGGCGAAGATCCATAAAAACACCAGGTTGATGGCAATGTGGCCCCAGCCGCCATGCAGGAAAAGATTGGTGACGAAGGATAGGTAATGGTCGGGCGGCAGGCCGAAATCATAGGCCCATTCCGGATTGGAATAGCGGATGGAGGTCATGCCGTACAGATACATTAGATGTTGCGATTCAGCTTTCGGCATGAAGAACATGATTAGGAACACCGCCGCGCAGATGGCCATGATGGACCAGGTGACGTAGGGCTTGGTGAGGCAGGGTATGGAGTCGCGGATTGGTATCATGGGCGCTAGAGCGGGTAATGTTTGACTAGGTTTAGCATACCGTATCCTTGGCGTTTTGGCGATGCGAGGACTTTGTGCGTTCCGGGCCGCCTAGACGCGGCGGCCCGGATGCCGGGGGGAGGCTAAGGAAGACTAGAAGAGTTTAAAATCCGCTGGGGACAGGGCGTGCGGATGGGAATTGGCGCCGATGACGGCGATTTCGACCGCGGCGCCGGGGGTTGTCGAGCCGCCGGCGTCGTAATACAGGCCGCCGTTGCCGGCGACATAATAGAGGTAGTCCTGGGCGCTGACGGCTTGGGGCGCGTTGGCGAAGTTGGCGCTGCTTACGGCGCTTAGGCCTTGCAGGGCCGAGAAGTCTGCCTTGGGCAATTCCAATTGGCCGCCGCCGGTAGTCAGGTTGGTAATGATGGGGTCTGTTCCCGGGGTTAAAACATTCAGTCCGCTGATGTTGACGGTTTGGTTGGCGGCGAGTCCCGCGCCGCCGTCCCAGCCGGGGACTGCGTTTAATTGATAGGCTACGCCGGAAGCGTTTTGCGCGCCGTCGCCGGCGAGCAGTTGGTTGAAGCCGGCGCGGTCGGTCGCGCTGAGGGTGAGCGTGAAGCCGGCGGCGGTGAGGTGGCCGATTTTGTCGTGGGCGTTAAAAACATGGCTAGCGCCGCCGACGTTAAAGGTGAAATCGGCGAGTTGCACGCCTTTATGGGTGATTTGATCCTGTAGGTTAGCCCCGGCGATGCTGAAGACGCCGGTTTGGGCGTTATAGCCGGCGGCGTTGATTTGCGGGGCGGCCAGAACGTTGATGGCTTGAGCTTTGCCGGCGGATAGACCGGAGCCGGTGTCGATGACGCTGATTTGAATGGGGTCCGCGCCGCTGACGGGGTTGTAGTCGGTCAAGGTTTTCAAGGCGGCGTTCAGGGTGGCGAGATTGCCGGAAAGGCTTAGGCTAGTGGTATTGGCTCCGCTGACGTTAAGACCGGAAAAGCCGCCGTTTAACAAACCATGGTTGTCGCTGAGGGTGAGGGTTAAGGTGTTGCCGCCGGCGGAACGGTCGGCGAGGCTGAGGCCTTTGATGAGCTGGGCCGCGTCGGCGACGAGGGTTTGGGCATGGCCGACGCTAAGCACCGGGGTCTTGGCGATGTTGATGCTCTCGGAGCCGCTGTTGCTCAATCCGGTGACGGCGTCCGCGACATTGATGGAAATCGGATCCGCGCCCAAGTGTTTGTTGAGATCGGTGAGCGTGGCGAGGGCTTGGTCCACGGCGGCGACGCCGCCGGTCAGGGTTAGAGTCTTGCTGTTGGCCCCCTTCTCGGATAATCCGGCTTCCGGGCTGATGTTGAGTTTGCCGTAGCTGTCGCTCAGTTTGACGCTGATGGAACCGGTCCCGGCCGAGTCGTCGATCATTTTGAGGCCGGTGATAGCGGTGGCGGTGTTGTAGGGGATGTTTTCGGCCGCCGCCCGGATGAGCGGATGGTTGGCGGCAACGGTGACCGGTTGCGAAGCTTGGCCGCTGAGTCCGGCGTTATGATCGGCGACCGTGATGGCGATGGGGTCGGAGCCCAAGACGGTGGTAGTGTCGGAAAGAGTGGTCAGGGCAAGGTTGATGGCGCTTAAATCGCCGCTCAGGGTTAGGTTGGCGCTGTTTGCGCCGGTGACGGCGAGGCCGCTGGCCACGGTGACGTTCAGCAGGCCGGTATGGTCGCTCAGGGTTACGCTGAGCGTATTTTTGCCCGCCGCGGCGTCGATAATGGAAATGCCGTTGATTGCGCTGGTCGCGTCGGAAGGAATGGATAGGCTGGCGGCGACGTTGACGGAAGGCGGGGCGACCGCCGTGACGGTGATTTGGGTGGCGTTGTTGCCGAGGGTATAGCTGGCTGGGATTTGGGGGGCGTATTCAGTGACGGTGTTATTGTTCCAGTTGGCTACCCACACGTCGCCGCGGTTGTCGGCGGTAAGCGCTTGAGGGCCGGAAACGCCATTGCTTAACGTATTAAGCAAAGCGCCGCTAGCGGAGAACTCCTCAATGGCGTTGTTGCCTTGATTGCTCACAAACACATTGCCGCCGCTGTCGATGGCTAGCCTCCAAGGGTGGGAAACGCCTTCGCTCAAGGTGCGCAATAGGGCCCCGCTGGCGGAGAACTCCGCAATGGCGTTGTCGCCCGGATAGGTCACAAACACATTGCCGTTGCTGTCGGTGGCTAGGGCGTCAGGAAATGAAGCGCCGTTACTTAAGGTTTGCAGTAGTACGCCGAGGGAGGAAAATTCTTCGACGGTGTTATTGACGCCGTTGGCTACCCACACATTGCCGCCGTTGTCGATGGCTAGCGCACTAGGAACGGAAACGATATTACTCAGGGTTTGCAAGAGGCCGCCGCTGGAGGAGAACTCTTCGACGGTGTTATTGTTGCTGTTGGCTACCCACACGTTGCCGCCGTTGTCGATGGCTAGCGCAACAGGAAAGGAGACGCCAGTGCTCAGCGTCCGTAGCAGTACGCCGCTCGCGGAGAACTCCTCGACGTTGTTATTGTAAGCGTTGGCCACCCACACGTCGCCGCCTTTGTCGATGGTTAGGGCATAAGGGAAGGAAACGCCCTTGTTCAGCGTTCGCAGCAGTACGCCGCTGGAGGAGAACTCCTCGACGGAACTCAAGTTAGTGGCGGAATTATAATTGGCCACCCATACATCGCCGCTGCTGTCGGTGGCTAGGCTCCAAGGGCCTGAAACGCCGCTGCTCAAGGTCAGTAAGGGAGCGCTGACGGCCGCCGCGCCGCCGCCGTTGAAGTCAAGGCTAAAGTCGGTGGTTACGCTTTGGCCGGCGCTGACCTGATGCGCGGCGGGGGTGAACGCCAGGGCGTTGAGTTCTTGCCGCAACTGGTTGGGGCTAGCGGCGTTCAAGGTGTAGGTGGCCAAGCCGTTGCTTAACGTGGCGGCGGACAAGCCGGAACCGCTTAAAATACCATTGGCGGCGGTGAAGCTGATGCCGGCGGAGACGCTGTCTTGCGGCAGGTGGTCGGTCAATACCAGGTGAGCGAAGGGATTGAGCTGGCTTACATCGTTGCCGGCTCCGGCGGTGGTCAGTCCGCTCAGGGTTAAGGGGGGAATGACGTTGACGTTTTGGTTGGCGCTGGCGGTTAGGCCGTCGCCGTTGTCCGTGACGCTGATACCGATGGCGTCGGCGCCAAGCGCGGCGTTGGTGTCGGTCAGGCTGGCCAGGGCGCTATTGATAGCGCTTAGAGCGCCGGACAGCGTGATTTTGTTGCTATTGGCGCCGCTGACGGTCACGCCGCCGGCGGCGGCATTGAGCAAGCCCTGGCTGTCGCTTAGCGTGACTTGCAAGTCGCCGCCGCCAGCCGAGGCGTCGGTGATAGACAGGCCGTTGATGGGGCCGGCATTGCCCGCTATCACTGTGGACTCGGCGCCGATGTTGATGCTGGGGGCGGTAACGGCCGCCGCGGTAATTTGAACCGAGGCGGCGTCATTGCTGAGCGTATAGCTGGCGGGGTTGGGTGCGCCCGCGTCGCCGCCGCTGAAGTTTAGGGTAAAGTTAGTGCTTAGGCTTAGTCCGGGGCTGACTTGATGCGCGGTGGGGGTGAATACTAAGGCGTTGAGTTCTTGCTGCAACTGGCCGGGGCTGACGGCGTTCAAGGTATAGGCGGCTAGGCCGTTGCTTAATGTGGCGGCGGACAAGCCGGAACCGCTTAAAGTCCCGTTGGCGGCGGTAAAACTGATGCTGGCGCTCACGCTGTCTTGCGGCAGGTTGTCGGTCAATATCAGCTGTGCGAAGGGATTGAGCGTGCCTACATCGCTGCCGGCTTCGGCTGTGGTCAGGCCGCTCGGGGTTAGGGGGGGGACGACGTTGATGCTTTGGCTGGCGCTGGCGGAGAGGCCGTCGCTGATATTGGCGACGCTTACATTGATGGCGTCGGCGCCAAGCGCGGCATTGGTGTCGGTCAGGCTGGCCAGTGCGCTATTGATAGCGCTTAATGCGCCGGACAGCTTGAGTTTGTCGCTATTCGCTCCGCTGACGGTCACGCCGCTGGCGGAAGCATTGAGCAAGCCCTGGCTATCGCTTAGCGTGACTTGCAGCACGCCGCCGCCAGCCCAGTTGTCAGTGATGGACAGGCTGTTAATGGCGCTAGTAAAGCCGGCGACCACGGTCGCTGCCGAGCCGGTGTTGATGCTGGGGGGGGAAAAGGCCTCGGCGGTGATAGTAATCGTGGTGGCGTTGTTGCTCAGTGCATAGGTGGCTGGGATGGGGGCGTATATGGCCTCGGTGTTATTGTTTAAGTTGTTTACCCACATATCGCCAACGCTGTCGGTGGCCAAGGGGCCTGAAGCGTTGTTCAAGGTGCGCAGCAGTATCCCGCTGGCCGAGAACTCCTCGACGGTGTCGTTGCCTTGGTTTGAAACAAACACGTCGCCGCTGCTGTCGGTAGTTAGGTAGGATGGATAATAAAGGCCGTTGCTTAATGTATTAAGCAGGACGCCGCTGGCGGAGAACTCTTCAACGGTATTATTGTAATCATTGGCTACAAACACATCGCCGCCGCTGTCGGTGGCTAGGGCATGAGGGCCGGAAACTCCGCTGCTCAAGGTTTGCAGTAGCGCTCCGCTAGCGGAGAATTCCTCGATCGTGTTATTGCCTTGATTAGCCACAAACACGTCGCCGCTGCCGTCGGTTGCTAGCGCGAAAGCTCCCTCAATGCCGTTGCTTAGCGTGTACAGTAGAACGCCGCTGGCGGAGAACTCTTCGACGGTGTTATTGCCCGCGTTGGCCGCAAACACGTCGCCGCGGCTGTCGGTGGCAAGCGCGGCAAGATAGGAAATGCCATTGCCGAAGGTTTGCAGCAGGCCGCCGCTAGGGGAGAATTCTTCGACGGTATTATTTTTACCGCCATTGGCCACAAAGACATCGCCGCTACTGTCTGTGGCTATGGCTACAGGGGAGGAAATGCCGTTGCTCAGGGTGTTCAGCAGAGCGCCGCCGGCGGAGAACTCCTCAACGGTGTTATTGTATTTATTGACCACGAACACATCGCCGCTGCTGTCGGTGGCTAGGGCATGAGGGCCGGAAACGCTGCCGCTCAAGGTCAGTAATGGGGCGCTGACGGCCGCCGCGCCGCCGCCGTTGAAGTTAAGTGCAAAGGTAGTGGTTACGCTGAGCCCTGGGCTAACCTGATGCGTGACTGGGGTGAACGCAAGGGCGTTGAGTTCCTGCTGAAGCTGGCTGGGGCTGGCGGCGGACAAGGTATAGGTGGCCACGCCTTTGCTTACAACGGCGGCGGACAAGCCGGAACCGTTTAAAGTTCCGTTGGCGGCGGTAAAGCTGATGTTGGCGATTACGCTGTCTTGCGGCAGGTTGTCGGTCAATATCAGGTTGGCAAAGGGATTGAGCGTACTGGTATCGTTGCCGACGCCGGCGGTGGTTAGGCCGCTCAGGGATAAGGGGGGAATGACGTTGACGCCGGTAGAGCCCGCACCCACGGTTGCCGCTGAGCCGGTGTCGATGCTGGGGGCGGAAGTGGCCGTGGCGGTCATTTTAATCACTCCATAAAAGTATGCTTGACGCTATTTCCAGATTCACGGTGCATTTAAACTGGCTTATAAATTTGCGTCAAGTGTAAGTTTTTTACATTGGCCATGTCAATGCCAATGTTTTGCGCTAACAGCTAACATGGATTAGACCGATCACTTTTCAGGATAGAGCTAACTTGTTAGGGATGAACCAAAGCGTATTTATTGGGTTGAATTGTGGAGGCTTCCGGCTCATTTAATGGGATTATCCATTTTGCCGCGTAATGCCATGGAACTATTGTGTATCCTTGACCCAGGTCATCGTATTTTCCAAGTTTATTGTTTTCTTGAATA
>CAIYSZ010000092.1 GCA_903928965.1 uncultured Pseudomonadota bacterium
CATGGGCGGCATGATGTAAGCCGCTGCCGGCCGGCCGATTGACTGGCCGCCGGCTTAAGCCAACCCCAAAGCCCCTGAAGCCAAGCTTCAGGGGCTTTTTTTTACGCTCCAAAAACCATCCCCGCAATCCCCGCAATCCCCGCAATCCCCGCAATCCTCCCAATCCACCCAATCCTCCCAATCCTCCCAATCCTCCCAATCACCCCAATCACCCCAATCACCCCAATCACCGCGATTAAATACTTAAGCCGTTAGCAATAAGCATCTATGTGTTAAGCTTCTACGTATATAGTCCTCTGTAACATACGGCCTGGTTAACACTGTGTAGCTGCTTATGAAATTTTGGAGCAGAATGGGCGTATATTCACAATTATTTATTATTATAAAGATGGCGCTCGCAACCCAATGCCCGCTGATACATAACCGACGCTCTAGTCAATCGTACGCCGTGAACGGAAATGTAAAACACCAACCGGTAAGTTTCAGGTATGATTGAGTCGCAGCGGAAAACCTAGGCAATAAGTGCTTCGCAGCAAGTTCGTTTGTAATCTAAACATTGTGAATCAATGACTTGTGTTACCCATGTAATGCAAACGGACTTTCGGCTGCTCACTTATAAAAAGTTCAAGCTGAAACCATGGAGGCGTCTTTAGCCTGTTTAAGAGCATCCAACTCTCATAATCATTTAATTTTTTATCGGCAAGGAATAAGCATATGACAACTTATAATATCCCGTCCGGCGTGGTCAGCTCCGGTCTAACCATAAAGTCAAACGACCAATTAAACATATCGTTCGGCGGCGTCGCCGCCAATACCGACATACTCTCCGGCGGCGTTGTTGATGTCCTTTCCGGTGGCTTCGCTTCGTCCACCATCCTCAACAGCGGCGGTACGCTCAATATCGTGAGCGGCGGCTTCGCCGAAAAAAGCATTGTTTCCAGCGGGGCCAAGCTCACGCTGACCAATGGGGCCTACACTTACAATACCAGCGTCCTGGCTTCCGGCGCCGAGATCATTTCCTCCGGCGGCATCGGCCACGACGATACCGCCTTAATTTCCGGAGGCGTGCAAGTTGTTTCCGGCGGCTTGGAAATCGCCAATCAGGCCTTGGGCGCCAACAATATCAGCGTGAGCAATGGCGGCGTCGAATTGGTCTCCGGCGGAACAGCAACCAACACCTTTATCGGTAGCGGCGGCCTGGAAACCGTTTCTCTTTATGGGGTGGACAGCAAAGGCACAGTGCAATCCGGCGGCGAATTGATTATTTCCTCCGGCGGCGTCGGTAACAATGATTACGCATTGGCAAGCGGCGGCGCGCAGGTAAACTCGGGCGGGATCGAATACGTAAGCGCTAGCGCAGGCTTAAACCTCACGCTTAACAATGGCGGCCTGGAATTCGTCCAAAGCGGCGGCGTCGCGAATGACACCACCATTAACTCCGGCGGCGCGGCGATCGTCAACAGCGGCGGCGCTTTAAATAGTGCGGTGGTTTCCAACGGCGGCTTGGACATAATCCATAGCGGCGGCAGCGCTAATAACACCATCCTTTATAACAACGGCTCGGAAATCCTGTCCGGCGGCAACGCCTATTCCGACAATATTCAATCAGGCGGCTATGTAGGCGTGCGCGCCGGCGGAACCGCCACTTCCGCCGGCATCGGCAGCGGCGGCACGGAAATCGTTTCATCCGGCGGCGCATCGAATTACGCCAATGTATCTAACGGCGGTCTGGAGGTCATTAGTAGCGGCGGCGGCGCTAATCACACCAATGTTTACAATAACGGCGTGGAAATACTGTCCGGCGGCGCCTCCTATTACGACAATATTCAAGGCGGCTATTTAGGCGTGCGCGCCGGCGGCGTCGCCACCTCCGCCAGCGTAGGCAGCGGCGGTGTGGAAATCATTTCATCCGGCGGCGTCACGCATAATGACAATGTCCATTCAGGCGGCTTTGTAGGCGTGGGCGCCGGCGGCATAGAGTATTCCGCCACTATCGGCAACGGCGGCCTGGAAATCGTGTCCTCCGGTGGAGAAGCGTCTTACACCAATGTTCTTCCCGGCGGCGACGAAATTATTTCCAGCGGCGGAACCGCCTTGGTCAGCAACGGCGCAATCGGCATCAACGTCGCTCCCGGCGCGGTCTTGGATTTGCCCGGCCTCGCCGCCAATTCGGTAAGTCTGAACAGCGCCGACCAATTATTGATCAAAAACAACGGCGTGCTGGAGGCGACCCTAGGCTTGAACGGAAATTACAGCCACGACTTGTTCAGCGTACAATCCGACAATCATGGCGGCTCCGAGATCATCGTGGTCGGATTGCCTCACTAGTGTAATGTATTAGATTGCGCTATTTAATCCGCTTTTGCCAGATCATGCCGGCGGTCGGACGCAATATTCCGCCTGCCGGCCATTCCCGCCAAGTCATAGGGAAGTTATTAGCTTATGCAAGCAATTTGGTTTAGAATGCATCAGCCTTAACGTCAAAAGAAATTAGAATAGCTATTAGATTTCCCATAGGCCGGTTCAACCATTAATAATCATCTAAAAACCCTCCGTTACCGATACCAATACTACTTTATAAATTGAACCCGCATTCATTCACTCTAAAGTAAATCTTCTCATTCCTTACGACGCAGTTTTTCCTCCCATGCATCTTGAAACAAATCGCGATTGCGTACTGGTAGTTGACGAAAACGAACTAAACGGCTGGCTGTTGGCGGAGCAGATCCGGCAGTGGCTGGAATATACCGAGACCGTCTCCAGCGCCGAGGATGCCCTGAACCTGATAAACCGTACCGAAACGCGTTACGCCTTAATTTTCATCAATGCCAAACTCCAGCCTCATCAAGGCGCGAATTTGGCGCACCGGATTCGCGACCTGCGGCGGCCTAGCCAAGCCAGCCCTCTAATCTTGACCGGAGCGCACCGCGACCAACATCCGAGCGAGCACTATTTGAGACTAGGTTTTAATGATTTTTTATGCCAACCGGTTTTACTGGATGACGTACAACAATTACTGCAACGATGGCTGCTCGACCCGGCGCAAACCGGGGCTAGTTTCTACGCGACGCAAATACAAAATAAAACCACCCACTTTTCGGCGGCCCTGCGCGCCAATCTGATTCAAGCCTTGTTCGATGAAACTCCGCGCAATCTAGCCGACATTGAAGCCGCCGTGGCGCAAAACAACTGGCAAAACGCATGGGAAACGACCCACAAACTGCATGGTTCCTTGATTTATTACGGTTTAAACTTATTTATGCCGGCGCTGCAACGCTTGTCGCACGCATTACGGGGCCAGGATTTGCTTTCCACGCGAATACACATCCATCTATTACACAAAACCGTATCCAGGCTACTGGTCGACAAAGAAGAAATTCTGTTGTTGCTGCAAGAATCCAATGCCTGACAATCCATCCTAATAACTCATGTATAAATTGATTTTTTACGTTCCGCCCACGCACCTAGCCACGGTCAAGCAAACCTTGTTCGCCGCCGGCGCCGGACGCTCCGGGCTTTACGACCACTGTTGCTGGCAAACATTAGGTACAGGCCAATTCCGTCCGTTGCCGGGCAGCCGGCCATTTATCGGCGAAATCGGCCGCTTACGGCAAGTGGAGGAATATAAAGTGGAAATGCTGTGCGAACAACAATATCTGCCGGCCGCTTTGGCGGCGTTATTGCACAGCCACCCCTATGAAGAACCGGCCTACGAAATCTTGCCGTTGTGCGATCCTAACCTATTCAGATTAGATAAAGTTGAAGCCGAATCCAAGCTCGGCTAAACCGCCGGCCAAGCCGCCAACAACGCCTCGACCTCGGCCGTGAAAGGCAATCCCGGACGCGCGCCCAGGCGGGTGCAGCACAATGCGCCCGCCGCGCTAGCGAAACGCAATAAAGCCAGCCACGGCAAACCCGCGGCCAAACCCGCGGCGAACGCGCCGTGAAACGCGTCCCCGGCCCCGGTGCTGTCCACGGCGGCGATGCCCGGCGGGGCGGGAAGACGGCCTTGCTCCGCGCCGCGCCGCCAAATCAGCCCCCGCTCGCCCAAAGTCACTAACGCCGCCGGATGATTTTCCGCCAAGCGCGCCAAAGCCGCTTCAGGGCCGCCGGCGAATTGGGCGGCGAATTTTTCCGAACAGACCGGGTAATCGACCAGCGGCAGCAATTGCTCCGTGCCAGGGTGCCAGGAGCCGCCGTCCAATACGCTGGGCGTCCGGCCGACATCCAATTCCAATAAGCGCCGGGACAAATAAGGTTCATGCCCGTCAAATAAAAAAACCTTGGCCCGCGCGGCGCTCAAATCCAGCGCTTCGGCAAACAAGGCTTTGGTTTCGCCTTTATAATTGATGAGGCTGCGCGCGCCGTCCGGCTTGACGATAATCGCCGAAAGCGGCGTCGGCATGCTCCCGCGAACGACCAGCTCAACATTGACGCCTGCTTTTATCAATTCTTGAAGGTGCGCGTCACCGTATAAATCCGCGCCCAAATAACCGCAAAATCCGCTAAGGCATCCTAGCCGAGCCGCCTGCACCGCCGCGTTGGCGGCGGGGCCGCCGCCACAGGCCAGCAAACTGTCGGCCACGGTTTTTTCGTCCGCCTTAGGATGCGCCGCCACCTCAAACACCAAGTCATAGCTGGCGTGGCCGACGCACAGCACGTCCAACGCCGTCGCCGCCATGTTCCGCGCCTAATTGACGCCGCGCAGGTAACGATTAATAAACGTCACGCACATAACGCTTGTCTTTTTTCAGTTGGTTGACGTAGTCCACCGCTTCCAACACGCTTTTGCCGCCGTGTTGGCGAATAATGTCGTGCAAGGCTTGATCGACGTCCTTGGCCATATGATAAGCATCGCCGCAGACAAAGAAATAACCGCCTTCCAGCAGCCAGGCGTATATTTCCGCGCCGTGCTGCAACATGCGGTCTTGCACATAGACTTTTTCGGCTTGATCGCGCGAAAACGCCAGATCCAAGCGCGTCAGCAAGCCGCTGGCTTGCATGGCCTCGATTTCCTCGCGGTAAATGTAATCGGTGGCGGCGTTACGGTCGCCGAAGAACAGCCAGTTTTTGCCGCCGGAACCGCGCGCCTGCCGCTCTTGCAAAAATGCGCGGAACGGCGCGATGCCAGTGCCGGGGCCGACCATAATCATAGGCGCGTTATCGTCGGCCGGAACCCGGAAACTGTTGTTGACGGTAAAAAACACGCGCACCGGCGTTTCAGCGTCCGCCAAATCCGCCAGATAAGTGGAACACACGCCTTTATGCTGGCGGCCGTGCGCTTGGTAACGCACGCTGGCCACGGTTAAATGCACCGTGTCCGGATACACGCTGCCGCTGGAGGAAATAGAGTAGGCCCGATGTTGCAGCGGCTTGAGCAGAGCTAAAAATTCCGCGGCCGAGAATTCAACCCGCGGAAATTGCAACAGTAAATCCAAAATATCCCGCCCCCATAGATAGGCGGACAATTTTTCCTTGTCTCCGGCGGCGATCAATAAATTTAATTCCTGGTCGCCGGAGCGGGCGGCGATTTCCTCGACCAACTCCTTGCTCGGCAATTTAATTTCGTAATGCGTGCGCAAGGCCTCGCGCAACAAGATCGGTTCGCCGTTGACCGGCACATCTTCCGCGCCGCTGCAATTGATGGCCTGCAAAATGTCGGTCACCAATTCCGGACAATTGACCGGAACCACGCACAAAGCGTCACCGGCTTGATAATTCAAGCCTGAGCCGGCGATGGAAATTTCGTAATGCCGGGTTTCCTTGGAAGAATTTTCGGCGGTCAATAAACGGTTGACCAGCAATTTCGCCGGGAAAGGATGTTTACGGTTGTAGGCCGGCTTGGCGGCCGCGGCTTCGTCCACGTCGACCACCGCCACCGTTTCCGCGCCTTCCGCCAATAACGGAATCACTTCGGACAACCAATTTTCCGCCGCCGCCTCAAAATCCACGTCGCAATCAAGGCGCTCAAATAAGCGCGTCGCGCCTAAGGCCTCCAGACGATTATCCCAATCCTTGCCGGCTTGGCAAAATAAATCGTAACTGGTGTCGCCGAGCGCCAACACGGCATAGGCGACGCCTTCCAAACTCGGCGCGTCGTCGACGCTGGCCGCGCGCCACAAGACCTCGGCGTTATCCGGCATCTCGCCCTCACCGTAAGTGCTGGTAATGATGAGTAAGTATTTCATGCCAGGCAATTGGCCGGCGTCCACTTTATCCATGCTCAGCACCTGCGGAGCCAAACCGTGGCTTTTCGCCTTGGCGGCGGCTTCATGCGCCAAAGACTCGGCATTGCCGGTTTGCGAACCAAACAAAATATGCACCACCCTAGCGTTGCCGGCGCCCATGGATGCGGCGCTATGCAACATATGGCTATGCATGCCGGTAAAAAACCCCGACAACCAAGCGCGTTGCGAATCACTAAAAGGTGCGATTTCAGGAATAAAAGGTGTTTTCATTTGGCTCCCATTGTTGGGCAGCCCCCAGCCACCCAGTGACAAATTCTGTTTTTTTGTTCAAACCCGCCGCACGCCGGAGCGGAGCGTCTCCGCTCCGGCCGTCGACTATGCCGGTTCGGCCGCCAGCATCTCTTGTACTATGGCCAGACTTTCCAGGCTCGCCAAATTTTTCTCCACCGATGGCAGTCCTTGCAAAGCGCTCCGGTTGAAACGATCCTGCTCGATGATCCAGGCCGTGGAACCGATTGAGTTAATGCTTTGCACGTCGCGCAAGCGCAAAGTCGATTTATAATCATCCAGCCGCTTGGCCGCCATCAACGCCGCCAATTGGGCGTCGTCATACTGGCTGTAGGCTTCGCGAATATTTTTGATCAACTCGTCTTGCAGCTTACGCGGCCGCTCCAAAATCAAATGTTGCGCCTGCCGCTCCAGCGCATAGGCGTCGCAAGCTTTGCCGGCTTTTTGCAATTGCTCCTTGGCCAAGCGCCATGCAGCGTTGATAACCGCAAAACTGTTGATCAAGTTTTGCGTCAACCCGCCATCGCCGCCAGCCGGAATAGCGCCGCCGAACAAAGGTTGCTTGCTTTGCAGCGCCGTCTTGATCTGGCCTATTTGCTTTTGCGCGTAAGACACCGCCAATTCCTCGATCATGGCTTTGCGGTCCAGCGATTTAGCCAAATATTCGGCGGTTTGCGTTTTATACAGCCACAACGGCATGGCGAATTTAAAATAGTGACGCTGCCGCTCCCAATCCGCCAGTAGGGCTTGCGCTTTCGCCGAACCGGTATGGCTGACATGCTGTTCAAGCATGTAGAGCACAAATTGCTCATGCGCCCTGGCCTGTTCGCTGTCCTCGGTCAAGCCATGCAAGGCCACGGAACTGGCGTCGTATAATTTTTCCAAACGGTTGTCGGGGTCATATTGATAAGCGTTGCCGCCGGACATGCCGGTGCAAAAACCCTTGCCGAAACCGCCCA
This sequence comes from uncultured Pseudomonadota bacterium, assembly GCA_903928965.1. Classification (GTDB taxonomy): domain Bacteria; phylum Pseudomonadota; class Gammaproteobacteria; order Methylococcales; family Methylomonadaceae; genus Methylomonas. The sequence continues at coordinate 7,436 of CAIYSZ010000092.1, forward strand.
AATTCAATACCGCGCCATTAATCATATATTCGCAGCCGAAATCGCCGACGCCCTCAACCACCGCCATCGCCCCGGAATTGCGCACCGCGAAGCGGTCGCCGGCTTCGCCATTGACGAATAATTTACCGCCGGAAGCGCCGAACAAGGCAAAGTTGCCGATCAACACATTCTCGCCCGATTTATCGGAACCGCCGCCCGGCGACTTCACCACGATAACGCCGCCGCATGCGGTCTTGCCTACGCCGTCGTTACAGGTGCCGGTATGCTCCAGACGCATGCCGTCGTTGTTAAACGCGGCGTAACTTTGCCCCGCCGAACCGGTGGTGCGCACGATAATCGCATCATCCGGCAGATAACGGCGGCCGTGTTGATTAGTAAACACGATTTTCGAGGCGGCCAGTTGCTCGGCATTGATTTCGTAATTCAAGAATCGTTCCAGATCGACGGCGGTTTGGCCGCCCACGGTTTTATTCCGGTTATTCAGTTTAAATTCCGGACCGTCGATTACCACTTGCGCCTGACCTTGTTCAAACAAAGCGGTTTTCACGCGCGGCCACAGCAAGTCGTCGATGGTGAAATCCTTTTCCAAATAAATCGGCTTCTCGATTTTCACTTCCTTGACTTCCGCCAACAATTTTTGCAAATGAATCTGGCCCAACATGCTTGGATGCTTGATTAAATGCAATAAATGGGTTTGGCCGCGGATTTCGCGTAAGCTGGCGTAACCTAAATCGGCCAAAATTTCGCGTACTTCATGCGCCAGATTCATGAAATATTGCGCCAAAATACGCGGGTCGCCCTTGAACTCCTCGTGCGCGGTGGTCAAACCGGCCGGGCAACGAATATTGCAGTTTTTAGCCATCACGCAACGCAGCATCATCAGCGAGGTCGTGCCGAATTCAAAAGAATCGCCGCCCAAAATTGCCGATTTGACCACGTCCGCGCCATTTTGATGCGCTGCGCTGCACCGTAATACGACTTTCTCGCGCAAGCCGTTGCTGGCCAAGGCTTGATGCACCTCGGCGATTCCGATTTCCGGGGAACGGCCGGTGTTTTTCAAACTGGTCACCGCCGCCGCGCCGGTGCCGCCGGTATTGCCGGCGACGTTGATCACATCGGCGCCTGCTTTCGCCACGCCGACCGCGATGGTGCCTATGCCTTCGGAAGACACCAATTTCACCACCACTTTCACCCGCGCCGCCTTGGCGTCGTGTATCAATTGGCCCAAATCCTCAATGGAATACGTGTCGTGATGCGGCGGCGGGCTAACCAGCTCTACCTTGGGCGTGCCGCCGCGCAAGGCGGCGATTTCCACAGACACCTTAGGGGCCGGCAACTGGCCGCCCTCGCCCGGTTTCGCGCCTTGGCCGATTTTGATTTCGATTTCCTCCAGATTGGGATCGGCCAAATAGCCGGCCCAAACCCCAAAACGGCCGGAGGCGAATTGTTTGATTTTGCTGGAACGTAGCGTGCCGAAGCGGCTGGAATGTTCGCCGCCTTCACCGGAATTACTCATGCCCCCGACGATATTAATCCCCTGCGCCACCGCTTCGTGCGCCTCGGCCAATAACGCGCCGTGACTCATGGCGCCGGAAGCGAAAGTCGGCGTGATTTGATGCGCCGGCTGCACTTCCGCCAGCGGCAACGGTCCGCGCGCCGTACGCAAATTGCTTAAATAAAACGCCAACGCATCGGCGTCCGGCCCCAAGACCATAGACAAGGCGTCGCCTTCCACCTTGCCGGTAAAGGCATCCGCGCCGAAACGCGCTTGCAAGGCGGCGGCCAATTCGCTCAAGCGCGTATTGGTATTGTCATTAGTCAAACGCAAACTGAATTCAGTGTCGCCGTCGGCGCTGACCGACAAACCGCGCACCACGAAATTGTTGTTGCCGAACAAATCCTGTTCGTTCAAGCGGGCGGCAAACTCTTCCGCCGTCCACGCGCCGCTAACGTCGGCCGGAAAGCTCATCACGTCGCGCAATGCGGCAGGGCGTTTCGCCCGCTCCAGCGTCAGGTTTTGGGTAAAGCCGCGGTAAGCCGGGGTGACGCCGAAATGGTCGATTTGCTCCGGCGAGCGTTTCTCGTAACCGGTGTCGAGATAGGCGGTATCACTGGCCTCGGCGCTCTGCCCCGGCGCGATGTACAGCACCGCTTCGTCGGTCATTTGAATATATTCTCGCACCGCCAAATTACCAAAGGTATGGCCCGCGCCGTCTTGCCGCTCTTTAAACAGGCCAAGAAACGGAATGTCGTTTTCGCCGGCGACGGCCAGGGCTTTTTGGTGCCACTCGGCCGCGCTGGCGGCGATGTCGGCAAAGCTGGCGCCGCCGACCGAGGCGTGAATATTAGGGAAATACGGTTTCAAGCGCGGCTCTTCGGTATCCAGGTAATTGGATTCAAAAAACTCGCCGCCGATATAGCTTTCCACGGTGCACAAGCCGAACTTGCCCATGGTTTTCATCAGCGATTTTTCCACGCCTTTTTGGAAATTGTACAAGGCTTTTTGCCTCGCCGCCTCATCGGCGTACTCGGTCAACACCCGGTTATGCACACTGATGGGGCACACCGCCGACGCGCCGAAGCCCAAAATCGCCGCAATATCATGCGGACTGGCGACTTGCCCGGTCTCCGCGATCAGCGATGAATTGAAGCGCAAGCCTTGCTTCACTAAATGCTGGTTTGCGGCGGCGACCATTAACAATACCGGAATCGCGGCGCGAACCGGGCTGATATTCACGTCGCTCAGCACGATAATGCCGGTGTTTTCGCGCGCCGCCTGCTCTACCAGCGCACAGACGTCTTCCAAGGCTTGTTGCAAAGCGGCTTCGTTGGCCGCCGGGTCGCTGAAATTCGGCGTGTACAACATGTCCAGGCATTGAACCTTGACCTCGGTTTGATTCAGGATTTGCAGCAACTGCCGGCGCAATAAAATCGGCGTCTCAACCATCAATTGCTTGCTGTGATCGGCGGAAAAAGTCGGTTTCGCGCCCAAGGCCACGCGCAAGGTCATACCGTCGCTTTCGCGCAAGGAATCCAGCGGCGGATTGGTCACTTGAGCGAAACGTTGGCTAAAATAGCGGAACATGCCGCCCTCGCCGGCGCTCAAGGCGTTGGGCGTGATGCCGTAACCCATGGCGGTGACTTTTTCCAAGCCGGTTTGCAAAATCGGATCCAACAAAAACTTAAAGCTCTCCTGGTTCAAGGAATACGCGGTGTGGCGCTGCTCAATGCTCAAGGGATGCGGCGATTCCTCCGGAACCTCGGCCGGGGGCAAACTATTAATGTGCACGCAACGTTGCTTCAACAAGGCTTGGTAATCCTTTTCCTTGGCCAGCCGGCTCATCACTTGACGGCTGTCGTAGGACTCGCCGGTGCGGTGATCGAAATACAACATGCCGCCAGCCTCGATTCTGCCGCGGCGCAACACTTGCGCCGGCGGGAAATCGATTTGCCCGGCCTCCGACATCACGGCCAGATATTCCGTGGTCTCCACCGAACGCAAAGGACGCAGCCCCAGGCGGTCCAAACGCGCGCCCACGCAAATGCCGTCGCTGAACACCAACGCCGCCGGACCGTCGTTTTTCTCTTCATACAAGCTGAAATACTCCAGCATCGAAAGCACATCGGCGGGCAAGGTCGTATCATTTTCCCACGCTGGCGGCATCATCGCTAAAATGGCGGTGACGATATCCAAACCGTCCGCGTTGATGCGGCGGGTCAAGGTTTGATCCAGGCGGCCGGAATCGGACTGGCCGCGCGGAAACACTAAGTGTTTGTTATGCTGGCGGGCGATGGCATTTTCGCTCAAGCGGTTTTTCTTATCGGTATTCAATTCGCCGTTATGCGCCATATAGCGAAACGGTTGCGCCATCATGGTCGCCGGCGCGGTATTGGTGGAAAACCGGGTGTGGAAAAACAGGGTTCTAATCTCGTGGTCGGTGTCGTACAAATCCTTGAAATACGGGATCACCTCAAACGAATTCAACCGGCCTTTATAGACTTGGGTGCGCGAACTCATCGACAAGGGATAAAAACCGTTCAGTTCGGTACGGCTAAATCCCTCGGCCTCGATATCCAGCAAGGCTTCTTGAATATAGCTCTCGAATGCTTGCCACTCGGCTTGTTTCAACGCCGCCGGCCGGCCGAAAATGACTTGTTTAATAGGCAATTGCGCCCGGCGCGCCGCTTGATTAATCACAGACACGTCCACCGGCACGTCGCGCCAGGCAATGATAGGCAAATCGAACGCCTTGAATCTATCCTCAATCAAATCGGTGGCGGCGCGGTCGTATTCACGGTGATTTTCCGGGTAGAAAAAATTAGCCACGCCGAAATCGCCCAGTTCCAGGGCGGTGACACCGGTTATCTTGCGGAAAAACTTGAGCGACAAGTCGATGTTAACCCCGGCGCCGTCGCCTATGCCTTCCGCGCTCATGCCGCCGCGATGCGGAATGGTGCACATCGCCAAATGCGCCAGAGACAGCACCTCGTGCGTTTGCCGGCTATCCTTGCGCGTGATGAAACCGACACCGCAACTGTCGTGCGCTAAACTGGGGTCGTATAGCATGTCTGAACTATTGTTAAGCAGGGCGTTTGTGTTCATTGCTCTCCATCCTATTAACCGATGTGTAAGATACGCCGCGACGTTGCGCCGGCCAGCCGTTTATTATGGCGCTTACGCCTAATGCATGCTACATTCAAACAAAAAACGGCGAAAATCCTGATACTCTTATTTATTTTCAACGAGTGAAACCCGCCAATGGTAGCATACGCAGCCATGCCTGTCGCGACAGTTACGAAAATATAACAGTGATTCGCTAATAGTGCATTGATTTTTTTATTCATAGGCCCATAACACATGACTATTGAAGAATACGACGTCATCGTCATCGGCGGCGGCATGGTCGGCGCCGCAGCGGCTTGCTGCCTGGGCGGCGGGCCATTGCGAGTGGCGGTGTTGGAGCGGGAAACGCCGGAACCGTTCGCCCCGGAACAGCCGCATGATTTACGCGTATCCGCCCTCAGCATTGCCTCGAAAAACATCTTGGAAAGCGTCGGCGCTTGGGAAGGCCTGTCCCGCCGCCGGCTGTGCCCTTTCCGCCGTATGCGGGTGTGGGAGGAATTCGGCGATACCACGTTCAACAGCGATGACATCAAGCAACCGGAACTCGGCTATATCGCGGAAAACCGGGTGACGCAGTTGGCGCTGCTGGAACGCCTGGCCGCGTTCGACAACATCGAACTCATCATGCCGGCGCAAATCGCCGATATCGAATACGACGCCGCCGCCAGCCTGCGACTCAGCGACGGCCGTAGGCTCAAGGCCAAGCTAACCATCGCCGCCGACGGCGGCCAATCCCGCGCCCGGCAAAGCCTGGGGCTAGGCGTCACCAGCTGGGACTACCAGCAACAAGCGCTGGTGCTGTACGTCGAAACCGGCTACGGCCAACAAGACATTACGTGGCAACGCTTCACGCCCAGCGGACCGCAAGCGTTTTTGCCGCTGTCCGGCTCTTACGCCTCGCTGGTTTGGTATCAGCATCCGGACCGAGTGCGCCGACTGCAAGCCTTGCCCGCGGACGAACTCAAACACGAATTGACCGCCGCCTTCCCGGCTTGCTTGGGTGAAATCAAGCAAATCCTCGGCGTCACTAGTTTTGCCCTTAAACGGCAACACGCGCAGCAATACGTAAAACCCGGTTTCGCCCTGATCGGCGACGCCGCGCACATGATTAATCCCTTGGCGGGCCAAGGCGTCAACATCGGGTTTCTCGACGCCGCCGCGCTGGCGGAAGTGGTCATGCAAGCCGCTCGGCAGGGCCGGCCGATTGGCGACGTCAACATTCTGCGCCAATACGAATGGCAACGCCGGCAACAAAACTTAAAAATGATGACGGTGATGGATATTTTCTACCGCTGTTTCAGCAACGACATCGCGCCGGTGAAACTTTTGCGTAATCTGGGACTGGGGGCGGCGCAACATATAACCCCGCTGCGGTTGAAAGTCATGAAGGAGGCCATGGGGCTGGAAGGCCGCTTGCCAAAATTGGCGCGCGGCCTGCCCCTAATCTAACGGCGTGTAACCATTCAGCGCAGGATGGGTAGAAACGTCGGCATTAGGTGATGACGGTAGGTTCGACTCTGCCGGTGCGCTGTTTCACCTGACTCAAGATTTCGGCGATTTCGATCAACTCCGCCAGGGCGGTTTGCGCTTCTTGCAGCAATTTGTCGGCGTCGCGCTCGTATTTTTCCAGATAAATACGCAAGGTGGCGCCTATGGTGCCTGTGCCGGACAAACGGAACACGATGCGTGAACCGTCGCTAAAGCCTATGCGTATACCTTGATGCGAGCTAACGCTATGGTCAACCGGGTCGGTATAACTGAATTCGTCGGCGAAAGCCGCCGTGTACGCACCGAATGCCCGTCCCGGCAATTCCGGCAACAAACCGCGCAAATGCTCGAAAATAGCGTTGGCGATGTCCGCGTCCACTGCTTCGTAATCGTGGCGGCTATAGATGTCACGGCCGAAACGCAGCCAGTGTTCGTGCAGAATGTCGGCTACCGATTGACGTTTGCGCGCCAACAGATTCAGCCAAAACAATACCGCCCACAGGCCGTCTTTTTCGCGTACGTGATCGGAGCCGGAGCCAAAGCTTTCCTCGCCGCACAAGGTAATGCGGCCGGCGTCCAGCAAATTGCCGAAAAACTTCCAGCCGGTCGGCGTTTCGTAGCAAGGCAGATGCAAGGCCTTCGCCACCCGGTCCACCGCCTGACTGGTCGGCATCGAACGGGCCACGCCGCTAATGCCGCCCGCGTAAGCCGGAATCAAGCGCGCGTTGGCCGCCATGATCGCCAGACTGTCGCTAGGGGTGACGAACACTTGCGCACCCATAATCATATTGCGGTCGCCGTCACCGTCGGAAGCCGCGCCGAATGCCGGCGCGTTTTCGCCGAACATGGTCTCCGCCAATTCATGCGCGTAAACCAGATTCGGGTCCGGATGGCCGCCGCCGAAATCCTCCAACGGCGTGCCGTTCCACACCGAACCGGCCGGCGCGCCCAGCATGTCTTCCAAAATAGTTTTGGCGTAAGGCCCGGTAATCGCATGCATGGCGTCGAAACGCAAGGTTATCAGACCGGCGGCGATGCTATCGCGGATCAACGGAAAATCGAAAATTTCGGCCATCAATTGCGCGTAATCGGAAACCGGATCGATAATTCTGACCCGCGCCGCGCCGACCTCGATTTCGCCCAACACGTCCAAATCCACGTCCGGCCATTCCAGGATACGGTATTCGCTAATAATCTTGGTTTGGCGGAACAACTCATCGGTAAACTTTTCCGGCGCCGGGCCGCCGTTGCCGACATTGTATTTTATGCCGAAATCTTCGTCCGGCCCGCCCGGATTGTGGCTGGCGGACAGCACCACGCCGCCGAAGGCGCCGTATTTTCGGATTAAATGTGAAGCCGCCGGCGTGGACAACAAGCCCCCGCGGCCGACAATCAGCTCGCCGAAACCGTTCGCCGCCGCCATTTTGATAATGGTTTGAATCGCCTGCCGGTTAAAATAACGACCGTCGCCGCCCAACACCAAGGCCTTTCCTTGAAAATCGGCTAAGCTATTGAATATGGATTGAACGAAATTCTCCAGGTAATTAGGCTGCTGAAATACCAGTACTTTTTTACGTAAACCAGAAGTTCCCGGTTTTTGATCGTCAAACGGTTGTGAAGATTGAATAGTAATTTGCATGATAGACCTTACTGCGACATTGAGAAGTGATAAAATTACCGCTATGGTTTTGTTTAAAGTAATTATAGTTTGTGAGTATGGCTAGGAACAAATTCTTGGTTTGTTTTATCGTTCTACTCGGCCTGCATTGCCCTCCCGGCCGCGCCGACGGAGAGGTATGGATTCTGGTGGATACGGAAAAGCTGAACATGGAAATTAAAAAAGGCGACAAGACCGTCGCCGTGCTGAATAACATCGCCATCGGCCGTAACGGGGCCGGCGTCAAATATCGCCGCGGCGACGATGTTACTCCGCTCGGCAGCTTCAGAATCGGCTGGATCAACGACCACAGTTCGTTTCGCAAATTCTTCGGCCTTAACTATCCCGATCTCGGCCACGCAGAGCGTGGATTGAAGAACGGCAATATCGATCAAGGCACTTACGAACAAATTGCCCGCGCCCACCAATCCGGAGACGTGCCGCCGCAAGACACTGATTTAGGTGGACAAATCGGCATACACGGACTAGGAAGCGGTAACCTGTCCATACACAAATCCATGAATTGGACGCATGGATGTATCGCGCTGACTAACGATCAAATTGATCAATTAAGCCAGTGGGTAGAAAAAGGGACGCTAGTGACGGTGAAATAATATTGGTAAAAACGTAAAAAATGTTGGACAATTACCACTGTATTTCATTTTTTTTTGAAACCAACAATCAAGGGGAAAACCATGATGAAAGCAATTAAATTATCAGCAGTTGTCGCCGTTGCCGCTTTGGCTGCCGGCTGCGCTAGCACTTCAGATTTGGAAGCGTTGGACGCAAGAGTTAGCACCTTGGAAGGCAAAGTTGCTACCGCATCTGCTGACGCCGCATCCGCTAAAGCAGCAGCAGCAGACGCATCTGCTAAAGCCGCCGCCGCGGAAGCCGCCGCAAACCGCGCTGCTCAATATGCGCAAGACACCAATAGCAAATTGGACCGTCTGTTCAAAAAATCTCAACACAAATAAGCTTTAGCTACTTTTACGCTTTAGTTTTTTGGGTTGATTTAAAAAAGCCCGTGGGTCCAAGACCCACGGGCTTTTTTTTTTGCGCCGGAAACTTAGCGGGCCGCTTGCGGCGGCGGAATCGAACCGGACGCCACCACGGGCCGCTGATACAACGGCGTCGGAATGCCGGTTTCATGCTGTAGCGCGTTTTTCAATACCGAACCCTTAATGATCGGCATCTTGCCGCCGTTCGCCCGTTCGATCAAATCCAAGGCCCGGTGCAAACGATCTTCGTAACTGGCCGGGGTTTCCTCCATCTCCGGGTAAGCTTCTAAATATAATACGTCATGCCGCCAACCGACCTTGAGCGGTTGATTGACGATATTCACCGAGGTTCCGACCTTGACCAATGGAAAAAACTGTTCTATATCCGCAGGATACATACGAATACAGCCATGACTGACGCGCATGCCGACGCCGTTCACCTTATTGGTGCTGTGTATCAAATAACCGGGTATGCCCAGTCTGAACGCAAACAATCCCAAGGGGTTATCCGGTCCGGGCGGATAATACGGCTCCAGCACGTCTCCGTCCGCCAAATGCTCGGCGATAATCGAAGGCGGCGGCGACCAGGAAGGATTTTCGGTTTTGGCCTGAATTTGGGTATGGCCCAGGGGCGTTTTCCAATCCACGCGGCCGATCCCGATAGCATAGGTTTCCACCACCCCCGGAACGCCGAAATAATAAATCCGCATCTCCGGTAAATTAATGACTATGCCTTGCCTTGGCGCATCCGGCAATATGAACCCGTTCGGAATTCTCACCTTGGTGCCTTGCCGCGGCAGCCAACGGTCTACCGTCGGATTGGCCAATACGATTTCATCCTGGCCCAAACGATAATCCACCGCAATGTCAATCAGCGTATCTTCTTCATTGGCGGAAACGAATTTTGGTTCTTCCGGCGAATCGCCGATCAACGCGTCGCCGGCGCGGTCAGGCAAAGGCAACGTCAAAGCGCTCGCCGCGCCGGAGATCAACATTAAACACAACAACCACTTAGTCTTTCTCAAGTTGACACCTCGGTTTCAAATAACACCCATAAGCGTAAAATAAATTGCGCCAATTCGGCGCTCATAATCGAAAAATCCGCATCCAGCCGGCCTAGCTCGTCAAAGGTTTCAATTTCCGCCGCCTGTTCCTGAATCAAATCCAAAAAGCGCAAGCGCTTTATCCACATATGCTCATCCAATACGAAAGACAGCCGCTCCTGCCAAGTTAAAGCCAATTTGCTAGCCGCCTTGCCGCTGTCCAAATGGTTTTTGATTTCCGGCGCCTGTAAATCGTGCCGCCGGCAGCGGACAATGCCTGCTTCTTCATCGTGAGAACGCAACTCGCATTCGTCTTCAATCACCATGTCGGACGGCGGGTTCCCCCGCGCCAACCACTCCGTCATCACCGCCGCCGCTTGCGCGCGCGCCGACATCGGTGAGACAGGCAAATTTCCCAAACAATTCCGTAACAATTGCAAAACGTGTTCCGCCTTCTTCGGGGTAGCCGCGTCAATCGCCAAAAAACCCGCGCGCGGGTCAATATAGGCGTACACTTTGCGGCTATAGGAAAACGCGCGCGGCAACAACTCGAACAGCAATTCATCTTTCATTCGGTTGCGCTCCTTCGCAGGCAGTTTCCGGCTTTCGCGCGACTCGAGCTCTTCCACCCGTTCCGCCAATAATTCGTTGATCACCGCGGCCGGAACCACTTTTTCCTGCTTTTTAAAGCAAAACAAGAAACAGCCGTTGGCGGAAAGCACGAATTCCGCCATGCCTTTGCCCGGCGGCGTCCAGCCGGCGCTGGATTCTTCTTGCGCCGCGCACGGCCGAAAAGCGCCGGCTTGCAATTTGGCGTCCAGTTCGGCCGCATTCAGCGCAAACGGCTCGCCAAACCGGTAAACCGCGAGATTTTTAAACCACATAGCGTAACCTGTAATTAAACTTGCTATTATCGCAGAATTCGCAAACGGTTAGTGCAAGCCCGCTGCCATAAGCGCGTAAAAGCCTAACGTCACCCAGGGTAATATGGCAAAATATGCTTCCGTTTTTTCGACAGAGCTTAAATGAGCACTATTTGGAACAATTGTTTAGCCAAATTGGAACACGAGATTCCCGTCTCCGACTTCAGCACCTGGATACGTCCCTTGCAGGCCGAGGAAAACGGGCGGCAGCTAAAACTATTGGCGCCCAACCGCTTTATTATCGACCACATCAAACAACACTTTTTCTCGGTGATAGAGGACTGCGTCAACGAATTTTCCAACGCGACCTTGACTGTGCAATTTGAAATCGGCAGCAAGAAAACCCCGGCCGCTCAAAAGCAGCCAACCAACCCCAAGTCGCCGGCGCAAAAGAAAAACCAGCCCAATTTTCTGAACAAGGCGTTCACCTTCGACTGCTTTGTTGAAGGCAAGTCCAACCAACTGGCGCGCGCCGCGTCCAAAACCGTGTCGGAAAACATCGGCAAGGTCTACAACCCGCTGTTTATTTACGGCAGTTCCGGACTAGGCAAAACCCATTTAATGCACGCCATCGGCAACGCGGTCATGCTGCAAAACCCCAACGCCAATATCGTATACCTGCATTCGGAGAAATTCGTGCAAGACATGGTGAAAGCCTTGCAGCAGAATAGCATTAGTTATTTTAAGGAGTATTACCGCAGCATAGATATTTTGCTGATGGACGACATTCAATTTCTGGCTGGCAAAGAGCGCTCGCAAGAGGAATTTTTTCATACCTTCAACAACTTACTCGACCAAAAACACCAAGTGGTATTGACTTGCGATAAATACCCAAAAGAAATCAACGGATTGGAAGACAGACTAAAATCCCGCTTCGGTTGGGGCCTGCCGGTGGCGATTGAACCGCCGGACCTGGAAACCCGAACCGCGATTCTCATTAAAAAAGCGCATGCCTCCGGCGTGGAACTGGATCATGAAATCGCTTTCTTCATTGCTAAGCGCATCCCCTCCAATGTACGCGATCTGGAAGGCGCTTTGCGCCGAGTGCTGGCCAACGCCCAATTCACCGGCCACCCCATTACCCTGGACTTCACCAAGGAAGCGCTGCATGATTTGATCAGCTTGCAAGACAAGTTGGTCAGCATCGACAACATTCAAAAAACCGTGGCCGAATATTTTAAAATCCGGGTAGCGGATTTAACCGCGAAAAACCGCAAGCAATCCATCACCCGGCCGCGTCAAGTCGCCATGAGCCTAGCGCGCGAGCTCACCTCACACAGTTATCCGGAAATCGGGGAAGCCTTCGGCGGCCGCGACCACACCACGGTCATCAATGCTTGCAAGCGCATCACCGAGCTCAAGGAAGAAGACTTGAAAATGGCCGAGGACTATAAAAACCTGATGCGCACCTTGTCGCAATAAATCTCCGCCCGCCATCCCGCATAGGATTTGCGCTGGATCAATGATCCGACGAATTCAATAATTGACCGCAAACATACACAGGAGTATGGTATACATGCTTATAAGGTCAGCCGCCCCATAGCGGCATAAGGCGGAAGGCCCGGCATCAATAATAATTTATCTAAATTCATAAAGAGGAAAACACCATGCTTGGAAAATCATTCAAATTTAGCGCAATCTTGCTTCCCTTGTTGCTGGCCTTGACTCTGGCCGCCAGACCTGCATTCGCGGATGTCGTTCCCGCGCCGGAACACCCAGGGCATTCTAATGTTGTGGCCAATACGCCTGAAGAACATGCCGCGGCCGCGGAACATCATAAAAAAACCGCCGAATATCATAAAGGCATGGCTAAACATCATGAGTCCTTGGCTACCGAACACAAAAAACTAAAGCACCATAAATTGGCTAAACATCACGTCGCGCTGGCTAAACACCACGCCGCATTGGCCAAGGAACACGCCGCCGCCGCCAAAACTCACGAAGAGCACGCAAAAGCCCAGTAAACACTGTTGCTTGCGTTTCAGTACATCCGGGTGATTGCTGATCGCCCGGAGCCTCGACTTGGCTGAAATAGCGCGCCTCCCTAGTCCGCCGCGCCTAATCAAACCGCCTCCGCGATATCCCTGCCGCCGCCTAAGCGATGCTACCTATTGCCGTTAACCGTCCAGCCCGTTATAGTAAGCGGCTTGTGAAATAGCAACCGCCGCATGGCGAGGAGAGTTTGATGGATTATTTTTTCGGCTCGTTCGGCATGGTCGGCGTTCTATTCATTATCATTGTCGGCCTGTTATGGGCTTTGCTGCCTTTCGCCATTTTCGGCATCAAAGACCGTTTGGACAAGCAAATTGAGCGCCAAGATAAACAAATCGAAATATTGCACAGAATCGAATTGTTATTGATGCATAAACGGGACTAATGCTAACCCATACCGCGGCCGGTGAATTTATATATAATTCGCCCTTATTAATGACGCATTAATTCGGACCGCATTGAGTGAACAACCATATCGTCGTCCGCCACCCCAGGCAATTAACCCCGCAATGGGCGCAGCGCATACTGCGGCGGAGCATTCCTCACGCCACGGTCAGCGCGGTGGAAATTGAATCCGTTAACCCCGGAACCACCACGCGCACCGCCCTGACCGTCGAACACGACGCCAGCGCCGAATATCCGCGCCGTTGGTTCGTCAAGACCCCGGCGTTGCTGCTGAAATCCCGTTTGATCACGGCATTGCCCGGCTTGCTGCAAAAAGAAATTCATTTCTATAACGGCTTGGCCCGGCACAGCCCGCCGAACCTGCCGCAAGTGCTGGCGGCGCAGCACCGGTTCGGTTTAGGGTCTACTTTGGTCATGGCCGACTTGCGCGAATCCGGTCAAACGCCCGGCCAAGTCGGCGACGCCCTGACGCTGACGCAGGCCGAAGCCGTATTACGCGAATTGGCGAAACTACACGCCGGCTTTTCCGGTAAATCCGCGTTGTTGCAGGCTCAAACCTGGCTCAACCCGTTCAACGCCAAAATCGAACTCGCGCTAGGCGACTGGTTGGCGCCGCCGCTAATGCGGCGCGGCCTGCGGCGGGCCGGCGACCTGATTCCTCAGGACCTGCATAAACCGGCTCTGGAATACGCTTTCAACCGCCGCCGTATGATGCGGCAACTAACGGCGGCCTCGAACACCTTGGTGCATCATGACTGCCATCCCGGCAATTTGTTTTGGACCGCCGATGGACCGGGATTTTTAGACTGGCAATTGGTGCGTCTGGGCGAAGGCGTCAGCGATGTGGCCTATTTTCTTGCCACCGCGTTGCCCAGCGATTTGCGGCGCGAACATGAGCGCGCTTTGCTGGACTATTACCGCGCCGCCGTCAGCGCCTTCGGCGGGCCGGAATTACCGCGCGGCCGCACCTTTGAACGTTACCGGCGGCATGTGGCTTACGCCGTCGAGGCCATGGTGCTGACGTTGGCGGTTGGCGACCTCATGGAGGAAGCGGGCAACCGCGCTCTGATCGCCCGCGCGGCGACGGCGGCGGCCGATCTGCAAACTTTTGCCGCCCTCGGCTGCGGCGACTAAGCTCAGTCGCGCTTGAAAGCCGCGCCACCCGCGGCGCGGCGCCCGGTGAATTTTTTCCGGCCGAATTCACGAATTTCTTGCTATGATACATTGCCAAATTACACCTTTTTTCCCATGCGGCTCGGTCATTTTCAACTTTCCAACAATCTGCTACTAGCGCCAATGGCCGGCGTCACCGACAAACCATTTCGGCGAATTTGCGCCGAATTCGGCGCGGGCTTGACCGTATCGGAAATGGCGTCCGCGCTTGAGCATTTGCAACGGCACCCGCGAACCCAAAAAAAAACCGAATTGAACCCCGCCGCGCTGGAGTCGGTGCAAATCATAGGCGCGGACCCCAGGCAAATGGCGCTAGCCGCGCGTATGCACGCCGACCGCGGCGCGGCGATTATCGACATCAACATGGGCTGCCCGGCGAAAAAAGTCTGCCAAGTCGCCGCCGGCTCGGCCTTGTTGCGCGATGAAAAACTGGTGGCCGACATTCTTGCCGCCGTAGTCAGCGCCGTGAGCGTGCCGGTAACGCTGAAAATCCGCACCGGCTGGGACCTAGCCAACCGCAACGCGGTATCCATCCTGCGCATCGCCGAGCAAAACGGCGTGCAAATGCTCACCGTGCACGGACGCAGCCGGGCGTGTAAATTTGAAGGGCAAGCCGAATACGACACCATCCGCCAGGTCAAGCAAGCGGCGCGGATTCCGATCATCGCCAACGGCGACATCGATTCCCCGGAAAAAGCCATGGCAGTGCTCAAGTATACCGGCGCCGACGGCTTGATGATAGGCCGCGCGGCCCAGGGCAGGCCTTGGCTGTTTCGCGAAATGCTGTGTAAAATGCGCGGCCTGCCTTACGCCGCGCCCGGCCTGACTGAAATTCAGGAGGTGATAAACCGGCATTTGGAAAGCCTGTACGAATTTTACGGCGCCGTTACCGGCGTCAGAATGGCGCGCAAGCATCTAAACTGGTATTGGCAGCGCTTGGGCGGCCTGCCGGCGGATGTGAAAGCCGCCATCAACCAAGCGGAACAACCCGGCCGGCAACTGGCGCTGGTTAACGCGACGCTCGATTCTTTTCCATTTAATTAAGAACTTTTATATGGAAGAGCCTAAGAAAGACCATCTTAATAATAGCGAACATACCTTGGCCGACCATGTACGTCATTGCCTGGAAAACTATTTCAGTCATTTGAACGGTCACGATTCGACCGGTTTGTACCAATTAGTCATCGCCGAAGTCGAGAAACCGTTGCTGGAAATCACCTTGAAACAGGCCGATTTCAACCAAAGCAAAGCGGCGAAAATTTTAGGTATCAGCCGCAGCACGCTACGAAAAAAACTGGAGCAATACGGCATAGAATAATGCCGATTGCCCGTGATCCGTTTAGAATAATCTGTAATTTGAGGATTGCATGAAAATAAAAATTACTCGCGCCTTGGTGAGCGTTTCCGACAAAACCGGCGTGGCGGAATTTTGCCGTCAATTGCACGCCTTAGGCATTGAAATTTTATCCACCGGCGGCACCGCCGAATTGTTGGCCGCCCAGCATATTCCCGCGCGGGAAGTGGCCGACTACACCGGGTTTCCGGAGATCATGGCCGGGCGGGTGAAAACCCTGCATCCGAAAATCCATGGCGGCATACTGGCGCGGCGCGGCGTGGATGAGGCGGCGCTGGACGAACACGGCATTTTGCCGATCGACATGGTGGCGGTTAACCTTTACCCCTTCGCGCAAACCATCGCCCGCCCCGACTGCACGCTTGAAACGGCCATCGAAAACATCGACATTGGCGGTCCCAGCATGATACGCGCCGCGGCCAAAAATCACGCCAGCGTGGCCGTGGTGGTCGAGCCTAGCGACTACACGGAAATTATCGCCGAATTGCAAGCCAACCAAGGCTGCCTGGACCAAGCCCGCCGATTCGCGTTGGCGACCAAAAGCTTTGCCCATTGCGCGCGCTACGACGCGGCCATTGCCGATTATTTGGGACAGGCGCAAGGTGAAATCTTTCCAGAAATTCTTAACCTGCAATTTCAGCGCCTGCAAAGCCTGCGCTACGGTGAAAATCCGCATCAAGCGGCTGCGTTTTACCGGGAAACCCGGCTGCCGGCCGGCAATATCGCAGCCGCCGAACAATTGCAAGGCAAGGAGTTGTCTTATAATAATATCGCCGACGCCGACGCCGCCCTGGAGTGCGTCAAAAGCTTTTCCGAACCGGCTTGCGTGATCGTCAAGCACGCCAATCCCTGCGGCGTGGCGGTCGCCGACGATTTGCTTTCCGCTTACCGGCTTGCTTACGCCACCGATCCGACCTCGGCCTTCGGCGGCATTATCGCCTTTAACCGTCCGCTGGACGGCGAAACGGCGGCCGCCATCACTGAGCGGCAATTCGTAGAGGTAATCATTGCGCCGGAATTCAGCCCGGCGGCGCTGCAAGCCTGCCTAAAGAAAGGCAATATTCGTCTGCTGCGGGTCGGAGCATGGCCGGCCGAGCCGACCGCAGAACTGGAGCTGAAAAAAGTCGGCGGCGGCCTGCTGGCGCAACAAAAAGATCATGGCGACGTCATGGCATGCGATTTGCGCATCGTCAGTCAACGCGTTCCCACCGCGCAAGAAACCGCCGATTTATTGTTCGCCTGGAAAGTAGTAAAATTTGTTAAATCCAACGCCATCGTCTATGCTAAGCAAGGTCAAACCCTAGGCATAGGGGCCGGGCAAATGAGCCGGGTATACTCGGCAAAAATCGCCGCCTTGAAGGCAGCCGACGAGGGTTTTGACATTGCCGGCTCGGTCATGGCCTCCGACGCCTTTTTCCCGTTCCGAGACTCGGTGGACGCGGCGGCGGCGGTCGGCATCAGCGCCATTATCCACCCTGGCGGCTCCATGCGGGACGCGGAAGTCATCAAAGCCGCCGACGAACACGGCATCGCCATGGCCTTGACCGGCATGCGGCATTTCCGCCATTAATGCGGCGGGTTGCTAAATTTATCTCAAAGTTGTAATCCAAGGCATGATAATTCCATGTTTTATAATCTAATTTTTTGCTATTTTCCTACTAATGCGGACATCTCTTGATTTTAACTGAAGCTAATCCCGCCGCCATCGCCAAAGCCGCCGCCTTGCTGCGCGCCGGTGAATTGGTGGCGTTTCCTACCGAAACCGTGTACGGCTTGGGCGCGGACGCCGCCAATGCTTTGGCCGTCGGCAAAATTTTCTCCGCCAAGGGCCGGCCGGCCGACCATCCCGTGATCGTGCATTTGGCCGACCCCGAGCAAATCACGGACTGGGCCGCCGAATTTCCAGACACGGCGCGCAAACTGGCCGCCGCCTTTTGGCCCGGCCCATTGACCATTATATTTAATAAACAAGCCAACGTGCCCCGAGCAGTCACCGGCGGCCAAAACACCGTGGCCCTGCGCGTGCCTGCCAACCCTACGGCGCTGGCCTTGCTACGAGCTTTCGGCGGCGGTGTGGCGGCCCCTTCCGCCAACCGTTTCGGCCGCATCAGCCCAACCCAGGCCTTTCACGTGGCCGAGGAATTGGGCGACAAAGTATCTTGCATCCTGGACGGCGGCCCGTGCAGCGTCGGCGTGGAATCCACCATTATCGACCTGACCGACGACGCTCCGGTGCTGCTTAGACCGGGCCGCATCACCCGCGCCCAATTGAAAGCCGTATTGGGAGCCGAGGTTAGGCTGTCCAGCAACACCCAAATCCGCGCCCCCGGCATGATGGCGGTGCATTACGCGCCGCACACCATCGCACTCTTATGCAACCCGGAGACCTTGATCGGGATGATAGACGAGCAATGCGCCCAAGGCAAGCAAGTCGGCGTGCTGGCGCATAGCGATATTTGCCGCATGATTCCTTGCCGGCATTTGATTCTATTACCGGACCGGGCCGAGTCCTATGAGGCGGCGCTTTATAGCTCCTTGCGCGAACTCGACAATCTGCAACTGGACATGCTGTTGATCGAGCAGCCGCCGGCCAGCGAGGAATGGGCGGCGGTCAATGACCGCTTGAGCAAAGCCACGGTTTAAATGAATGATGCAGAGTGGATGCGCCACGCCATCCGGCTGGCGCAACGCGCCGAACGGCAAGGCGAGGTGCCGATAGGGGCGCTGGTGGTATTTGAAGGCCGTTGCGTGGGTGAAGGCTGGAACCAGCCGATTCAATTGCATGACCCCAGCGCCCACGCCGAAATCCAAGCCCTGCGTCAAGCCGGTAGAAAACTTGGAAACTACCGTTTGCCGGGCAGCAGCCTGTATGTAACCTTAGAGCCCTGCGTCATGTGCATGGGAGCCATTGTGCACGCGCGCATGGAACGCCTGGTGTTCGGTGCGTTCGATGCCAGGCGCGGCGCGGTTTGCGGCCCGCTGCAACTAGGCGCCGCCGAGTTTTTGAACCATAGCGTCGTCTGCGACGGCGGCGTGTTGGCAGAGGAATGCGGCGGATTGCTAGCCGACTTCTTTAGGGCGCGGCGCAGACCAAAAAGTTAATCGGCTCCGCACGAAACTTAATCGACGGCTATGCGTAACGCTTTGTAGTAATTAATCAAGCCATTGGTCGAGCTGTCGTGGCTATCGATCTCTTGATCATTTTTCAACTCAGGCAATATGGCTTTCGCCAGCACCTTGCCCAGCTCAACGCCCATTTGATCGAAAGAGTTGATATTCCACACCACGCCTTGCACGAAAATCTTGTGTTCGTAAAACGCAATCAAGGTGCCTAGCGTGCGCGGCGTCAATTTCTTGAACAGAAAAGCGTTGGACGGCTTGTTGCCCTCGAAGATTTTCGAGGCGATCAGAGCGTCGTTCAAATTCGGCTCGTGGCTGAGATCGCGGCGCACCTCCGCCTCGGTTTTACCGCGCATCAAAGCTTCAGCCTGCGCCAGAAAATTGGATATCAAAATATCGTGATGCTCCGGCAATTCATAATTGCTTTGCGCCGCGGCTAGAAAATCACAAGGCACCAATTTCGTACCCTGATGTATCAATTGGAAAAACGCGTGCTGGCCATTGGTACCGGGCTGACCCCAAATGATAGGGCCGGTGTTATAGTCCACTTTTTCGCCGCTAATGGTGGCGCTTTTGCCGTTGCTTTCCATGTCGCCTTGCTGGAAGTAATCGGCAAAATATTTCAGCGATTGCGCGTATGGCAAAATGGCATAGGTTTCCGCCTCGAAGAAATTGTTATACCAAATCCCCAAGAGGCCCATGATAACCGGAATATTCTTCTCGAACGGGGCCTCGCGGAAATGCTGATCCGCCAAATGCGCGCCGAGCAGCAACTCTTCAAAATTATCCATGCCGATATACAACGCAATCGACATGCCTATCACCGACCACAGAGAATAACGGCCGCCGACCCAATCCCAAAACTCGAACATATTGTCCGGGTCGATACCGAACTCCTTGACTTTCTCCACGTTGGTGGAAATGGCCACGAAATGCCGGAGCATGAGTTTGGCGTCACCGGCGGCGGCCAAGAACCAGTCGCGCGCGGAATGCGCGTTGGTCATGGTCTCCTGGGTGGTGAACGTTTTGGAGGAGATTAAAAACAGCGTGGTTTCCGGGTTTAGCGGCTTTAAGGTCTCCACGATGTCCACTTGGTCGACGTTGGAGACGAAATGCGCTCTTAAAGTGCTGATGCCATAAGGTTTTAACGCCGAATCCACCATTTTAGGCCCCAAATCGGAGCCGCCGATGCCGATGTTGACGATATCGGTTATCGGCTTGCCGGTGTAGCCGGTCCAAGCGCCGGACCGCACCTGCTCGGTAAAACCGCGCATTTTCGCCAACACGCGGTTGACTTGCGGCATCACATCTTCGCCGGCGAAATATACCGGCGTATTGGCTCGGTTGCGCAGCGCAGTGTGCAACACCGCCCGCCCTTCGGTCACGTTTATAATCGAACCGTTGAACATGGCTTCGGTTTTTTGATGCAAATTCGAGCGCTCCGCAAACTTTAACAAAAGCGGTAAAGTTTGTTCATCAATCAAATTCTTTGAATAATCAAACAACAGGTCATTGAATTTAACCGAAAATTTATCAAAGCGCGCGCTATCTTGGTCAAATGCGGCTTTCATGGAAAATTTAGCGGCAATTTCCTTGTAGTGTTGCTTAACGGCTATCCATTCGGGCGAGCTGGTCAATTCGGACATAGAGTCTGCATAGAGTTGGTATTTAAGATCACTGCGCACGGCAAAGCCTACATTATAATTTGCGCATGGCAAAACCTACATTATAATTACTGTATTGGGTGGAAGCCATAAAATTTGTATGACAGCTTTTATAAAGCCGCCGCCCAGCGAGTAAAAAACGCGCCTGCCGAAGCAAATTTTTTGCCCCCGCCGGAACCTAAGGTCCAACGCGCGGGTCCTACTCCTGACAACAGATCAAGATAATCCACCCGTGATATACTACTACGATAGGGTTTAGCATTGGTTTTTGTTTGTTTACCCGTTAAAATGTGCTAGATTTACCCGCCGTATCCGGTATGGGGCGGACCTGAGCGACACAGTCCGGCCTTGCCTAACAGGCAGATTATAATAAAAATTCAACGACCTTGGGGGAAGGCCTTATGAAAATTACTCACTATAACAACGTCTTATTCATTTTATTCGCCATGTTTTTTTCGGCCGTGGCCTGGGCACATGGCGGCGCCGCGGGAACCGATACCGACCAATGTAAATTTGAACTGGAAAAAGATCATTGGCTGCATTACACCGCTTACGAACCCAAGGCTTATCCCGCCGAGGAATTCTGCGGCAACTTGCCGGACCTGAACACCACCATACAATTGGTGTTTGATTATCAAGACCAACGTTACCGTAACTTGGCGATTGAATTTGAAGTCACCAAGGAGCCGGAAGGCAAGCGCATCTTTTTCCAGGAAGCGAAAAAGCATAAATCCGGCACCGTGGTGCTGAATTTGCCGGAGGGCGTTAGCGAACCAGGCAAGTATTTGATTCACATCACTTTGCTGCAAGACAGCGGCGAACGCCTTGACGCGCATATGTCCTTTAAGGCCGGCGCGGGTCAACCAACCAGTAAAACCAGCATCGCCATCTACTTCTTGGTGTTCTTTGGCCTGATTTACGTTTTATACCTGTCCGTGCCTAGCGTCAAAAAAATAGTTGACGGTTTGCTCGGCAAGGCAAAAGAGTTCTAAATACTTTCGCCGCGGCGGCGCGATTTCGGCTCTTGGCCGAGTTCGCGCCCAAGCCTATCGCCATTCCCTTAAGTTACGGGAGCCATTCACATGGACAAAATTGCAATCCTGGCCGTTTTACTTTCGACGCTGTGCTTTTCCACTGCCTACGCCAAGGAGTTTCAAAACCATACGCAAATGATGTCGCACGGCGACGGTCATTTGATGGACATGGACGGCGCCATGGTCATGGGGCAAAACGAGGATACCTTGCCGGGCGGTTGCGATAAAATCGCCGCCAAAAAGGAAATTACCGTACGCGCTGGTCATAAATACGCCGAGAAGTTCCCCGGCGCCATGTTCGCTTTCGACCAGCAAGAATTCCAATTCGAGCCGTGCACCAAGTTAACCGTGCATTTCATTAACGAGGATGAAATCCGCCATCAATGGATGATGCACGGCCTGCCTAAATATTTGTACCCCAAGGGTATGTTTCATTTGGAAGTCAGCGGCCCCGGCGAGGTGTCGGGCACGCTGATTCTGCCGCCCGGCGACAAAACCTATTTGGTGCACTGCGATATTGCGCAACACATGGAAAAAGGCATGAAAGCGCAATTGAAGGTGGGCAAGGGCAGCGAGGATTTGCCTAGCATACCCGGCGTGACCGCCAGCATTTATCCCGACGATTACAGCGGCAAACCCTATAAACCGGACGCCGTCCAACCGGTAATCCAAGCTCCCGCCGCCAGCGCCGCCGTAGCGGATGCCGCCGGTAAAGCCGCGGCCGCGCCGGCCGTGGAAGAAGGCGCGCTTTCCGGAACCTTGATCATCGGTCTGGCCGCCGGCCTATTATTGGCGCCGGCATTGCAGAACCGGTTTCAAGGCATGACCGGCGGCGAAATTTTGGCCAGCGGCCTAGAAAGCTTGACGCACGCGCTAGGCTGGCTAGTCAGTCAAATCGGTCGCCTGATTAAACGGTTTTCCGCTAATAAAACCATCTCGTTGCCGGATAAGTAAGGGATAATTAACCGGCGGCGGTATGGGCTAGCATGCTGATCGTCTAAATAAACCCGAGTTATCTTAAACCAGAGCATTGTTCCGCCGCTATGCGCAAGCTTTTATCCCTGCCGCGTTTTCCGGCCCGGCACACGCAAGCGGATCACCGCGCGCGAGATTACTTTATTGCCGGCTTCACGTTCGTGGCGGTGACTATTTGCCTCACCACCGACGGTTTCGCGCCCAAGGCGATGCAATACGTCCTGGCCGGGTTCGGTTGGCTGTTTTTGTTGTATTTTTTGAAAGACGAATGCGCCTCGGTGCGCACGCAAGTGGCGGTGGCGGTGTCGTTCGCGGTAGCCGGCGAATATTTTGCCTCGGTGTATATGCAGGGCTATATTTACCGTTTCGGCAATGTGCCGGCCTACGTGCCGCCCGGACACGGCCTGGTTTACCTAACCGCCGTGGCTTTAGGCCGCTCCGGTTTGTTTCAACGCCACGCTCGGCGCATCGCCTTATTAGTGGTGGCGATCTGCGGTTTGTGGGCCGGTTGGGGCGCTAGCGGCTACGCCGAACGTCAGGATTTGATCGGCGCGGTATTGTTCGCGGTTTTCATCGGCTATTTGCTGTATGGCCGCTCGCCGATGGTGTATCTAGGCGCTTTTTTCATCACCTCTTGGCTGGAATTGGTCGGCACCACCGCCGGAACCTGGGCCTGGGCGGTGATCGACCCGGCCTCTAAACTGCCGCAAGGCAATCCGCCCAGCGGCGTCGCCGCGTGGTATTGTCTGGTGGACGCGGTGGCCATCGCCGGCGCGCAGCCGGCGATGCACGCCATGGAACGGGCTCGCGCCCGCCTGCTGGGCCGCGCCGGTTAAGCCGGATTTTAGCGGCGCAGAGCCTTAAAGCCTATATCCCGCCGGTAGTAGACCCCGCGCCAGCTGATGCCGGCGCAGACTTGGTAAGCGCGCTGTTGCGCCGCGGCGATATCGTCCGCCAATGCGCACACGCATAACACCCTGCCGCCGGCGGTGACCAATTCACCCTGTTCATTCAATTGGACGCCGGCGTAAAATACCTTCGCATTTTCCGGCGGCGAACTCTCCAGGCCCTGGATCGGGTCGCCCTTGGCATATTCATCGGGATAGCCGCCAGCCGCCAACACCACGCCCAGCGACGCGCGCGCGTCCCACAGCGCCTCGGCGGCCGCCAATTCTTGCCGTAGCGCGGCTAGACACAGCGCCACTAAATCACTTCGCAAACGCAGCATGATGGGCTGGGTTTCCGGATCGCCGAAGCGGCAATTGAACTCCAACACCTTGATATTACCGCGGGCGTCCACCATCAATCCGGCGTACAGAAAACCGGTGTATGGCATGCCGTCGGCGCGCATGCCGGCCAGGGTAGGATTGATAACCTGTTCCATCACCCGTTGATGCACTTCCGCCGTCACCACCGGGGCCGGCGAATACGCGCCCATGCCGCCGGTATTAGGGCCTAAATCCCCGTCATCCCGCGCCTTGTGATCTTGCGAACTGGCCATCGCCAAAGCCTGTTGGCCATCGGCCATGACTATGAAGCTGGCTTCCTCGCCGGCCAAAAACTCCTCGATCACCACCCGGCGGCCGGCGACGCCGAAACCGCCGCCGGCCAACATATCGGTGACCGCCGCAATGGCTTCTTGCTCGGTTTGCGCCACCACCACGCCCTTGCCGGCGGCCAAGCCGTCGGCCTTAACCACGATGGGCGCGCCTTGTTGTTTGATGTAGGCGATGGCCGGCTCCAGTTCGGTAAACGCCTGATAGGCGGCGGTGGGTATGCCGTGCCGCGCCATGAAATCCTTGCAAAACGCCTTGGAACCTTCCAATTGAGCGGCGGCCGCGCTAGGGCCGAAACAAGGCAATCCGGCGGCGGTAAAGGCGTCGACTATGCCTTTGACCAACGGCAGTTCCGGGCCGACGATAGTAAGGCCGACGGCTTCGCGCCGGGCGAAGTCGAGCAAGCCGGCAATATCATCCGCCGCGATGTCCACTGTATGCACACCCGGCTCGCGGGCGATGCCGGCGTTGCCGGGCGCGACGAACACGGCTTGGGCCAGAGGCGATTGTTTAACTTTCCAAGCCAGCGCATGCTCGCGCCCGCCGCCGCCGACGATTAAAATCTTCATGGGAGCTTAAAATTTAGGTGGGTTTAATTGACGTATTATAGCAAGCGGTAATGACGCGCGGGGAATGTGGACCGTTTGGAATAAGCTCATAGACTTAGCCTGACGCCACTTCTTTTTGATTTTTTAGGAAACTTCCGCCCATGTTTGAAAAAACGCTAAAATTGTTACACCCTGGGGGTTTTTGCGTCGCCCTGGCGCATGCTAATATACGCTTGAGCGCAGCCATCCCAGTTTCCCCTTTCGCCTGGACACAGATTTAGATGATAGACTCCCGCCTCCAATCCGAGGATGCCCGTATGGAAAGCGATGTCGAGCAAGAAACCGGTAGCGACCAAGCAATATCCGAATCTCCATTCGACCCAAATAAAATTTCAATCAATATTGTGCCGCATACCATAGGCCAAGTCATTGACAAGCTGGAATATGATGAAATCAAAATCCCAGACTACCAACGTCAAGCGGACTTATGGCCGCAAAAGCAAAAAAGTCGTTTTATTGAGTCATTGATGCTGAACCTGCCGATACCGTTGTTTTATTTCGCCGAGGCCGAAGATGGCAAGTGGCTGGTAGTGGATGGATTACAGCGCATTACTACCTTACGCCAATTCATGCTGGCTGAAAAGCAAACCGACGTCAGGCGCCTGATACTGTCGGACATGGAATTCAAAACAGAATTTAATGGCTGCTCCTGGGAAAGTCTGCCTCCGGCGATGCAACGCCGAATCAATACCAGTCAGATAACCATTAACTTGATCGGTAAACATACGCCGGTCGCGGTGCAGCACAATATTTTCAGCCGGATTAATCAAGGCAATTCACCATTGACTCCCCAGGAAATCAGAACCGCCTTGTTTCAGGACTATCGGATCAGGTTTTTAAAAAATCTGGTGTCGGAGAAAACCACCCAAGGCCAGGCCTTTATTGCCGCCACCGATAATTCCATCTCCAATCATCGCCAGGACGATCTGGACTTCGCAACTCGTTTCTTGGCTTTTTATATGCAGGATGCCACCACTTACGTTCCAGACATGGAAACGTTTTTGACCGAAGCCACTAAGAACATACCAGCTTCAGCAAAGCGCCAAGAATTAATTAATGAAAACTTCCTGGCGGCCATGCAGCTTGCCGCGACGCTATTTGGGGATAAAGCATTCCGCAAACCATCCGATAACGATAGGCGCAATCCCATCAATAAATCCCTGTTTGAGGCTTTGAGCACTCAATTAGCGCGTCTTTCATTCGCCGAACGCCAGACGCTAATCGCAAATAAATCAAATTTTATTTATGAATTTAATCGTTTATTCGAGAAAAAGGATTTTGTCACCGCAATATCCTCGGGTACAGCCGCCAAGGAAAAAGTCATTATCCGGCATAAAGAAATAAATGAAATTATCAAACTAAATTGCCATGCTTAACTCGATATCCATACAAAATTTCAAATCTCACCGCGAGACCGCTCTCGATCTCAAACCGCTAACCGTGTTTTGCGGCGCTAATGGCGCGGGTAAGTCCTCGGTTATTCAGGCATTATTACTATTGCGAGATAGTTTCCTCAACAACAACTTGCAATATTTGAATTTACAAGCGGAGGCGACTCCATTGGGGACTAGTCAGGATGTACTGCATCAAAATTCGGGCAGTCACCAGATTAGCATAGGCATAAGCACTAGCCAAGGTGCATTGGATTGTATTTATGCATTGCCGGGCCGTGGCCGAGACACCAGTAAAACCATTATTCCCGCCCTGCCATCCGCCAGTCCGCCAACAAACCTGGAAGCGCTGAAACAGGAAAGCCTGTTCAATGCTAGCTGTCAATACATCAGTTCGGCCCGTTCCGGCCCATTACAACTTTATCCGAAAAATGATCGGGTGGTTGAAGTGCTAAAACAAATATCCGTGATGGAAGGCCGCGCCGAGCATTTTATTCACTATCTTTACGCCAACAGAAATCTTAAAGTTTTACAGGGATTGATGCGACCCGGCACGGAAGATACAGGGTTATTAGATCAGGTCGGCGCTTGGGAAAAAGCGTTGTGCCACGATATTCACATTCATATTCAAGATAACGGTCCGCTGGGCCATGAACTAAAATATGCATTTGACGGTGAGCAAGGCAGAACCGAGCAGATGGCCGCCGGGAATGTCGGTTTTGGGCTGACATATGCTTTGCCTATACTAGTGGCGATACTCTCCGCGCCAAGAGGCGGATTACTATTTATCGAAAATCCGGAAGCCCATCTGCATCCCAACGCCATCGCCGCATTGACCCAGTTATTGTGTCTGGCGGCGCAGGCCGGCGTGCAACTCATCGTTGAAACGCATAGCGATCATGTCATCAACGGCATTTTAGTCAATTGCAAGCGCTTTTTACAAAAAGAACTAGGCCTGGAAATAGATAAGATAGCCATTTACCATTTTGACCGTGAACCCAGAACCCATGACACTCGTGCAATACCCATCCCTATTGAGTCTGATGGCCGAATTCGCACCACACAAGCCGGCTTCTTTGACCAATTCATGCTCGACCGAAAATTTTTAATGGGTTTTTGATGTACCGGAATCTGCATTGTTATCTGGACACCACGGCGCTGGATAGCCCCGAAGATTTGGACGAGCATTATCCGAAATTACACGCCTTGCTCATGATGGCCGCGCAACATCAAGTAAGCTTGCACTATAGTAGAAAGCTATTGGCTCAACTATCCGGCAGCAACAGCTATGATTCCCGTAGCCCTCCAGATAATTTGGCCTACATTTTGACTCAACAAGACAGTCATGATAGCCAGAAATCATACGATCATGTATTTTTAATATGCTATTATCGTGAACAAAGCTATATTGAAGTATCACCTTACAAAATAAGTCCATATTTACAGAAAAACACGACCACGGCTCTGTTAACATTACATGAAAATTCGAATCTCACCTTAAAACCGGAAACTTTACTCGTATTTGATAACCATCCCCAAGCACACTTGCTAAAAATAACGGCCCTGACCACGCCAACATCTTTAGCTGAATGGATAGCGAAAAATGGGCCGCCACGTAACTTCAATTTATCGCCCAAACATGGCGAAAATGGCAAAGGAAATTGGCAAGGTCAATCTGTTTTACATTGCGACAAAAATGCCGCGCAAGTTTTATTGAACAGCGCGATTGCCGATTTCACGAAACTTCAGAATCGATTATTTAACTTTGACGATGAGCATAACACTTTTATTGAGTTCTTTTACGAAGGTAAAATATCTCTAGAACAATGGCATGGATTTCATGTTGATGAAAGCGAGTGGGATAAGAGAATTCCCGACAGTATTAGAAAATATTATGAAAAAAAATAAGCCCATGACCACCTCTGTTTACCCCTCCCCCCGCAACATAATCTGTTCCGCCAATAATTTTCCAGCC
This sequence comes from uncultured Pseudomonadota bacterium, assembly GCA_903928965.1. Classification (GTDB taxonomy): domain Bacteria; phylum Pseudomonadota; class Gammaproteobacteria; order Methylococcales; family Methylomonadaceae; genus Methylomonas. The sequence goes on from CAIYSZ010000092.1 coordinate 35,416, forward strand.
TCGCTCAACGGATGGATGACGAAGTTTGCGCCTTGTTGTTTTAATTTGCCTTCGTCCTCGACTTGATAACAAATCGCGCCGATTTGTCCGGCGTAACCGTGTTTGCGTAGTTGCTTTATAACGGTGATGCGGCTGTCGTAGGACGGCAAGGTTAAAATAATGCCCTTAACCCGCTCCAACGGCAGACGCCCCCACATTTCGCTTTCCAATACGTCCGCGTACACCACGCGGCGGCCGACGGCCAACATTTCTTCCAATACCGCCGGGTCGGAATCCAGACCCACCACCCGCTGCTCTTGCGCGCACAAGGCTTGATAGGCGGCGACGCCGGTCTTGCCCATGCCGACCACCAGCCATTCGGCGACGCCGAACGAGTCAGGCAGATGGTCGGGATGATGCGAACGGCGCTCGAACCGGATCAAAACCGGCTCGGCCCAGGCGAACAAGCCGTGCGAAAACAAATTCAGCGGCGCGGCCACCGCCAAGGAGCCCGCCACCGCCAGACTGATGATGGCCTGCCACTCCGGCGACAACAGGCCGGCTTTCACCACTTCGCCCGTGGTAATCAGCGCAAATTCGGAATACGTCATCAGCGCCAGCGAGGATACGAACGCGGTTCTGGCGCGCAATTCCGCCATTAAAAACAAGAAGAAAAACAACACGCCCTGCGCCGGCAACAATACCAGCAACCCCAGCGCCAACGCGATCTGATCGGGATTGGGCAAATCGGTCATGCCGATTTGCAGGAAGAAACCCACCAAAAACAGCTCCTTCACTCCCCACAATTGCTTGCTTAAGTCTTCGATTTTCGCATGGTTAGCCAACATCGCGCCGGCCAACAGGGCGCCGATGTCCGCGCTGATATTCAATTGTTCCGCCAACGCGCCGCCGGCCATGGCCATGGAGACGCCCAACAACAATTTTAATTCGCCGCCGCGGCTGGCCGACAAAATCCGGTGCGCCAGCGGCCGCGCCAATGGGGCCAGCAAAAACAGCAAGGCCCAGGGAGAAGGCTGCTTGCCTTCGGCGAACGCCAACAAGGCTATCGCCACGATATCTTGCAAAATGAGAATACTGAGCACCCCGCGGCCGTGGAGCGACATCAATTCGCCGTTGTCCTCCAGCACCTTGATGGCGAATACGGTACTGGAAAACGCCAAACTGACCCCCAACGCCAAACCGCCGGTGACCCGCATGTCCAACCACAGAAAACATAATCCTGAAACCAGCGCCGTAATCAACAAATGCAAGCCGCCTATGCTCAGCACTTCGCGGCGCAGTAATATCCCGGGCTTGAATTTTAAGCCTACGGTGAACAATAACAGTTGTATGCCGATGTCGGCCAAATGCGGCAAATTTTCCAACGGCGGAATTTTCAGCATGTGCAAGGCGTATCCCGCCAGCAAATAGCCCACCAAAGGCGGCAGGGACAGGCGCATGACCGCCAAACCGCAAACATAGGCCGCGCCAAGCCAAACAAATTCCATAAGCCTGATTCCGATGAGTTTGAAATCTCGCCGCGTTTTGCCCGGCGAGCTAGGTATACATTATCTAAGCGGCTCTACTGGCACGACAAAGTTCTAGCCGCTATAGATTTTCGGCGTCCTGTAAATAGGTCAACCAGGCATGCCGCGCGCGCGGATCGACGTGAAACGCCATGGCCGCCGGCTTATGCAACAAGCCTTCCTCGCCGGAGGCGTTGGGATTCAATTGCGCTTTTTGCACAAAATCCACCATGCGCCGCAAATGATACACCAGCAACACCTTGTGCGAGTCGCCGCCGGGATACACTAAATAGGCTACGTTATCCTCGCTGAACGCCGGGTTGCGCCGCAACCAAGCGTCCACGCCCTCCGCGTCGCCTTGCGCCAAGCGCCACAGCACCGAATCCGTGCGCCAGCGCGCGGCTTCGCGAAAAAAGCCGGTCAAACCGCCCTGCAATTGCCTTTGATGCAGGGCATCCACTTCCGCGCCGGTGAAGTCGAAACTTTCCGCCACTAAATAATGCCTGTCCCGCTCCCCGTCATTGGCGAATAGGGACAGTTTATTCAAGGCTGAGTCCTGTAAGGCGTTCAAAAACGCGCGCGGCGCGCGGATATGCTTATCAATGGTGACCACCCAAGGCAAGGCGCGGCCGGTGGCGGCGAAACGCTCTTTTACGCTATCAACCACAGCCTTGCGCGATAATTCCCGTTCGCGCCCGGCCGGCTTCACCAAAAACGCGTCCACCCCGATGATCATGGTGTCGAAACCAGCGGCCTTGAATTGCTTGATGATGGTGGAATAACGCGTGTGGTAAGGTATGGCGGTACCGTCGTACAACAAATTGAACCCGCGCTCGCGCGCGGTTTGCGCCACCAAATCGCGCAAACGGTTAGCGAACGGCTCAATATAGACATAGTCGTCGCTGTGATGGTTGGCCGCGGTTAGCACGCGGTACAAATCGCTCAATTTTCGGAATTCATCCAACGAGGCGGTCACGAAGTTGACGCCGCATTGGGCGCGGGCCATTTCCTCCACCGCCGTTTTACCGGCCCCGGCGCCGCCCATGGCCATGATCAACTTGGGGTTTACTACCGGTATCTTGCCTTCAAACAGAGCATGCAGCGTATTTTCCAATAATACATTGATTTTACTAAGCCTATCGTAGGCGATATGCACGGAGCGGATTTGCCGGGGCTCGCCGTCGGTCGCCGCCAGCATGCGCTCCAGCAATTCCGGGTTGCCGGCCAATTGAAACAATGAAGCGCCTTCACCCGCGCATTGGCGCAATAAGTCCAACAGCTCGCCATGGCTCGGCGGCCGCAAGCCGGTTAAGATGTGCACGTCCAAACCGAACAGCGGGGCCACGCCGTCCTCGCGTAGCGGGATGGCATCAATACTGGTTTTGCCCGGCGCGCGCAAGTCCTCTGTACCCGGCAAATAGCCAATGACGTGTTCCGAAGCGCTCAGCGGATTATCGGCGAAATGCTGGCCGGCAAGCAACTGCTCGACCACCATGCCGTTCAGCGGAACGAGTCCGCCATTGACCGTCACCAAACAGGCGGAGCCGTCGTCCAGAGTATGCGACAAGAAGGGAATACCTTGCAAGAAGCGTATGTTTTGCGGCCATTGACCGTAGGCATTGGGCCGGTTGCGCAAACTATGACAGCGGCTCGGATCCAGCGCATGGGAAAAGGCGCGCGCCAATTGCCGGGATTGGCTTTCCTGTTGGTGCAACACCTGCATGTCGGCCGAGTCCAGACGGCGAAAATCTATCCCCGACTCGTAGGCGGCCCTGAACGCAGGCAAATTGCCGAGGGCGGTCATGAAAAAATCCAGCGTGAAGCGATTGCCGTAAGCGAACGGCTTAATTTCCCGCATGACCCGGTAAAATCCGGCCAAACGTTCGGCGATATCCGGGCAATGCATGACAAAGCCGTTATTGTCGAAAATCGCGCTGTCTTGATTGCAGTCTTCCTCCAACACCAGACGCTCAATCGCAATGCGAAAGCGCATGCGTTTGTCCGAGTCCAGCATCACGCCCGGCCGATGGCAAACGCTGACCTGCTCTTTCCAGTCGCAATACAACTCACGGTGTATGCGCGCGTACAAGGCGGTAAGATAAGACACGCGCTTGGTTTGGTCGTGCGAGACAGTGCTTTCCTGCTCTTGTTGCAGAACGGAAAGCAAACGCGCGCCTTGCAGCACAGCCAAGGCCGCGCGCAAATTTTTCAATGTCCGGTAAGCCGGAATATTAAACCGATCTTGCGACAGCATGCGAAAACAGCCTTCAGCTTGCGGCCGCCCCTGGCCTAAGGTTTATTGGTAATGGACGGTAAACTCTGAAAAACTGGCCAAGCCTAACGCCACCCGTTTGTCATCCAGGTCGAACGCGTTGACGCCCACCCGGCTCAAAAAATAGATTTGGTCGGTCAAAAAATAACCTACCGCACGTATCTCGCCGGCATAGCCGTATTGATCGCGCAGCAGGCGCGCGAACGAAAACAAACGCCCGTCGCCGAATAGCGGAAACTCAAGTTCGATCAAAGCTAAACGCGGTAAATCGTCCGCCAAGGCGTGAAAATCATCCTCCGGGCGCAGACGCACGCCCAGCGCGCCGCCGCGCGCGGTCAGCGCGTCTTTTTGCTCCAACCATAGCGCCAAAGGCACGCTGACATCGCCGGCTTGCGGCAAAGCGTCCGCATCAGCCGCAAATTGCCATTGATTTTCAACGACTTGCCGATCTTTAATGACTGGCATAGACTTTCTCCTTAAACGGCTCCAAGCCAATGCGATTGACCGTTTGTAAAAAACTTTCCTCTTCCGCCCGTTGTAGCACATAGACGCGCAAAATTTCATGCACCGCGCCGACGATGCGCTCGCGGTCCACCGCCGGACCCAGCCGTTCGCCAAGCGCCGCCTCGTTTTCCGAGGAACCGCCTAGGGTGATTTGATACCATTCCTCGCCTTTTTTGTCCACCCCTAAAATGCCGATGTGACCGACGCTTTGGTGCGCGCAGCCGTTCATGCAGCCGGATATATTGATTTTGATATCGCCTAGATCATGCTGGTAATCAATATCTTCCACGGCGGCGTGAATTTCCTTGGCCACGCCGATGGAGCCGGCGTTGGCCAAGGAGCAAAAATCCAAGCCGGGGCAGCAAATCATGTCGGTCACCGCGCCGATATTCGGCGTGGCCAGACTTAAGTCCGCCAGCTTGCGCCATAGCGCCGGCAAATCGCCTTGCTTGACGTCCGCCAGCACCAGGTTTTGCCGGTGCGTGCTACGCGCCTCGCCGAAGCTGTATTGGTCGGCCAGATCGGCCAGCGCGTCCAATTGTTCGGCGGTAATGTCACCCGGCGCCACGCCCGGCGCTTTTAAGGACACGAACACCACCCGGTAACCGGGTATCCGGTGCTCGGCCGTGTTTTGCCGCAGCCAGTTGGAAAAAGCCGCATCTTGCTCGGCTTCGGCTTTCCAGCCTTGGTCCAGCGCGGCGTCGGCGGCGTAGGGCGGCTGCACGAAATGCGCCTTAAACTCTTCCATGCGTTGCTCGGACAGCTCTAAACCGTCCTTGATGCGCAGCCATTCCTGCTCGACCAGTTGCGTGAAACGCTGCAAGCCGATCTCCTTGACCAGAATTTTGATGCGCGCCTTGTATTTGTTGTCGCGGCGGCCATGCAGGTTATACACCCGTAAAATCGCTTCCAGATACGACAATAGATGTTTTTTCTCCAGAAACGGCCGCACCGTTTGGCCTATGATCGGCGTCCGGCCCAAGCCGCCGCCGGCCAGCACTCTAAAACCTATTTCGCCGGCTGGGTTCTTGACCAGATAGACGCCGATGTCGTGTACTTGCACCGCCGCCCGGTCGCGCTCCGAACCGCTGACCGCAATCTTGAACTTGCGCGGCAAAAAAGCGAATTCCGGATGCAGGGTAGTCCATTGCCGGATAATCTCGCAATACGGACGCGGGTCTTCCAATTCGTCCGGGGCCACGCCGGCCAAATGGTCGGAAGTAGTGTTGCGCAGACAGTTGCCGCTGGTTTGAATGGCATGCATTTGCACCGTGGCCAAGTCCGCCAAAATATCCGGAACCCGCTCAAGTTGCGGCCAGTTGTATTGCACGTTCTGCCGGGTGGTGAAATGGCAATAGCCTTGGTCGTATTCGCGGGCGATATGCGCCAGCATGCGCAATTGCCTGGAAGCCAGCAAGCCGTATGGCACCGCTACCCGCAACATGGGCGCATGCGTTTGCAGGTACAACCCATTCATCAGCCGCAACGCCCGGAATTCGTCGGCCGAAAGCTCTCCATCCAGAAATCGTTGCGTTTGGCCGCGAAATTGCGCCACCCGTTGTTCAATTAAATTTTGGTCGTTTTCAGAGTACTGGTACATTAGAAAATAATTATAAATTTTGGATCGTTAATCGCCATTAGCGGCGATGATAAACCGATACGTAATAAATGACAAAAATCATTCGCTAATGTTAACATGTATAGCTAGTCCATATGGATTTTATAAAACTATAACTGAATGAATAGGAAGGGGGTTGTCTTGTTGCGCGCATTATTTTTACTCGCCGGTTTGCTGCTGCTGCCGGAATTCGCGTTCGCCGAAGAATTCCATAACCTGGGATTGACCGGAACCGAACGCGGCATCTACACGGTGCTGATTTTTTTGATCGCCTACGGCTTTGTCATGGCCGAGGAATTCACCCACCTGCGTAAATCCAAGCCGGTAATTTTCGCAGCGGCCATCATTTGGGCGCATGTGGCGATTCTGTCTCACGAAGCCGGCGTTCCGAGCGGCGAATTGCATGCCGCCTTTGAACACGATTTGAAGGAATACGCGGAACTGATGCTGTTCTTGCTGGTGGCGATGACCTACATCAATTCCATGGCCGAGCGCAATGTTTTTGAAGCCTTGCGTTCCTGGTTAATCCGCAAGCAATTCGGCTACAAGCAATTGTTTTGGATCACCGGCGTCATTACCTTCTTCCTGTCCTCTATCGCCGACAACCTGACCTCGGCGTTGCTGGTCGGCGCCGTGGTGTTGGCGGTGGGCAAGGATAATGAAAAATTCGTCTCCGTCGGCTTCGTCAATTTGGTAATCGCCGCCAACGCCGGCGGCGCATTCTGCCCTTTCGGCGACATCACTACCTTGATGGTATGGCAAGCCGGTTACGCCGAATTCTTCGATTTCTTCAAACTGTTCATCCCTTCCGTGGTGAATTTCGTGGTGCCGGCGTTCTTTATGGCGCAAGCCATTCCCTCCGGGCAACCCGAAGCCACTAATGAAGCGGCCGTGCAACTGAAACCCGGCGGGATTCAAGTCTGCGCCCTATTCATTTTGACCATAGTGCTGGCGGTGAGTTTCAAACAATTCCTGCACTTGCCGCCATTTTTGGGCATGATGCTGGGCTTGTCCATTTTGATGCTTTACGGCTATTATTTGAAAACCCACTTCCCGGACCCAAACTCCGGCGCCCGTTTCGATATTTTTGAAAAAGTCAAGGAAGCGGAATGGGACACCTTGCTGTTTTTCTTCGGCGTGGTGTTCGCGGTCGGCGGCCTGGGTTACATCGGTTATTTGGAATTGTTGTCCTCCGCCATGTACGACGGCTTAGGCGCTACCACCGCCAACATTTTGGTCGGTATCATATCCGCCGTGGTGGACAATATTCCGGTGATGTTCGCGGTATTGAACATGAACCTGGATATGGACCTGTATCAATGGTTGTTGGTCACCTTGACCGCCGGCGTCGGCGGCTCGCTGTTGTCGGTCGGCTCCGCCGCCGGGGTTGCGCTGATGGGTCAATCCGATCACAAATATACTTTTTTCAGTCACTTGAAATGGACGCCGGTGATCGCCGCCGGTTACGCCGCGAGTATATTCACCCATTACTTGCTGAATAGCTAATTTCAGCCCGCCAACCAAAGGGAAAGCGCATGCAACAATCCAACGCCGGATGGCGCGGCGCTTTCGCGGTCTATGCCCAGACCCGCGTTCTGGGCATGATACTGCTCGGCTTCTCCGCCGGCCTGCCGTATTCCTTGGTATCCTCCACGCTGTCCGCCTGGCTGGCGGACGAGGATACCTCACTCTCCGTCATCGGTTACTTCAGCCTGGTCAGCATCGCTTATTCGGTCAAGGTGTTCTGGGCGCCGGTCATCGACCGCCTGCGGCTACCGTTGCTATACCGCTGGCTCGGCATACGCCGCAGCTGGATGTTGCTGGCCCAACTCGGCGTCGCCGGCGGTCTGTTCGTACTCAGTAGCCTGGACTTACACCAGAATTTGCACCTCATCGCGTTGTTGGCGGTATTCGTGGCGTTTTGCTCCGCCACCCAAGATATCGCCATCGACGCGTACCGCATTGAAGCCGTGCTGCCGGAATATCAGGGCGCCATGGCCGCCACCTATGTTTTCGGCTATCGGCTGGCCCTGCTGGCCGCCGGGGCCGGGGTGCTGTACATCGCCGAATTCATAGGCTGGACCGTGGCTTATCAAGCCATGTCGTCCGCCATGCTGATCGGCATCTGCACCACGCTGGCCATCACGGAACCGGATCATGCCACCGATACGCGCGTCCAAGCCATCGAACAGCAAATTGAAAGTGCGCTAGGCGTGGACAAAACCGGGCGTCACTGGTTCGGCAAGCTCTTGAAATGGTTCTCCGACGCCGTGGTCAGCCCGTTTGTTGAATTTTTTCAACGCAACCGCCAAGCCGCCATCTGGATTTTATTGCTGATCGCGGTATATAAATTGAGCGACATGGCGATGGGCGTGATGGCGATACCGTTTTACCTGGATTTGGGATTTAGTAAAAAAGACATCGCCGACGTCAGCAAAGTGTTCGGCTTTTTCATGACGATTTTTGGCACTTCCTTCGGCGGCCTGTTGGTGGCCCGCTTCGGCATCATGCCGCCGCTGCTGTGCGGAGCCATACTCGCGGCGCTGACCAATTTGTTGTTCGCGGCGCTGGCGATGACCAAACCCAGCGTCATGCTGCTGGCCGGCGTCATCAGCATAGACAACCTCAGCGGCGGCGTCGCCGCGGCGGCGCTGATCGCCTATTTGTCCAGCTTGACCAATACCGCCTACACCGCCACCCAATACGCCTTGTTCAGCTCCTTGATGACCCTGCCGGCCAAAATCGTCGGCGGCTTCTCAGGCAATGTCGCCGGCCAATACGGTTACCCGGCGTTTTTTATCTATTCGGCGATCATCGGCCTGCCGGCGATTGCGCTGGTGATACTGTTAATGCGCAGGCCGGTTAACAGCGGGTAAAAGCCCTCAAAGTTAAACCTAGGCGCCCGCGCCGCCGCCAACCGCCTGTCGATAACAATAATCAAACAACAAGCGCCATTCCAGCAATTGAATGCGCCGGCACAAAAGCTCGGCCTCGGAGCCGGTTCCGCGCAGAGCTTCACATAAGTCGACAAATGCGTGCGCGTTCCATTCCGCCTGGGTCCGCAAGAATCCGGCTTCGGGCGGTAGCTCCAGCCGTCGCGACAATTCGAGCGCGCCCTGGTTAAGTTCCGCAAAAATGGGATGCCTGCCGGTTCTATCCAACCAATATTTGCCGTTCCAACTATCGGGTTCGCGCCGATGTAAGATAGCGTGCCAATAACTTCCGCTGGCATCGTTGATTTGTTGGCTAATGCGGTGGCTTTGCTCCAGGTAATCAAAATAAAGCCAGAGACCGGCCAAGCAGGCTGCCGCGCTGTCAGGGCGTTGAATTATTCGCGGAGAAAACGCTTGCTCCGCTGTCAAACGGCTCAATACCGGAAAAACAGCCGCGTCAGGCCTGCCCGGCCCAAGCTCGTTTAACCTTTCCGGAGCCAGGATTTCGGCCAAGCATGCGCCGTAACGGTTAGCATCAAAGGAAAAAACAGGCGTCACGCTTCTTGTTCCTCATTCAAAAAAAGAACCGGAGTAGCATATCATGTTACTAATCGTTGCGCGCGAATCAAAGTAGCCGGCCAAAGCCTTTAACAAAGCTCAGGCCCAGGCCTCAGCCAAAAAGCCAAGGCCCGGCCATCCTCGATTAAGCCTCCGCGGAGCGGGACGCGCGTTTACGGTCGTTTTCGGTCAGCAACTTCTTGCGTAGGCGTATTGATTCCGGCGTCACTTCCACCAGCTCGTCGTCGTCAATAAACTCCAGGGCCTGCTCCAGGGTCATTTTTTGAATCCGGGTCAGAATCAAGTTTTCGTCGGTGCCGGCGGCGCGGATATTGGTCAATTGCTTGGCCTTGGTCGGATTAACCACCAAATCGTTAGCGCGGGTATGCAGACCGACGATCATACCTTCATAGACTTCGTTGGCATGCTCGACCAGCAAATCGCCGCGCTCCTGCAAGGCGAACAAGGCGTAAGCCAAACATTTGCCTTGCGTCATGGAGATCAGCGCGCCGCGTTTACGACCGCCGATGGAACCAGGCTTCATTGCGCCGTAATGATCGAAGACATGGTAAAACAAGCCGGTGCCGGAAGTCGAGCTCATGAATTCGGTTTGGAAGCCGATCAGGCCGCGCGAAGGGGCCATGTATTCCAAACGCACCCGGCCCTTGCCGTCGGGGACCATGTTTAACAAGTCAGCCTTGCGCTCGCCCATTTTTTCCATGATAGCGCCTTGATGCAATTCCTCGACCTCCAGAGTCACCATTTCAAATGGCTCGCTGGTAACGCCGTCGATTTCCCTGATAATCACTTCCGGACGCGAAACCCCCAATTCAAAGCCTTCGCGCCGCATGTTTTCGATCAAAATCGACAGATGCAATTCGCCGCGGCCGGAGACCTTAAATTTATCCGGGTCGCTGGTATCCTCAACCTTGAGCGCCACGTTGTGCTGCAATTCCTTTTGCAAACGCTCGCGAATTTGGCGCGAGGTGACGAACTTGCCCTCGCGGCCGGCGAACGGAGAATTATTCACCTGAAACGTCATGCTGACCGTCGGTTCGTCCACTTTCAACGGCGGCAAAGCCTCCACCGCGTCGGATTGGCATAAGGTGTCGGAAATCTCCAATTTATCGATGCCGGTGAAAGCGATGATGTCCCCGGCGCGTGCAAGCGGCCACTCCACCCGGACCAGCCCGCGGAAACCGAAAATCTGCAAAATACGGCCGCCGCGGGTTTGCCCCTCGCGGCTGATGATGGTCAACGGCATATTGGTTTTCACCGCGCCGCGCTGGATGCGGCCGATGCCGATGACGCCGACGTAGGAATTGTAATCCAGACTGGACACCTGCATTTGAAACGGTCCGTCCCTATCCACCGCCGGCGGGCTGACTTTATCAATAATGGTTTGAAACAACGGCGTCATATCGCCGCCTTCGATATCGCTCGTCAAACCGGCGTAACCGCGCAAGGCCGAGGCGTAAACGATGGGGAAATCCAACTGCTCGTCGGTAGCGCCCAGACGGTCGAACAAGTCGAAAGTTTGGTCTACCACCCATTCCGCCCGCGCGCCGGGACGATCGATTTTATTAATGACGACTATCGGCTTTAGACCCAATGCAAAGGCTTTTTGCGTCACGAAACGGGTTTGCGGCATAGGCCCGTCCACCGCGTCGACCAGCAGCAACACCGAGTCCACCATGGACAATACCCGCTCCACTTCGCCGCCGAAATCGGCGTGGCCCGGAGTATCCACGATATTAATATGATAATCGTGCCAATCAATGGCCGTGTTTTTGGCCAAAATCGTGATGCCGCGCTCTTTTTCCAAGGCGTTGGAGTCCATGACCCGCTCGTCGACTTTTTCATGCGCGTCAAAGGTGCCGGATTGCCGCAGCAATTGATCGACTAAAGTGGTTTTACCATGATCGACGTGAGCAATGATGGCGATGTTTCTTAATTTTTCTATCACTGGATTTACGTATGCGTTAGCTTTAAGTTAGAAATGACTGGCGATACCGGCCCGCGCGGCGCGGCAAATAGCATATGATACAACGGCTTTGTTACATTTTGATAGAAATAACCGCGCTAGACGGCCCTTAATTTAGGCCGAGCGGTATTTTAGGCGATAAAAAAATAAAAAAGGCGCATTGCACGCTCGCAATGCGCCCGGGCGCCAAGGCCAATAATAACCGAAATTAAAGCTGTTCGGCGTGTTGGCTCAAGTACTCGGCCACGCCTTTAGGGCTGGCGTTCATGCCGGCATCGCCTTTTTTCCAACCGGCGGGGCAAACTTCGCCGTGTTGCTCGTGGAATTGCAAAGCGTCGATGGTGCGCAATAATTCGTCGAAGTTACGGCCCAGTGGTAAATCGTTAACCACCTGATGACGCACCACGCCGGATTTATCGATCAAGAAGCTGCCGCGGTAAGCCACGCCAGCGGGAGACTCCACGTCATAGTCCTTGGCGATGGTGTGAGAAATATCGGCCGCCAAGGTATATTTAACCGGACCGATGCCGCCTTGGTTAACCGGGGTGTTACGCCAGGCGTTGTGAGTAAAATGCGAGTCAATGGAAACGCCGATGACTTCCACGCCGCGGCTGGTGAATTCGTCGATTCTGTGATCCAAGGCGATCAATTCGCTAGGGCAGACGAAAGTGAAGTCTAACGGATAGAAGAACACCACGGCGTATTTGCCTTGAGTGGCGGCCGAAAAATTGAACGCATCCACAATAGATCCGTCCGCCAAAACGGCCGGCACGGTGAAATCGGGGGCTTGCTTACCTACTAAAACGCTCATCGTTTTTTCTCCTTATTTTAAAAAAAACAACATCTTACATTTATGTTAACGCCCATGTTGACAGGCCGAGGCTATTCTACACTAAATTAGTCGGTAATCATGCAAATAAAAATGTAAAATTCCGCTTGCGCAACTGACAATTTCGCGTTAATTTGTAAGCCGTGACTTACAACGTTGCTTCGCCTTTTTACTAGAAAGCTGTGTACGTTTTAATCGATAAATATTGCCTAGGGGGTTAAAGAAACATGACCAAAGTTAAACACATTACTGAACCCGACGCGTTCGGCTACCAAGTACGTATCGTGAGGCGCGGCAAGGAAAGCAGCCGTTACTTCTCGCATAAACTATGGGGTAGCAAAACCAAGTCGTTGAAAGCGGCCATTACCTGGCGCGATCAAATGTTGGTGGTGTTAAAAGGAAGTAAAACCCGTTTTTTGAAGCCGCCAAAAAACAAAACCACTACCGGTGTTACAGGGGTGTCGCGCACCATTAAATTTGACCACAGAAAGGACAAGAGTTATTTATGCTATACCGTGTTTTGGGTAAAGGATGGCAAATCCAGGAACAAGACCTTTCAGGTAGGCAACGTGCAAACCGTGACAGCCGACGACGAATTGCACGCATTTCGCACCGCGCGCTTGTTCCGCAGTTGCTATGAGCATGCCATAGATCATGACGCTGATTTTGATGACGGCAAGTTCACTAACTGGAAAAAACAGCGCCTGTACGAAAACGAAAAGCTGGACGCTGTCATCTAAACGGCTGGCGACATGTTTTATACCCAGGCAGTATAGTTGTCTCGTCGGCGTGGGCCACGCCAGGGTGTACGGTAATATAAACCAGCGTTTCACCACATGAACGCGCTGGTTTGCTTGCCCAGCGCCTCGCCAAAAAATATTCGCTTCGCCGCCAACCCCGCCAATCCTTGGCACACGTGCAAGGGTAGCAAATGCTCGGCGCACGGGTGGCAATAGGCGGCGAACGGTGCCGTTCGCCAATTAATCAACCGTTGCTCGCGCTCGTCGGCCCGTAAATTCGGCGCGACGCAACATCCGTGCAACCAAGCCTCGAACGCCAAGTTTCCGGCATCCGCCCTCCCGTCACGGGGCGCGAAAAAAGCATCCATGTTATGAAACGAAAACCCGGAGCCAAGCACTAGCGCATTATCCGCGCGTAAGCCCGCCAGCGCCTTGCCGATGTCGATATGCGCCGCCGGCTCCAATCCCCGCAACAGAGAAATTTGCACGCACGGTATATCGGCGGCGGGAAACATCAATTTCAGCGGCACGAACAAGCCATGATCGAACCCACGCTCCGGATCCAATCTGGCCGGAATGCCGGCTTGATTTAAATAGCCCAGTATTTTCTCGGCCAACCACGGGGCGCCGGGAGCCGGGTATTGAATCCGGTACGCGGCTTCCGGAAAACCGTAATAATCGTAAATCAAGCCCGGCGATTCGCCGCTGGTAATCGTAACCGGCGCGGCCTCCCAATGCGCGCTAATCACGACGATAGCCGCCGGCCGGTTCAGGCTTGGCCCCAAGGCCCGCAGAAAATCCGTCAATTGCCGGTGTTCGGGATCGCAAAGCAATGGCAAAGGGCCGCCGCCATGCGGAATGAACAAAACCTGACCGGTCATGGAATCAAGAGTATTCAACATAAAAGTGGCATAGTTCAATGATGATGCATAGTTTTGTAACAAAATAATGAGTATATGATAAACATTTTTTCTTTAAAAAAGAGTACGTAATAATCCCTAGGCATATACCCGCCGCAGGCGCGCCGACCAGAAAATTGATTATATTTCAATTGACCTAGGCGGATTCGCCTCAAGAACGGCTGGTGAATTTTCTACTTTCGCAATAAACTAAGCTCATTTTGCGCCCCAAAAACCTGCCCCGCATGAAAAAACAGAAATTTCACCGCGCTCCCCCAAAAAACCGGGATTTGATTCACCTGCAAAATCAAAACGGAAGGTTTGAAGTTGCTGAAATGCATTGGCTTTCCCTATTCCGCGACCCTTACCATTGGCTGCTGACCTTATCCTGGCGGGATTTCTTTTTGGCGATCAGTTTGGCCTATATGGGGCTGAATCTACTGTTCGGGCTGGCCTACTATCTTGGCGGCGACTGCATCGCCAACGCCAAACCCGGAGTGTTTTCGGATTATTTCTTCTTTAGCGTACAAACCTTGGCCTCCATCGGCTACGGGGCCATGTACCCTGGCAACTTTTACGCCAACAGCTTGGTCACTTTTGAATCTCTAATCGGCTTAACCGGCATCGCCTTGATAACCGGACTGGCATTCGCCCGGTTTTCCAAGCCCACCGCGCGGGTCATGTTCAGCAATGTCGCGGTAATTTCCAACCACGACGACCAGCCTACCTTGATGTTTAGGGCGGCCAACCAACGCGTCAACCAAATTCTTGAAGCCAAGATACATTGTTACTTGTTCCGGGACGAAATCACGCGGGAAGGGAAACACATGCGCCGCATTCACGATTTGAAGCTAGAGCGGGACCAAACCCCAAACTTCAAGCTAAGCTGGACCATAATGCATAAAATAGACGAACGCAGCCCGATTTACGGCTTGGCCACGGAGGAATTGCAACGCGCCAACACCACATTAACGGTTATCATAAGCGGCATAGACGAAACCTTGTCGCAAACAGTGCACGCTCGGCATGTCTATAGCCATGCGGACATTTTATGCGGCAAACAATTCGCGGATATTATATTTCACGCCGATAACGGCGACCGATTTATCGACTACCGTTATTTTCACGATGTCGAATAAACCGCGCGACGGGCTTGTAGGCTCATAAAAAAACGGCCAAGCGCCGACTAGCGCTTGGCCGCCTCACACTCACATACGGGACGCCTTATTATTTGCGGCGTCTTAAGGCCGGCAATAAACCTGCCGCGGAAGCGAACAACCAGAATGTTCCCGGCAGCGGCACGATGGCGACAGAGGTTATCGCCGCGCCGCCGAGGCCGCGCAGGGCGATGCCGGTATTACCGGTGACGGACAAGCCGGTTTCGGTAAGGGTATTCAACAAGGTGGACCCATCGTTATTGTACACATTAGCAGTAGCGCTGCTGCCGTCGCTGCTTAAGGTAACGGTCAACAAATACCATTGGTCCGCATAATTTTGGTTAACCGCGTTTGAAAAGTCAGGCAGCGCGTAATTATTGCTGTTGTCCTGAAATCCCAGTTGCTCGGTATCCGAAGCCGCCACGAAGGAATAAGCGCCGCTTACGCCAGCATCAAAACCCACATAAAGACGGCCGCCTTGGTCGTTAGGATCAGTGTTTGGGCCTGGGCCGGGATTAATCCAAGCGGACAAGGTTTCGCCGGGCAGAAAATTAATTGAGGTATTGTACGACCATTGGCCTTCGCTTAAGGCGATGCCGTAAGTGCCGTCCGGCGCGGACTGGGACAAATAAATGCTGGCGTCGGCGCCGATCGGCTGGCTCCAGCCGGCCGCGGAAAGTTGCCCGCCGGTAAACGGCTCCACGATAACGGCTTGCGCCGCCGCGCTGGCGCTCAATAGCGCCGCGCCCAACAGGGTCGAGAATTTGATTGATGTTGACATGCTAAAACTCCTTTAAATGGGCGGCTGGGCCTTAAAAATTGAACAATGAAGTCAAGTCGCCAATCGCCGGTTGGTTGGCCGGACGGTATGGGTTGTTGGCATCCTTGACCGGATTTGGCAAACGGTCGCGGCTGCGGCTAGAAAGGTTTGGCAAGCTCCAGTTATGTTCAATGAATTTCACGATGGAAACGTGGTCGTTATAGGTATGGTCGATATAGTTTTTCTTGGCGTAAGGCGATACCACGATTAAAGGAATGCGCGGGCCGTCGCCGAAGAAGTCCAGGTTTTGAATAAAGCCGGAGTCGAAATAACCGCCGCCTTCGTCGGTGGTGATAATAATAGCGGTATTGGCCCATTGGCTGGAGGCTTGCACCTTGCTCACCAAATCGCTCAGGAAGGCTTCGTATTCAAACGGCGCGGAATATCCCGGATGGCCGCTGCTGGTGTCCTTAGGCACCACGAAAGATACTTCCGGCAACGTGCCGTTGCTCACATCGCTGTAGAACGTGGTCAGACCTTTCAAATTGGCGACCAAGTTTGGATTGCCAACCACATTTTGCGAGCCGTTCAACGGGTCGCCCAGGTTGTTGTAGATAATGGAGCGCGCGGTGCTGATTGCGACCGGCTGCGCGTATTGCGCAATCACCGAAGCCGGGGTGCCGGCAGGGAAATTAGCGGCGTAGGCGGCGTATACCTGCGGATATACGTCTTGGATGTACAAAGAATCACTGGTAACGTCCGCATCCTCGCGGCCGCCGGTGTACCATTTCCAGGTAACGCCATGAGCGGACAGCAATTCACCTATGGTTGGCTTGGTTTGCGGCGGATAGACGTAATTGTTGGCGCCCAAGGTTTGCAGCTTGCCATACACGTCGTAGGGCGGATTGTAGTTATTGACCAAATAGTAAGCGCCGGACTCGCAATTACTGGAGCGGCCGATGCTGTTCAATAGAGCAAGAATCGGCCCCACGCCGGGTTGGGTGGAATCAGAGCAATTGACGTAGGAGCCGCCTTCGTAGCCGTCATTGGTGTAAAAATTATTGCTGCCGGCTTGCGGATTTGGATTTTCAATTTGATTGGCCGGCGGAGTAGTCAACGCGCCCGAGGTTTGATAAACCGCGGCGTCGGCGTAAGCCAGCATAATGAAGTTCGCGCCGGTGCCGCCCAATATGCCTTGATGGTAATTGTCGCTCAAGGCCCAGTTTTGCGCCAGTTGTTTGAAGACCGGCGCGTCGCCCTTATTCATATTATAAAAGCCCATCAACTCGCCGCCTTGGCCCGGATTGGCTTGAGTAATGCCGGTGGTGGCTCCGCCTTGACCGGTGGTGGCCGCAACCCAGGTAAACAAATCCAGCTTGCCGTTAGTGCCGCCGGTCTGCTGCCACATTTGGAAAAAGCGGTGCACCGGGTCGCCCAATACCGATTGATACGGAACAATGCTTGAGGTAATTTGGAACGGGCCATTGGCGGTCAATCCGGCATAGCGCGGATCAGGAATGTTGCCGTACAATTGCAAGGTCGTAGGGTTATAGGCGCCGGTCAACATATGTTGCGGCAATTTGGAATAAGCGCCGGTTCTGGACGGGTTCAAGCTATAGGCGCTGTTGTCCAAAGCTTGGGATTGCACGGCCTTGGAATAAGAGCTTCCTGGCGTGCCGTCCGCCTTGACGATGCCTTGCGACAATAAGTTATAAATGGATTGTCCGCGCGGCGGCGCGTAAGTGCCGTATAAAGTATCGAAGGATACGTTCTCGCCGACCACGACGATCAAATTCTTGATCGGAGTGGTGGTAGATGCGGCGAAGGTCAAACCGGTGAAACACAATGCCGGCAGCGCAAAGGCGGCTACCGCGGGCTTTAGGAATGTCATGAGTCTGGGCTCCAGTATAGTGGTCGAGAGGCCGACTATAAGTCATCAACATGTAAACCTGATGACAACAAACGCCATAATTTTAAACATGATTATGACCATTAAAGGCTAAAATTCGATAATGTTGAATTTATCGTCCGATCCGCTCAAGCCGTTTTTCGCCCGGCCGGTCAACCGCCTTTTGGCCGCCAGACCAAGGCGCAAAAAAAAACCGGCGGCCGCTCCAACCTAAACAGGCCGGGCAACACGCCGGTGGGTACTATCTCCATCTTGTCTGACAGTCAAATTTCCTACTAGTTCACTCAACTTTCACCGGAGACGTTAAAAAGCGCAACCTGATTTTACACCCAGTTTTTTTAAGGCCATCGCCAGCGGGCAAAACCCGGTGAACGATGATTGCAGCAAATTGGCCCCGACAAAGGCGGTAAACCACAGCCAATTCGGCGAATGCCAATGCGCCAGCGCCAAGCTGAGCAATATAAACGAACCGGCAAAACTCATTACCATGCGATCTACAGTCATCACTCACCTCCGCGGCTTAAATTATTTCAAGCGCACCACGCCCAGGAATTTTAACGTCATGCGTTCATAGAACGGCTCGCTAATGCCTTTTCTGATTTTGCGCATGAAATATTTTTCAAACGCGATTTTCGCCAAATGCACCCACTTGCCGTGATTGGACCACGTGGTATTGCGCGGCGGAATTTGCGGGACCGCCAAAAAAGCCACCCCGGTGTCGCCCAAGTCGGCTAGGCACAAGGCGCTCAAGCTCGGTACATCGGACGGTTGCTTGCCGGCTAATTCGTCGCGGATATTGTGCGCCGTGGCGGTAACCATGGATTCGATCATATAGCCGGTTTTCGGAGTGCCGACCGGCAGCGGGGTTTTCTCAACCGGGGGAATCGCCACGCAGACGCCGACCGCGTATATGTTTTTAAACGTCGGGTTGCGCTGATATTTGTCCACAATGACGAAACCGCGCGGATTGACTAGGCCATC
Source organism: uncultured Pseudomonadota bacterium (assembly GCA_903928965.1). GTDB lineage: Bacteria > Pseudomonadota > Gammaproteobacteria > Methylococcales > Methylomonadaceae > Methylomonas. The sequence continues at coordinate 54,065 of CAIYSZ010000092.1, forward strand.
CACGCCGCAGTGGCGCACCGCGTCCACCCCGGTAAAGGCCGGCAGCATCATGGAATGCTTGAACGGCAATTCGTGTTTTTTCTTTTCGTTGCCGTCGTCATCCACTTCGGTAACGAACATCATGCCGGCCTCGATGCGGTCCACCTTGGCGTTGGTGATCCAACGGATGGTTTTATCGCGAAGCGCGCTCTCCAGCAAGCCCTTGGTGTCGCCGACCCCGCCCAGGCCTAGATGACCGATATAAGGTTCGGAAGTCACAAAGGTCATCGGCACTTGATCGCGGATTTTGCGCTTGCGCAGTTCGGTTTCCAAAATCATCAAATATTCGTAAGCCGGGCCGAAGCAAGACGCGCCCTGCACCGCGCCGATGACAATGGGGCCGGGGTCGGTCATGAATTTATCCCAATCTTGCGCCGCCACCGCCGCGTGGTCCACATGGCATACCGAGGACGTGTGACCCTCCGGCCCCAAACCCGGCACTTCATCAAACGCCAAACGCGGGCCGGTGGCGATGACTAAATAATCGTACTCCACCGCGCCGCCATCGGCTAAATCCACTTTATTATGCAATGCATCGACTTTCACCGCTTTTTGTTGCACAAATGTGATGCCTTTTTTCGCCATCACCGGCGCCAATTCGATTTTTAAATCCTCTGGCTTGCGCCATTTAGGCGGGACCCAAGGGTTGGAAGGCACAAAATGAAACGTCGGCGAATCGGAAATCACCACCACCTCATGCTCTTTTTTTAATGTTTCCTTCAGCTCAAAAGCCATCGGCACGCCGCCGATACCGGCCCCCAGCACTACTATTTTAGCCATAACTGTATCCTCGTAAATGTTGTAATCGCATGTATGAAGCGGCGCTTTAGGCCTTGTTATCAATTTTTTCGGCTTCATAATCACACAAACATAGAATATTAGAATTTTCTAACATTTGCAAATAAAAATTTACCTCAAACCGGCGCAGGCTTAATCTAAAAATGCGTTATTACCGAAAAACGCCCGCTCCAGCTCGGCTAGACGCTCCGCCGCCGGCCGGTCCGAAAACACCGCCTGCCCCGGCCGCGCGGCATGCATGCCGCGCACGAACAAATACATGACGCCGCCGAAGTCGCGCCGGTAATCGTAATCCGGCAGGCGTTGGCGCAAATAACGATGCGCCGCCAATACATACAACCAGTATTGCAAGGCGTAATTATGCGCGCGCATGGCGGCTTGCAGCGCGGCCGGGCCGTAATCCGGCAAGCTATTGGTCTTATAATCGATCACGTAAAACCGGCCCTGATGAGCGCAGAATAAATCGATAAAACCGGTCAAAAAACCTTGCAATTGTTTGGCTTGCAAGGGCTGATAGCCCGGCGCGCCTTGCAAGGCGCGGTTGATGCCGGCGGTGTCCAAATCCGGCGCGGCCAGATAAAACGGCAATTCCTTAACGCATTGCGCCGGTTCCAGGTCGCGCAGGCAAAAATCGCCTAGCGGCAGGCGGGTATTCACCGTCTCGCGCAACAAGGCGTCCAAGGGTTCCGCCGCGGCCAATTCCAAACCATAACGGCGCAGAGCGGCATCCCGTTCGCGGCGGATGTCCGCGCCCGCGCCCAAGGCTTGAAAATCCAAAATCTCCAGCAGAGAATGCACCAGATTGCCGGTGCGCGCGCCGGGATGCAGCAAGGCCGGCGCGGCGGCCTGCTCCCGGCGTTCCGGAATGTCCTGGATTTCCAAACTGTCTAGGTGGCTCTCTTGACTTTTATCCTTGGGCAACTCCGGCGCGTCGGCGGCGCTGAACGCCGACAGCGCGGTATAGCTACTCATTTGCCAAACATCGAAGCGCCGTTTCAGCGGCGGCCGCGCCGCCAAAGGCGGCAAGCCGCCGTCCGGCCGGTAAAACGCGGCGTTCGGCTCCGCTTCGATTTCAGCATAGGCGATGCCGGCGGGGCAGGCTTGCGCCAAGGCTTGCAGTATTTGGCGCTGGCCGCCGTGATCGGCGTCCTCGAATTGCATTAAATACGCAAACGCCGAATCGTTGGGCTTATCTTGGGTGCGCACGTCGGCCCAATACACGTAACAGCGATATTCGGCGCGGGTCACGGCCACATAAAACAAGCGCAAATCCTCGGCCAACTCCTCCCGCTCGGCCTGGGCGCGGCGCTCGGCAAAGCGCGGGCCGCCGAGGTCGGCCACGGTGCGCCCGTGTTCGTGGCATTGCACCCAGCCGCCGGCCTGACGCGAACCCGCGCCGCGCCGCCACGGATTGGGGCAAAAAACCACCGGATACTCCAAGCCCTTGGCGCTGTGCAAGGTGACGATTTGCACCGCGTCGGCGTCGCTCTCCAATCGCAACTGCCGTTCCTCGTCGCCGTCGCTGCCGGCGTTTTGCATGGCTTGCCGCAGCCAGGCCAGCGTCTTGCCCGGAGTCAGATTATGCTCGCCGGCGGCTTGCTGCAAGCGCTCCAGTAAATGATGCAGATTGGTCAAGGCCCGCTCCGCTTGCGGGCCGGCGGCCAGGGTCCGCTCCACTTTTTCCCGGCGCAAGAGTTCCTGCATCATCGGCAACAAGCCGTGCCGCCGCCAACGTTGATGGTAATCATGAAACCTCAGCAGCCAGCCGTCCACGGCGGCGTTGTCGTTCAAAGTTGCATTCAGCTCGCCGGGATGCATGCCGAACCAGCGCAGGCTCAGGGCGGCGGTCAGCCACGCCAATTCACCGGGATGCGCCAAGGCTTGCAACACCGCATGCAACTCGCTCGCCTCCGGGGCGGCGAACACCGATTGCTTGCCGTTGATGATGGCCGGCACGCCGCGAGCTTGCAGGCTTTGTTGAAATTCCAGCGCTTGCTGGTTGCTGCGGGTCAGAATGGCGATGTCCCGCGCCGCCAAGGGCTCGACTCGGTCGCCGCGCCGCAGCAGCGCTTTTTCAAGCAAGCGCGCGACTTCGCCGGCTACCGCCTCGCGAATGGCGGCCAAAGCCTTGCCGGAAGTCCAATGCGGGGTTTTGCCGGCATTGGCCGCCAACTGCAACAATTGCAGCGGCGCGCCGCCGGTTTCACCGTTCAGCTCCAGCGCGCCGTCGCCGGGCTTGCGCCCCGCCTGGGCCGGATGAAACGCCAGCTCGGCGAACAAAAACGGCTGTTCGCGCCGGAACAAGGCGTTGACCGCCGCCACTAAATCCGGATGCGAGCGCCAGTTGAAAGGCAAGGTATATTGATATGCCGCGCGCTCGCGGGCGGCGAAATAAGAAAAAATGTCCGCGCCGCGAAATTTATAAATCGCTTGCTTAGGGTCGCCGATCAAGTACAGATATTGTTCCGGCGCGGAGAACAAGCCGGCGAAAATGTCCCATTGCAAGAGATCGGTATCCTGAAATTCGTCGATCAAGCCGGCGCGGTAAGCTTGCCGCATTTGGGCTTGCAGCCGCGCGCCGTGTTCCGCGTCTCGCAGCGCGGCGGCCAAGCGCTCGATCAAGGAATCGAACGATAGCAGATTTTCTTGTTGCAAGGCCGCCGGCAGTTCCCGGCGCACGTTTTCCAGCAAGGCGCGGCGGAAATAAACCGGCAGCAAGTCCAGTGCTTGCGCCAAGGCGTCGAACGCCGCGGTATCCAGCCGCAAACCGTCGATATAAGCTTGTTTTTGCTCGGCCGGGCTCAAGGGGTTTTTCTGGCTAACGCGAAACTTATTCCCGTGCAAGCCGGCCGCCACCCCGGCGGCGGTTAGAAACCTAAAATCGGCCGGGGCCTGCTCCGGCTCCGCCAGCCAGTTGCCCAAGGCCTGACATTGCGCGGCGAACGACGCGCTATAGCCGTCCTTGAATTTTCCTTGGCTAAAGGCTAGCGTCAGCGCTTGACTTAGCGCCGGCAGCCCGGCGGCCGCGGCGTCTAGCAGCGCGCGGATGGCATTAAAATGTTGCTCCAGATCGGCCGCCGGCGGCTCGACCCATTGCTCAGCGCCGACCAGGGGTAAACTGGCCAACAGTTGGTCCGGTGTCCGGCAGGCGGCGGTCAATAGCGCCACCTGCCACAGCGGGCGTTGATAAATTTGCCGCCGCCAAAAATCGTCGGCCAGATTTTGCCGGATCGAATCAATGTCGCCGGTCAATTCGCTATCGAACATTTGGCCGCTTTCCAGCGCGTATTCGCTCAGCGCGCGCTGGCAAAAGCCGTGGATGGTCAGAATCGCGGCCTGGTCTATGTCCAGCAGGGCCAGGTCCAGCCGTTGCTGCAACAGTTCCGGCGCGAGCGGAACTTGCGCCAGCCATTGGGTCAGCGCATCATCCGCCTCCATGCCGTCCAGGGCCGCCCGCGCCGCGCCCAAGCGCAAACGGATACGCTCGCGCAATTCCGCCGCCGCCGCCTTGGTGAAAGTCACCACCAGCAGTTGTTTGACGTCCAAACCGATTTCAGCCACGAAACGCAATGTGAGCATGGCGATAGCGTAGGTTTTGCCGGCCCCGGCCCCGGCTTCGATTAAATTGATTCCCGCGGGCAACGGGCTCAAGGCGGAATCAAACAGCGCCGGCATGCAGGCTACTCCAAATGGGTAAAAACACGTCGCGGCATTGCGCCTCGAACTCGGCCGCGAACAGCCGTTCCAGCGGCCTATGCGCCCACAAATAATTCCATTCAGGCTCGTAGCCGTTTTGCATGTCGCCGCCGATTTTTTCTATCACTTTGTCCAAGGCTTGCGGCCGCCCGGCGCATTGCAGCCAGGTAAATACCGCTTCGCCGCAAAAAGCGTCCGGCCGGCGGCGGCCTTGCAAATAAATGGCAATTAATTGCTCCAAGCGCTCCTCGCCGGCCATTTCAGGCGTAAACGTCAGCTCCCGGTCGCGGCTAAGCAAATAAGTAGCCGCCGGCCGCAACCGGTTGAGCAATAAATGTTGCAACCAGGCGCAAAAAAATTCACCGCCCTTCATATTGCCATAGCGGTAATGCAAACCGCCGCGCTCGTGCAAGCCGTTTAGCGCGCCTTGCACCCTATTTCCCCCAATGCGCAAGTCCACGGCGCAGGGCGGCAGGGGTTCGCCGACGCCGCATGCGGCTATGCGTTGCACAAACTTGTCCAGCGGTTCGCGTTCGCCGCGCCATTGCAATTCGCCGGCGGCGGCGCTCGGCCATAATCCGCCGGCTTGCAGCTTGGTCAAGTCCGGCGCTTGCCCGGCCAACAATTCCGCCACCGCTTGCTGGCGCACGGCGTAGAGCGTCAAGCTATCCGGCTGGAACGGTTCGCGCTCCTCGGCGCTGAGTTCAAAGCGCGGCAGATGGATGCCGCAAAGGCGTAAAAAATAACGTTGCGGATGGCGGAAAAAACTAAGCATGTCGTTAATATTCAGCGCCTCCGGCGGCTCAACCGCAATTTCGCCCGCCCAATCCGCGCCCGGAGGCGGCGGTTGCCGTAGCGCCGCCGCCAGTTCGGCGTCCGCGCCGGAATAACTGAACAGCTTAGGGTTCTCGCCGTCGAAATAGCGCGGGCTGAACGGTTGCAGCGGATGCTCGACAACTAAATTGTTTAATGCATGTTGCCGCTTCAGTACGTCAAGGAGTTCGCCGACCACGATGGACGGCGGCAGCGGTTTATTGTCGCGCTGCGAGCGGCCGACATAGGTGATGATTAATTGCCGCCGGGCGGAGAGCAGGATTTCCAAAAACTGATAGCGGTCATCATTGCGGCGCGAGCGGTCGCCCGGACGCGGATAGGCGCTTAGCAAATCAAAACTGGCCGCGCGCGCGGCGTGCGGAAATTCGCCGTCGTTCATGCCCAGCAAGGCAATCACGGCGAACGGAATGGAACGCATCGGCAACATGGAGCAAAACGTCAATTGGCCGCGTAAAAAGCCCTGGCTGGAACGGGTTTCCTCCACTTGCTGCGCCAGCCATTGCCGGATTACGCTCAAAGACAGCGGATGCCGGTGCAATTCGCCGATTTCCGCCCATTGCGCCAGAATATCCCGCAGCGGTTGCCAGATTTGCGGCTCGGCCGCGCCGATTAAATCCTGCGCGTAAGCTTCCAGCCAAACCCGCCATTCCGCCAGCGATTTGCGGCTGTCGCGGTCTGCGGCGGCGGCGAACAGCGTTTGCAAAAAAGCGTACAAACCGCCCAGGGCGGCGCTGGCCGAACCCTCCAGCTCCGCGTACGGCAATACGCCGCCGATAAAGGTTTCGCCGTCGCCGCTGGCGTAGCCGGTAAACAAGCGGGCAAGGCCGGCTTCCCAGGTATTGGCGTCCAGCGCGGGTAAATCCAGCGCTTGCCGGTGAGCGGCGGATAGCCCCCAACGGATATTGGTTTCCGCCACCCAATGCCGGATCAAGGCCAGATCGGACTCGCCCAGCTCAAAATTGGCCGCCACCAAGGGCTGCTCCAATAAATCCAGCACGCTTTGCCAACCGAAGCGGCTAGGCAGCAGTGCCAAAAATTGCGAGACGATTTGCAGGCATTCATCTTGCCCCGCTAGGCCGCGGTCGGCCACCGCGTGCGGAATATCGGCGAACACCGCGCTAATAAACGGCGCGTAGGCTTGCATGTCGGGAGCCATCACCACGATGTCGCGCCATTGTAAATCCGGGTTGCCCTGCAAGGCGTCCAACAGCAGGTTTTTCAATACCTGCGCCTCCCGCAGCCGCGAATGGCAGCTATGCACGCTGATGGAGCCGTCGGCGACGAGCGGGCAAACGCCTGGATCATTGCGCAGGATGGCGTTTTGCAATTGGCTGAGATTGGTTAAGCCGGCATGCTCTTCAAAGCTGCAGGGTTCCAGATCAAACGCCGACTGCTCCAACAGCAATTGTTGAAAATCCCGCCCCAACCAGGCTAGCTTGCTCAACAAGGGGTGGGCGGTGGGCGCATCCGCCTCCAGGCTGGCTTGGCGTTTGCCGGGCAGTTCGGCCCAATATTCCCGCGACGGATTCAATAAATACAAATGCACGTCGCAATGCAGGGCCAAGGCATTCAGATAAACCAGCAACAACGGCGGCATGCTGTTGACGCCGAATACGGAAATGCGCTCCGGCAGCACGGCGGCGAACGCGCCGGGCGGATTTTGCCGCAGCCATTCCGCCGCCGCGCGCCATTGCTCGCCGCGGTGGCGCGGGCCTAGCCGCTCCACCAAGGCGCGCCACAAACGGCCTTGCCAGATTTCCGCCGGCGCTTGATGCAGTTGCTTCCCCTGTAACCATGCTTCCAACAGTTCCGGGCGCTGAATTTGGTATTGGTCGAACAATTGCGCCAGTTGCCGCGCCAATTGGTAGCGTTTCAAATCCACGTCGCCGCCGCTTAAAAAGCCTTGCAACGGCAAATAGTCCGGCTCGCCGCCGCTGTCGCGCAGCAAATCCTCCAAGCGCCACAACAACAGCGAACGATCAAAGGCGCGGTCGGTTTCGCCGCCCAACAGGCGCTCGCTCAGCGTATTTAGAAAATTGACCGGAAACAAAAAGCGGAAATTGGCGCAAACCTGCTGTTGCAAGGCCAATTGCTGCGACAGCCAGCGCTCCATGCCCTGACTTTGAATCAAAAACACTTCCGCCGCGAACACCGAATCCAACGGCGCTGCGTTCAACACCGCTTGCACGTGCGCCAGCAAGTTTTCGGTTTTATTGGAACTGTGCAGGATGAACATGGCGGGAAGATCTGGATACGGACACGGGTTTATTGTAGCGGATATTCGCCGTTCAGGATTTAGGCGGCCGCCTCGCCCTGAGCGCGCAAAATCTCCGCCAGCCGCCTCACGCCGGGGCCGGCCAATTCAGGATTGGCCACCACCAGATACAACGGCGCTTCGCGGACCCCGCCCTCGCGCAACGGCAGCGGCTTTAACAGGCCGCTGGCCAATTCTTCACGGATGTGCGCCTCGGGCAGCCAGGCGAAGCCGTGACCTAAACTGACGGCGCGGATAGAGGTGGCGATTTGCCCCACCGTCCAGCGACGGTCGATTTCCACCGACATCGTGCACTGATCGCGCTTGGTTCCGGAATCGCGCACCACAATATGCCGATGCGGGCGCAAATCCTGAGGGCTTAGCTCTCGCCCCAGACAATGCAGCGGATGGTCGGCGTGCGCCACCGCCACCAGGCGCACGCGCAAGATCAAATCACCGAGAAAGCCTGGCGGCAGCACAGGCGTTATGGCCAGATCCGCCTCGCCCTTGATCAGAGCGTCCGTCGCGCCGCTAAGCACGGTTTCCAATATTTCAATGCGCGCGCCGCCGCTTTCGCGGCCGAATTGCTCCAGACCTGCCAGCAATAAATCAATGGGGTAAAGTATTTCCGTCGCCAGATTAATCACCGCCTCCCAGCCGGCGGACAATTTTTTCGCCGCTTGCTCCAATTCGTGGGCTTCGTGCAACAATACTTGCGCCCGCCGATACAACATTTGCCCGGTCGGCGTCAGCGCCGCCTTGCGGCCTTGGGTTTCAAACGCCTTGACCCCAAGCTGGGTTTCGATTTTTTGCACGGCATAACTCAGGGCGGACTGGCTTTTGCACAATTTTGCGGCGGCTTGCGCGTAGCCGCCGGCGTCTACCACCTCCACCAAGGCGCGCCATTGCTCCAGACTGATATGCGAGCTCATACTCTTTTCAAAAAAACTGATAAATTAAGCCTAAATATTATACTTTTCATTCGATAAAATAAATAGTTTAATACGCCCGTATGTTAAAACTTACCCAAACTGGAAGGACACAACCATGGCAACATTATTGCAACTGAAAACCAGCATCTTCGGCGACGCCGGCTATTCCAGCCAACTGGCCAACGAATTCGCCGCCCAATGGCAAACGCAACACCCTGGCGGACAAGTGATCGTGCGCGATTTAGCCGCAGAGCCGCTGCCGCATTTCAGCGCTGAACACATCGCCGCGTTTTCCACCCCAGCCGAGGCGCGCACACCGGAGCAACAAGCCTTGGCGGATTTATCCGATGCGCTGATCGCTGAACTGAAACAAGCCGACGTCTTGGTGATCGGGCTGCCGATGTACAACTTCGGCATACCTAGCACCTTAAAAGCGTATTTGGACCAAATCTCCCGCGCCGGCCTGACATTTAAATACACCGAACAAGGCGCGGAAGGCTTGCTGGCCGACAAACCGACTTATGTGTTCGCCTCGCGCGGCGGTTTTTACGCCGGCACCGCGCTGGACACCGAAACCGGTTATGTACGCGATTTTTTTAGTTTTTTAGGCATTAAAACCATCGAATTCGTGTACGCCGAAGGCCTGAACATCACGCCGGACACAAAGGAAAGCGCACTGAACGCCGCGCGGCAACGGTTGACCGAATTGGCCGCGGCTTAATATTTTTTTCTATTTTTGGAGCATTCCTATGAAGTTTCGCAGTTTATTAGCCTTTTACGCCGCGCTATATTGCGCCAGCGCCGCCGCCGCCCCGGAAACTTATGTGATAGACGATGCGCACACCTTGCCGCGCTTCTCGTACAGTCATTTCGGCTATTCCACCCAAACCAGCCGCTTCGACAAGGTGAGCGGTAAAATCGTCATTGATTTGGCGGCGCACACAGGCTCGGTGGAAGTGAGCGTAGACACCCGCTCGGTGGACACCGGCTCCGCCCTGTTCAACCAACACATCCAAGACGTGGATTTTCTGGACACCGCCCATTACCCGGAAATGACTTTCGTCTCTGACAAACTGATTTTCGACGGCGACAAACTGATAGCGGTTGAAGGCGTGGTGACCTTAAAAGGCATTAGCAAACCGATCAACCTGAGCGTGACCTCGTTCTTCTGCATGCCGCACCCGATCCTAAAGAAAGACGCCTGCGGCGCCAACGTCAAGGCGACGCTGAAACGCAGCGATTTCAACCTAGGCAAATACGCGCCGCACGTCAGCGACGAGCTAAGCTTGGAGATTCCGGTGGAGGCGCATAAGGAGTAATAGAGTTTTTGGCCGGCCGAATGATCATCCGCTTGATTGTTTGGCCGGTTTTGCCAAGATTGCCCGATTGTCATTCTCAAGGCGCAACCCAAGCGCAAGCCTAGACAATATAACCGAAGCGATTATCGACTATCTGGCGGTTGTAAATGAGTTAACTAAAAACAAAAAACCTACGAAGTGCAAATGCCGGAGTAAGTTGCCCAAACTTAAAAGGAGCAATGGATATGGCGGCATGACAAAATAGCCTGACCCGCACCGCTTGAAACTATTATACTTGGTCATCAGAGGAGCAAAATTCAAGCATCAATCCATACGTATGGAAATCATCGACAACATCAACCACCTGCTCGGCGACAACATCAAAAATACGCTAAAACCGAACGCCAAACTCAGGATTGCCGCCGCCAGTTTTTCCATCTACGCCTACGAAGCCCTGAAAAAAGAACTGGAGGGCATAGACACGCTAGAGTTCATCTTCACCGCGCCGACCTTCGTTCCAAATGAAGTCAGCGACAAAATCAAAAAAGAACAACGCGAATTCCATATTCCCAAGGCCGGCCGCGAACGCGATTTTTACGGAACGGAATTTGAAATCCAGCTCAAGAACAAACTGACCCAACGCGCCATCGCCCGCGAATGCGCCGATTGGATCAGTCGGAAAGCGGTGTTCCGTTCTAATCATACCCGCGCGCCGATGCAGCAATTCGCCTGCATAGAAAATCAGGGTGACGCGGCGGTGTACATGCCGCTGCATGGATTCACCGCCGTTGATCTGGGCTACCAGCAAGGCAATGCGCTATCTAACATCGTCAACAAATTGGATGAGCCAACCCACACCCAAATTTATTTGAATTTGTTCAGCCAAATCTGGAACGACCCGGAGAAGCTCGAAAACGTCACCGCGCAATTAACTGAACACATTGCCTCGGTCTATCAGGAAAACGCGCCAGAGCGCATTTACTTCCTGATGCTCTTCAACATCTTCAATGAATTTCTGGAAGACATTACCGAAGATGTTTTACCCAACGACCGTACCGGCTACCGGCAAACCCTGGTCTGGCAAAAGCTGTTCAACTTCCAGAGCGACGCCGCAACCGGCATCATCAACAAGCTGGAGACCTATAACGGCTGTATTCTGGCCGACAGCGTGGGATTGGGCAAGACTTTCACCGCGCTGGCCGTCATTAAATATTACGAACTGCGCAATCGTTCGGTGCTGGTGCTATGCCCGAAAAAACTGGCGGAAAACTGGCTAACCTACAACCGCAATCTAACCACTAATATATTCATTAAAGACCGCTTCAATTACGACGTGCTGTGCCATACCGATTTGCAACGCAGCAGCGGCGAATCGTTCGGCATGCCGTTGAATCGCATCAATTGGGGCAATTATGATCTAGTGGTGATTGACGAATCGCATAACTTTCGCAACAACGACGCTTACAAGGACAAGGAAACCCGTTATCAAAAATTAATGAACGCGGTGATTAAACAAGGCGTGAAAACCAAGGTGCTGATGCTGTCGGCCACTCCTGTCAACAACCGCTTTGCCGACCTGCGCAATCAGCTGGCGCTGGCCTATGAAGGCGATTCGGAAAATTTACGCCAAAAGCTAGAAACGGATAAAGACATTGAGTCGATTTTCAACCGCGCCCAAGCGGCGTTTAATGCATGGTCAAAATTACCGCCCGAGCAACGCACCACCGGCAGTATTTTAAATGCATTGGATTTTGATTTTTTTAAATTGCTGGACAGCGTCACCATCGCCCGTTCGCGTAAGCATATCGAAATGTTTTACGATACCGCCGACATCGGCAAATTCCCCGCGCGCCTAAAACCTTTGTCATTCCATTGCCAGTTGACCCACCGCTACGACGTGATGGGCTTTAATGAAATTTTTAACCAATTGTCATTGCTAAAACTGGCCGTCTACGCACCGGTCAGTTACATCCTGACCAGCCGCTTGCCTAAATATGAAGACCTGTACGACACCCAAGTCATGGGCGGCAAGGGCAAACTGAAACAAGCCGACCGGGAAAAAAGCCTGCAAGCCTTAATGACCACCAATTTACTCAAGCGGCTGGAAAGTTCGGTGCAAGCCTTCCGCCTGACCTTGGAAAGCTTGAAAGCCAAACATGAACAAACCCTGCGGAAAATCGATCAATTCATGCGGGACGGCCAACAGGCTGCGTTTAATGACATTAGCGGCGCTTTGGAAAACCTAGACGACGACGGCGACGACTTTCCCTTGCCGGATGATGACGCCAGCATTGGTAATAAAGTGCAAATTAATCTGGCCGACATGGACTTGCCTTCCTGGCGTCACGATCTGCAAGCGGATTTATTTTTGATCAAAACCTTGCTGGAGGATATGCACAAGGTCACTCCGGCGGAAGACGTGAAACTTCAGCATTTGAAACAGCAAATCCGGAACAAATTAGCGCGGCCGATCAACCCTGGTAATTTAAAAGTGCTGGTGTTCACCGCCTTCGCTGATACCGCCGATTATCTGTTTGACAATCTGTCCGCCGATTTTCTGGAAGGCTGGCAACTGCACACCGCCAAAGTCACCGGCAGCGCTAGCCCAAAGTCCACCTTAACAAAGAGCTACGATTTTCAAGAACTGCTGACGCTGTTTTCGCCGCGCTCCAAAAGCAAGGCCAGCATCTTGCCGCAAGAGCCCGCCGAAATTAGCTTGTTGATCGGCACCGATTGCATATCCGAAGGCCAGAATCTGCAAGACTGCGATTACTTAATCAATTACGACATTCATTGGAATCCGGTGCGCATCATACAGCGCTTTGGCCGGGTAGACCGCATCGGCTCGCCGAATGCCGTGATCCAGCTGGTCAACTACTGGCCGGACATGACACTGGACGAATACATTAATCTGAAAGAACGTGTTGAAAACCGCATGGTAATCGCCGACGTTAGCGCCACCGGCGACGACAACGTATTGACCACCCAAAATCACGAAGTAGCCTACCGCAAGGAGCAATTGCGCCGCTTGCAGGACGAAGTGATCGAACTGGAAGACCTTAAAACCGGGGTCAATATTACCGACTTGGGGCTGAATGATTTCAGAATGGACTTGCTGAATTATCTTAAAACCCACGGCGACTTGGCCAATGTGCCCAATGGCCTGCATGCCGTCGCGCCCGCCGACAGCCAAATAGGATTGGAGCCCGGCGTTATTTTTACCTTGCGCAACCGCAACCACGGCTTGAGCGTCAATCAGCATAACCGTTTGCATCCGTATTACCTTATCTATATCGGCATGGACGGTCGAATTATCGGCAACCATACCGAAGTCAAACGCCTGCTGGATTTAGTCAGAGCCGCCTGCAAAAACCGCCAGCAACCGTTGCCGGAAGCGTGTAAATCGTTTAACAAAGCCACTCGCGACGGCCGCGACATGCAAGTCTATTCAGGCTTGCTGAATCAAGCCATACTCGGCATGCTGGATGTCAAAGAGCAAAAGGATATCGACAGCTTGTTTAGCGGCGGCAAAACCACGGCGCTGGTTAATGCCATTGCCGGGCTGGATGAGTTTGAATTGATCGCCTTCTTGGTAATACAGGCCGCGCCATGACGCCAGTGCTTTACGATTATCCATCGCAGGCCAAATTTGGGCGGGCGATACCGAAACATAAAATTTACGAGCACTCCGCCGCCGGTAAGGCTTTGAAGCGTCTTTTCGTTCAGCAAGTAGAACAAATCGTCTGGCAATACAAACTGGCCCCGGAAATCGTCAATCTGCCCGGCAAACCTGAAGCGCCGGAAATTCAGGTGATAGACTTGCAACTGAAAACGGGTGTTGTGCATAATGAAGTGCTGGCCGGCATTGATAAAGCCATACCCTTTCCTTTAATTTTTCAACTCCACTGGCAACGGCAACTCCGCGTCAGCGCCGCCTACAAACGCCCGCATGCCGCCGATCCCGGCAAATGGGTGATTGGCGATTACCTAAGTAGCGGCTGGCTGCCCGCCG
>CAIYSZ010000093.1 GCA_903928965.1 uncultured Pseudomonadota bacterium
CACCGGCGCGGTTTCGGTGGCGCCGTAACCTTCTAGGATGCGGATGCCGAATTTGTTGAGCCAGGTTTGGCGGGTGGTTTCTTGCAGTTTTTCCGCGCCGGCCACGGCGTAGCGTACGCTGCGGAAGTCGTAAGGGTGGGCTTTTTTGGCGTAGGCGGCGAAAAAGGTGTTGGTGCCGAAAATGACGGTGGCGTCGATTTCGTAGGCCATTTCAGGTATGACGCCGTAATGCAGCGGTGACGGGTATAGAAAGCAGCGCATGCCGTTCAGCGCCGGCAGCAGGCTGCCGACGCTGAAGCCGAAGGAATGGAACATGGGCAGGAAGTTCAGCAGTACGTCTTGCGGGGTGAAGTCTATGCGCGCCTTGACTTGTTTATGGTTGGCCACGATGTTGGCGTGCGATAAGACCACGCCTTTGGGATGTCCTTCGGAGCCGGAGGTGAATAAGGCGACGGCGGGCAGGTCGGCGTGTTCCGGCGCGGCGGCGTACCAGTAGTCGGCGGTGGCGGCTGCTAGCAGTCCGCTGAGTTTATCTAGCGGTTTTATTCGGGCGGCCAGGTCTTCAAGGTAAATTAGGCGGACGTGTTCAGCCAGTTGCGCGGCTTCGTCGCCGAGGTTGGCCAGTTCTATGAATTTGCGCGAGGTCAGCACGGTTTTGATTTGCGCCAGCCGGCAAGCGGCGAGCATGGCGGCGACGCCGACGGAGAAGTTGAGCATGGCCGGCACGCGGCGGTATAGTTGCAGGCCAAGCGCTAGGTTTAGGGTTTTAGCGCTGTTGGGTAGTAGCACGCCGATATATTCTCCGTCTTGGGATAGCGGTTTTATCAGGCGGCCGACGATGATGGCGCGGGTGATGAGTTGGTTGTAGGTTTGCGGTTTGCGTTCCAGGTCTTCCACGACCGGGAAGTCGCCGCCGTAATCGTGGCGGGCTTGCAGTAGCGCGGAGAAAATGGTGCGCCGGTAGCTGCTGGTGACGAACATCATTTCGGTCATGATGTCGGCTAGGATTTGGCCGTTATGGCGGCGGCGCGCTTTGCCGTCGCCGTTATTTTGTTGGTGGATGCTGGTGGGCGGCAGGATGTGGAGGCTGATGCGCGGCAGCCAGCGTAGCCGGGTTTTGCCTTGCAGTTTGGAGAAGCGGCTGAATTCGGAGCCGGCGATGCGGACGGGGAGTATGGCGGCCCCGGTTTTGGCGGCCACCATGGCCGGGCCGTCGTATATTTTCATCAATGAGCCGGTGTTGGTGATGCGGCCTTCGGGGAATATGACGGTTTTGCGGTTGGTTTGTAGTTGATGGATCAGGTCTTTTAGCGACATGGGGTGGGTGGGATCGACCGGGAATACGGTGGATAGGCCTAGAAAGGGTTTTAACCACCAGCGTTGGGCGATGTGGGTGTTGATGGCGAAGGTGATGTCGTCCGGCAGGAAGACGCCGAGCAGTAGCGGGTCCAGAAAGGAGCTGTGGTTGGCGACGATCAGTACGCGGTCGCCGGCGGCGTGGTAATGCTCCAGGCCGGTGATGCGGATACGGAACAGGAGGGTCAGTAGACGCTGTAAAAAACCTTTTAACATATCGCTCTTTGTTATAGTTTTGGTTGTTGGGCTGTTATGTAGGTAATAACTTAAATGTCAGGTTAAGCAAAAAACCGTCGGCGCCATGTCGGCCTTGGCGGCCGGGAACGGTTGCCGGGGGACGCCGTGAATACATCCGTGTAGGCTTGGGGTCGGCATCCATGCCTCCCACACCCC
>CAIYSZ010000094.1 GCA_903928965.1 uncultured Pseudomonadota bacterium
CGACGATTTGATATTTCACCAGCTTGCCGGTTTCAACCTCTTCGATCTCCACCGTAGCTCCGAACACCACCTTGCCGCCGGCGTCGGTTTTCGTGACGTCAATAATATTGGCGTTGGACAACTTCGCCTCAATCTCGGCAATCCGCCCCTCGGCGAAGCTTTGCTGCTCGCGCGCGGCATGATATTCGGCGTTTTCCTTCAAATCGCCGTGCTCACGCGCCTCGGCGATGGCTTGAATGATGCGCGGCCGAATCACCGACTTCAATTCCTCTAATTCAGCGCGCAATTTATTCGCGCCGGACACGGTTAAAGGCACTTTAACCATACATAACCTCCAAAAACTTGCAAACTACTGCCTTGCTGACTGACTATTCCGACTATTGCTCGGATAAAAACGTCCGATGCAAATCGGCCAAGCGATTGACGTCGCCCCCTGATAACTCGCCCAAAGCCTGACAAGCCGCCTTGGCGCCGGCGAGCGTGGTGTAATAACTGACTTTCCGCTGCAACGCCTCGCGGCGCATGGTGAACGAATCGGCAATCGCCCGCAAGCCGTCGGTGGTATTCACCACCATGTGAATTTCGCCGTTTTTAATCATATCCACGGTATGCGGACGGCCTTGATGCACTTTGAACACTTCCTGGCACGGAATGCCCGCCTCGCGCAACGCGCGCGCGGTGCCCGGCGTGGCCGCGATTTCATAATTCTTGGCCAACAACATGGCGGCCAACTCCGGCAATTTAGGCTTGTCCGCGTCGCGAATGCTAATCAAGGCCTTGCCGTTTTGGCTCAATTCCACCCCGGCGGCGAATTGCGATTTAGCATACGCCTCGGCGAAGGTCTTGCCAACCCCCATCACCTCGCCGGTGGACTTCATTTCCGGCCCCAGCAACGGATCCACGCCAGGAAATTTGATAAACGGAAACACCGCTTCCTTTACCGAATAATAGCTAGGAATCCGCTCCTTGGTCACCCCTTGCTGCTTCAGCGACTGACCGGCCATGCAGCGCGCCGCGATTTTAGCCAGCGGATAACCGGTGGCCTTGGACACGAACGGCACGGTGCGGGAAGCGCGCGGATTGACTTCCAGTACGAAAATCTTATCGCCTTGAATGGCAAATTGCGTGTTCATCAAGCCGCGCACGCCCAGAGCCTCGGCTAATTTAGCCACCTGCGCCCGCAATTGATCCTGCATCGCGGCGGACAAGCTGTAAGGCGGAATCGAACACGCGGAATCGCCGGAATGCACCCCGGCTTGCTCAATATGCTCCATCAAGCCGCCGATCAACACCGTCTCACCATCGTATATCGCGTCCACGTCCATCTCAACCGCGTCATCCAAAAATAGGTCCAGCAAAACCGGAGCATCATTGGATACGCTGACCGCCTCTTTCATATACCGGCGCAGACTCTCCTCGTCGCAAACAATCTCCATCGCCCGGCCGCCCAACACGTAAGACGGACGCACCACCAAAGGATAACCCAACTGTCTGGCTGAAGCCACCGCCTGCTCCACCGAACGCGCGGTGGCATTGGGCGGCTGCAATAAGTGCAAGCGCTCCAGCAATTTCTGGAACCGCTCCCGGTCCTCGGCTAAATCTATGGAGTCCGGCGAGGTGCCGATAATCGGCGCCCCGGCCGCCTCCAGCGCCCGCGCCAATTTCAACGGCGTTTGACCGCCGTATTGCACGATCACGCCCTTAGGCTGCTCCAGATACACAATCTCCAGCACGTCTTCCAAGGTCAACGGCTCGAAATACAAGCGATCGGAGGTATCAAAATCGGTGGACACGGTTTCAGGATTACAATTAATCATAATCGTTTCATAACCGTCCTCGCGCAAAGCCAAGGCCGCGTGCACGCAACAATAATCGAACTCTATACCCTGACCGATACGGTTAGGCCCGCCGCCGAGAATAATAATCTTTTCCCGCTGCGATGGCCGCGCCTCGCACTCCTGCTCATATGTAGAATACATATAAGCGGTATCCGAAGTAAATTCCGCCGCGCAAGAATCGATGCGCTTATACACCGGCCGCACCCCCAGCTTATGCCGCACATGGCGCACCTCGGACTCCTGGGCGTCTAACAATTTAGCCAAGCGCGCATCGGAAAAACCCTTGCGCTTTAAGCGCCGCAACTCGCCCGGCTCCAGAGTGGCCAGAGTTTTGCTGGACAAGGATTGTTCGGTAATAATCAAATCCTCGACCTGCGCCAAAAACCACGGCTCGATTCTTGAAGCCTCGTGCACTTCCTCAAAGCTCAAGCCGGCGCGAAACGCATCCGCCAGATACCATAAGCGTTGCGGGCCGGGGTAGCGCATTTCGCGCAAAATGGTATTAATCGCGTTCGGCTCGGAAATATCAATAATCTCGTCCAAGCCATGCACCCCAATCTCCAAGCCGCGAAATGCTTTTTGCAGCGACTCCTGAAAGGTGCGGCCTATCGCCATCACCTCGCCGACCGACTTCATCTGCGTGGTCAAACGGTCATTGGCTTGCGGGAATTTTTCAAACGCAAAACGCGGCACCTTGACCACCACATAATCGATGGAAGGCTCAAACGACGCCGGGGTCAAACCGCCGGTAATCTCATTGCGCAATTCGTCCAAGGTATAACCCACCGCTAATTTCGCGGCCACCTTGGCAATCGGAAAACCGGTAGCCTTGGATGCCAAAGCCGACGAACGCGACACCCGCGGATTCATTTCGATCACGATCAAGCGGCCGTCTTGCGGATTAATCGCAAACTGCACGTTTGAACCGCCGGTATCCACGCCAATCTCGCGCAACACCGCCAGCGACGCGTCGCGCATGATTTGATATTCCTTATCGGTCAAGGTCTGCGCCGGAGCCACGGTGATCGAATCGCCGGTATGCACCCCCATCGGGTCAAAGTTCTCGATGGCGCACACGATAATGCAATTATCATTGCGGTCGCGCACCACCTCCATCTCGAATTCCTTCCAACCCAGCACCGACTCCTCGATCAACAACTCGTTGGTCGGCGACAAGGACAAGCCGCGCTCGCAAATCTCGATAAATTCCTCGCGGTTATAGGCAATGCCGCCGCCGCTGCCGCCCATGGTGAACGAGGGCCGGATAATCGTCGGATAGCCCACCGACTCCTGTACCGCAAACGCTTCCTCCAGACTATGCGCCACATTCGAGAGCGCCACGCCCAGGCCGATTTTATGCATCGACTGCTTAAACAAATCGCGGTCCTCGGCCTTGTTAATGGCTTCCTTGGTCGCGCCTATCATCTCCACGCCGAATTCAGCCAACACGCCGTGTTTATCCAGCGCCAAGGCGCAATTCAACGCGGTTTGCCCGCCCATGGTCGGCAAAATCGCATCCGGACGCTCTTTTTCGATAATCTTAGCCAGCGTCTGCCAATTAATTGGCTCTATGTAAATCACATCGGCCATGTCCGGATCGGTCATAATCGTGGCCGGGTTCGAGTTGACCAGAATCACCCGAAAACCCTCCTCGCGCAAGGCCTTGCACGCCTGGGTGCCGGAGTAATCGAACTCGCAGGCCTGACCGATCACAATCGGCCCGGCGCCGATGATCAAAATGGATTTTAAATCGCTTCTTTTTGGCATATAACTACTTCTATAAACAAACTAGTGAGAACGAGCCTGATCCATCAAGGCGACAAATTCATCGAACAAAAACTCAACATCGCGCGGGCCGGGACTAGCCTCCGGGTGGCCCTGAAAGCTGAACGCCGGACAATCCGTGCGCTCTATGCCCTGTAAACTACCGTCGAACAAGGAACGGTAAGTGGCGCGTACATTCGCCGGCAACGATGCCTCGCTAACCGCGAAACCATGGTTCTGACTGCTTATCATCACCTTGCCGCTAGACAACTGCTGCACCGGATGATTCGCGCCGTGGTGGCCGAATTTCATTTTCTCGGTTTTAGCTCCGCTGGCCAAGGCCAACAGCTGATGCCCCAAACAAATGCCGAACACCGGCAATTTGACCGCCAACAATTCTCTAATCGCTTGAATCGCGTAATCGCACGGCTCCGGGTCGCCCGGTCCGTTGGACAAAAACACGCCATCCGGATTTAAGGCCAACACTTCGGCCGCCGGCGTCTTTGCCGGAACGACCGTCATCTTGCAACCGCGGTTCACCAGCAAGCGCAAAATATTGCGCTTCACCCCAAAATCATAAGCCGCCACATGCAAGCGCGCGGCTTTGCCCTTGGCGTAACCCGCGCTCAAGGTCCACACATCCTCGTCCCATACATACGGCGCCGCCGCCGTCACTTCCTTGGCCAAATCCAGGCCCTGGAGACCCGAAAACCCTACAATCGCCTTGAGCGCCGCCGCTTCGTCCAGCGCGTCGCCGGCCATCACGCAACCGCGCTGCGCGCCCTTGTCGCGCAAGATTCGCGTCAGCTTGCGCGTATCTATATCGGCAATCGCCACTACATTCCGTTCCCGCAAATAGTCCGGCAAATCCTGTTTTTTCCGCCAACTACTGGCCATTAAAGGCAAATCCCTAATCACCAATCCGCTGGCGAATACCCTTTCCGACTCATCATCCTCCGGATTGGCCCCGACATTTCCGATATGCGGATAGGTCAGCGTCACAATCTGCCGCGCATAGGAAGGATCGCTCAAAATTTCTTGATAACCGGTCAAAGCCGTATTGAACACCACCTCGCCGACAGAGCAACCGTCGGCGCCTATCGCTTTGCCATGAAAAACCGTTCCATCTTCTAAAACCAGTAATGCGGATTTATTCAAATTGGTCACCTTCAGACATAGAAAACGGGATAAGCCTGGCGACTGATCCCGTCCAAAATACAATCAAACAGCCTAATTTTACGAAATTATGGCATACAGGTCGATAACAATTTTTATCCCGCCGCGGCCAAACCCGCCGCCCGCCCCGGCCAAAACATATAAAACCACTTTATATCAATAAATTATAACAATACCCATGAGAGTAACCTGCCCAAAAAGCGCAACACGGCTTTCACTTTTCGCCCGTTCCGGGCTATCATTAGAGACCCCGAAGACAACCCGACAATCACTTTCTAGAGCCCAGATTATGAGTAAACCCGTCACCCCTCTGCTAGCCGCCGATGCCATTATCCAACTGCTAGACCTGCCCGAACGCCCGTTCGTACTGATAGAACGCGCCTACCCGCCTTACGGCTGGGCCATCCCCGGCGGCTTCGTCGATGTCGGCGAAACCCTGGAAAGCGCCGCCATCCGCGAAGCCAAGGAAGAAACCGGCCTGGACGTCACCCTAACCGCCCTACTGGGCATCTACTCCAACCCGAACCGCGACCCGCGCAACCACACCGTCACCGCCGTCTACATCGCCACCGCCCACGGCCTGCCCAAAGCCGGCGACGACGCCAAAAACTCAGGCCTCTACACCTTCGACAACTTACCCCCCCTCGCCTTCGACCACGACTTAGTCCTAGCCGACTTCAAAAACTACCTGGAACAAGGCATTCCGGCTCCGTTAAGACCTTGATTTATTTGGCTCTCATTCATTGAATACCAGCTTTCGGCCCTTTATTGACGCTCAATCGGCAATGATGATAGGCTGCAATGCATCTGGAAGTAGACTTTAATAAATGAGGTATCGTACCATGGCCCTATTCTCCAACTTTTTAGCAATAGCCGCGCTATTAATCCCCGCCCCGCAATTCGGTCACCTCTTCAACCAGCAAGCCGGTTTTAGCGGCTATCGTGGCGTCGTCCAATACGTTCAAAAGCTGTCTAGCGATTTCCAAGGCTTTTTCTTGTTTTCCCTCGGCTATTCCCTCTATCCTGCCATCTCGCCAACCGTCGTTTCTGGCTTTTTTCAGCGATCCGCGCTGCAAGATAATAAAATCATGGCGCTTGTGCTGCGCTTCCAACTCTTCCTCGGATAAACCGGCCTTGTTGGCGATGTCGAACGCATGTTGGATTTGCGGCTCCCGCGCCAGGGTTTCCGGAATGAAGCTCAAGTCGCCGGCGTGTTTGATGAAATACAGCCAGCGGTCCTTGGGCGTCGC
>CAIYSZ010000095.1 GCA_903928965.1 uncultured Pseudomonadota bacterium
ATAAAGCCTTATCCAACACATCGGCTCGGTTGGTCGCGGCAACCACGATAATACCCTCGTGACCTTCAAAACCGTCCATTTCCACCAATAACTGGTTTAAGGTTTGTTCCCGCTCGTCGTTGCCGCCGCCCAGGCCGGCGCCGCGCGAACGGCCCACCGCATCAATCTCGTCGATAAAAATAATGCACGGCGCATGTTTTTTCGCCTGCTCGAACATGTCCCTCACCCTGGAAGCGCCGACGCCGACAAACATCTCCACAAAATCCGAACCGGAAATCGTGAAAAACGGCACTTTCGCCTCGCCGGCGATGGCCCGCGCCAACAACGTTTTACCGGTGCCAGGAGGGCCCACCATCAAAGCGCCGCGCGGCACTTTACCGCCCAAACGTTGATACTTAGCCGGATCCTTCAAAAAATCAACCATTTCGGCCACTTCATCCTTGGCCTCGTCGCAACCCGCCACATCGGCGAAAGTGACTTTGTTTTGATCCTGATCCAGCATGCGCGCCTTGGATTTGCCAAAACCCATGGCTCCGCCGCGGCCGCCAACGCCGCCGCCCTGCATCTGGCGCATGAAAAACACCCACACCGCGATCAACAGCAAGATCGGCCCGAAGGATACGAACATCTGCATCAACATCGACGGCTCTTCAGGCGGCTGAACGGAAATCTCCACATCATTAGCCAGCAAATCGTCTATCAAATGCGGATCGTTCGGCATATAAGTCTTAAACTTCTCGCCGCTTTGCATTCTGCCGCGTATCGTGTTGTCGGCAATCTGCACCTGCTGCACCTGACCGGCCTTCACCGCGTCGATCAGTTGAGTGTAAGACAGGTTGGAGTCGCTACGCACCGATTTAGCGCCAAAATTATTGAACACCGCCATCAACACCACGGCGATGACGACCCACAACGCAACATTTTTCATCATATCATTCAATTTACATACTCCGGCCCAAGCAAACAGGCGTTAGCATCATAAAAACCGTGTAATTTTATTAGGATTACCCGCATCCTCTATCTTAGAAAACTCGCCATCCGGCTACTACGCATACCAGACTTCTCGACGGTCTAGCGACCGGCGGATTGAGAGTGATATATTCTTGAGATTGGGTTTAAGATACCACAAATCAAGGCAAACTTAACAAAATTCCGGATAAAATAATTACTTTTTAATATACCTATAAATAGTAAAGTTTAGTTATTAGCCTACAGGCTACAAACTAAAGACGCCGCTATTTAGTCATTAAAACAAAAAATAAATGCATTACAACTACTTAAATCCCTTGGCCAAAATGTACACCTCGCTGCTTCTGGCGCGTGAAGCTTTCGGCTTGCGAATTGCCACGGAATTGAAATGCAGCTTCACTTGCTGAAAATAAGCTTCAAACCCTTCGCCCTGGAACATCTTGATCAAAAATACGCCGCCCTTGCGCAGAAATGCATGCGCGGCCTCCAAGGCCAGTTCCCCTAAATAGATAGAGCGGGGTTGATCCATTTCCCGGTTACCGCTGATATTCGGCGCCATGTCAGACAACAACAAATCCACGGCCGCCCCGTCCAGCGTCCGCATTAACTCGTCGAATACCGCTTGCTCATGGAAATCGCCCTGAATGAAATCCACTCCGGCGATGGGTTCTATCGGCAACAAATCCAAGGCCACCACCTTATCCGTTTTAGCCAGCAAGGAACGCGCGTATTCCGACCAACCGCCCGGCGCCGCGCCCAAATCCACTATGTTCATACCCGGCCGGATGATGCGATCCTTTTCCTGAATCTCCATCAATTTGAACACCGCGCGCGAGCGCAAACCTAGCTGCTGAGCTTTTTTGACATATTCATCCTGAAAATGTTCCTGCATCCATTGGCTGCTGCTTTTACTTCGCGCCATGCCTAGTTAAAAAATCCGGAGAATCATGTAAAATAGTAGGTTTACCCAAGGAAAACTCGTGAACCCGATACAAAAGAAACAACTCAAGGCGCAAGCCCACAGCCTTAATCCGGTGGTCATGCTCGGCCAGGCCGGACTAACCCCGGCTGTGCTCAAGGAAATCGACCTCGCCTTGCAGGCGCATGAACTGATCAAAGTAAAACTGAAAGCGGAAAGACTGGAACGGCAATCTTACGCCGATGACATTTGCCGCGCCACCGGCGCGGAGCTGGTGCAAAGCATAGGCCAAGTCGCGGTTCTGTTTCGGAAAAACCCCATCCAGAAAACCCCGCCGCCAGCGCCAAAAACCCGCCCTCGCGGCTTAAAACCGGCTGGCGACGGAATTAAATATACTCGACCGAAATAATTTCATACTCGGTACTACCGCCCGGCGCCTTCACCACCACGGAGTCGCCTTCTTGCTTGCCAATCAAGGCGCGGGCGATTGGCGAACCGATGGAAATACGCCCTTCCTTGATGTTCGCCTCGTCTTCGCCGAC
>CAIYSZ010000096.1 GCA_903928965.1 uncultured Pseudomonadota bacterium
ACTAGAAAATCGATACGTTTTTGCGATTGAGGGCTTGATAAAGGGGGTTTGTAGTTTTGATTGATGAAGGATATATTTTAAAAATCGAGCCGAAAACTCGGATGACCTCCCTTAAACTACTCGTAACACGGATTCAGGTTATATGAATCAATGTGTGTGTCTGGATATATTTCATATTAAAATCAATGCTGTACAAGGCTGGTGCGAGCGGTTGTCCGGCGTCGGCCGCCAATAATAACGTTCAGATTTAGTTTATTTGCCCAAAGTAGTAACCGTCGCACCACAATCTAGCAGTGGCGCTTGGCTAGCGAGGCGCGCCGCAACCGTATAAAATTTGAACCCAAGAGGCACTAAAAAATGGATTTGAATTATTCTGTAATGAATTCAAATAGTTGACGAGCGCAGGCCTGCCAGGAATATACTTCTAAAATTTTTTGCCGGAGGACCCGTTGTGCATGGAAATCCTCTTTGTCAATGATTTCAGCAATTTTTGCGCCAATTTTATTGGCATCGTCGAGAGGGGTATATTCAGCCAGATTGCGCGTAACTTCGCGCAATACCGGAAGATCGCTGCATAGGACTCTGGCGCCGTGAGACAAGGCTTCCACCGGCGGGAAGCCGAAACCTTCCGCGCGTGAAAGAAAAATGAATAATTCGGTGTGCGCGTAATAGGCGTGCAGGTCGCTGTCGTAGACGCCGGTAATTGAAGTGACGCCAGTTTCCCGCACATCGGGCACGCCGCAAAGCATTAAAGGGAGCGGTTGGTCAACCAGGGAGCGGTAGGCTTGGTAAGCGGCCAACACGCCTTGAGCGTTTTTATGCGGCAAAAGTGATGCCATGGCGAATAAATAAGGTTCCGGGTGCGGTCTAGGTCCCGGCGACCGGAAGGGAATGCCGTTGTAAATGACTTTAAGCCCGCGCCGGCGTCCGGTGCGCGCCTCAATATCGGCGGCCGTGGCCTGGGAGATGGCGATGATTTTGTCGGCGTATTTGGCGCTGGCGGTCAAGGAACGGTTGATGAATAGTTCTTCTAGGCGGCCGAAGTGACCTGGAAAATGTTCGGCGTACCATAGGGGGATCAAATCATGTATCACAACGGCGGTCCGGGTTTTGGGCGAACCTAGCTTGACGCCGAACGGGCAGAATCCCTTGGGTGAAAAATACCAGTCGGCATTCATGGATTTTATGCGCCAGGCCGCGGCGCCGAAATGCCAAATCAAGCGTTGGGTTTTGCTGGGCGCGCTGCTTTGGACGCAAATGGGAATGATGCGCGGATGTCCGGTGGTGAAGTCGGCTAGGTTGACGCCGTTGCACAGAACGCTGATTTCGATTGGCGGCGGCAAGTTTTCCGCCATGGCGTGCAGCAGATTTTTAGCGTAATTGTAGATACCTATGCTTTTTCCTTGGCCGCGAACTAATTCGTAGGCATCGAACACGATGCGCATGGGATCCCTCCGGGTTTGCATGCAACTGCGGTTGATTCAGTCTTGGAATTCTATCCTAATTGACGGTAAAGGAAGTCAATTAATTTTGCGGCGGCGGTCTCTTCGGCAAAAAACTGTTGGTAGCGTCGTCTTGCCTCCACGGCTGCCATTGCCGGCCAATTTGGATCGGTGAGCGCTTCGGCGATGATGTGCGCGGCTTGCGCCGGGTTTTCCAGCGGGATGGCGCGGCCGGCGATTCCGTCAGGGCCGATGATTTCGCCGACGCCGCCTTGGCGCGCGGCGAAAATCGGTTTGCCCTGCGCCAAGGCTTCGATTAAGGTTAAAGGCAGGTTTTCCAGTTTGGCGGTATGCAGGCAGGCGCGGTAATACGGAAGCATGGCGGATGCGTCCGGCCTAAAGCCGTGAAATTTGACCGTGGAAGTCAGGCCGAGCGCGGCGGCTTTTTGTTGCAATAGCCCGCGGTCGGGACCGTCGCCGTAAAAATCCAGGGTCCATGGATGGCCGGAGCGGTGAAGTTCCGCTAATATATCAAGGGCGTATGTTTGATTTTTACGGCTTTCCAGGCTGCCAATGGCGATCAGGTCGCCTTTGTTTTCCAATGCCGCCGCGCCGGCGGGGCCGGGATCGGCGATAAAGTTGGGAATTACGCTTTGCGCCAGTGTCCGTAGGGCCGGAATGCGGCGGTTTAATTCAAGCCGCATGAATTCGGATACAAATATGAGACCGTCCAGGCGCGGCAGCAGGGTTTCCTCGAAGGCGCGCATACTTTGGTATTGCTTGGAGCCGAAGGCGATGCGGCCTTTTTCCGCCCATTCGTCGGCTTGCGAAATATTGAAATGCACAATCAGGACGATTTTTTGCCGGACGCCGGAGCGGGCTTTTAGCGCGGCGGCGGCCGATACCGGGCATTGAGCGTAAATGACGCAATCTTCTTGGCGGGCCAGTAAAGGTTTAAGCGCCAGTTGCAGAAAGAAGCCATGCCAATAGCGATACCACCAGACGCTGAGGCCGCCGGATAGTTTATCTATGATTTTGCGCATCGCGAATACCGGATAAACGGCGGATTTGGGATAGGAATACGGGGTTATTAGCCGCCACGGCAGGCCTTTGCGCCGCAAATAGGCTGCAAAGGCGTTAATGTGCGTTTGCACGCCGGTTTCTCCCCGCGGGCGGGTGATGGTCGCGATGATAATTGGTGGCTGGCGCATGCGTGAATTAGGCGTAGTGAGGCGATCGGCGGGCTTATAGCCCCCCGGCGGCTTGTTTGATGGCCGCCAGCATGCCCCGCGCCGAGGCGTCGTAGGTGTAATGCGCAACTTGGTCGCGGCTGTTGGCGGAAAACCGGGCGTATAGCTCGGCGTCGGTCAGCAAACGGGCGGCGGCGTCGCTCCAGGCTTCCGTTTCCAGTTCGCGAATGTAGCCGTTGACGTTGTCCAGCACCAATTCGCCGGCGACGCCGGCGTGCGGGGATACGATGACCGGCAGACCGGCGGCGCAGGCTTCGTTGGCGACTACGCCCCATGGGTCCCAGGCGGTGGGAAATAAAAAAACTTTGGCGTTGGCGTAATGTTGCGGCAAATCTTCTTGGCTGGCGTATCCGAGAAACCGGCAAGTAACGCGCTCTTCAAGCTCTTGCGCCAGTTGGCGCATTTCCGCCAGCATTTCTCCGTCGCCGAGGAAGTCCAGGCTGACTTTACGCCCCAGTTTGCGGGCGGTTTGCTCGGCTACGCGCAAGGCGAACAACGGCTGTTTGTGCGGGATGAAGCGTCCGCAAAAAATGAAGTCGGATTGCGCTTGATTGGGGGGGCGGCCGAATCGGCTGTTATCCGCGCACAAATAAGCTATATGAATGTGGTCGGCGGCTATGCCGTAACCGCGAAACAGTTCGGCCGAGCCTTGACAGGCGCCGATAAAGGCTTGGCTGCGTTTAAACACCCAGCGGCGGACGATTCTGTGCAGGGGGGTTAAGGTTTGTTCGGAGAACAGCGTGCCGTCGGTCATGACGACGTGTTTGACGCGATGCAGCCAACTCCAGGCGAAGGCGAATAAAAAGGTCGGAATATAGCCGGTGGTGATGACTAGGTCAGGGTTTAAACGCCGCAGTTCGCCCCAGATGCCGAGGTCGCAATGCATAAAACGGCGTTGCATGGCCAAGTAGGGAGCGGTTAGGAATAAATGTTTGAATCCGTAGCTATCGGGAGCGGTTTGGGTGTCGATATGCGGTTTAGAGCAGAAGATGACGCTTAAATCGACTTCAGGATCGGCGGCGACACGGCGCCATACTGGAACCCGGTAGGGCGCGGGTACGTTGGTGACGATGACGGTTTTAATTCTTTTAGTCACTGATTGCTGGGGTTTGACAACGTAAGTTATGCGCGTTTTCTTGGCAAATTACCCAAATTATACACTATCCGGCTTTCAATTATGGACTTTGGAATAGATTGTTTCCGGCATTCCATGGCAGGGGGCGGCGCAACCGGATTATGGCAGTGGCAGGGGGCAAGGCGCGGGGCAGGGGGCATTTATGGAATTTGGACTTGGTTGCGAGTTGGCTGCAAGTTGGTTGCAAGTTGGTTGCAAGTTGGTTGCAAGATTGAAGCGCTTTTAGTCTTGTTTTCGGCCTGAAAAAACAGCGGGAGCTTGGCGGCCATTG
Source organism: uncultured Pseudomonadota bacterium (assembly GCA_903928965.1). Taxonomy (GTDB): domain Bacteria; phylum Pseudomonadota; class Gammaproteobacteria; order Methylococcales; family Methylomonadaceae; genus Methylomonas. The sequence goes on from CAIYSZ010000096.1 coordinate 4,099, forward strand.
GTTATAATGCCTCTTAAGGGAGATATGGGACAGATCTTAAGGACTTACTCCAATTGCCGGATTTACTGTTGCTGACTAGGGGAAGCATAATGGCTGACAATAAACACAAGATTTTGATAGTTGGCGGCGGGGCCGCCGGTTTGGAGCTGGCGACCCGACTGGGACGAAAGCTGGGGAAACCCGGATTGGCTGAAGTCACGTTGTTGAATGCCGTTTCAACGCATATTTGGAAACCTTTATTGCATGAGGTGGCCTCCGGAACCTTGGCGGAAGCCGAGGAAATTGAATATCTGGCCCAGGCGCACCGCAATCATTTTTTGTTTCGCTTGGGCCGCATGGAGGGCTTGAATCGCGCCGCCAAGGAAATTTACGTGAGTCCGACGGTCAACGAGGAGGGTAAGGTTTTAATTCCGCGACGGATTTTTGAATACGATACCTTGGTGATGGCGGTGGGCAGCGTCAGCAATACTTTTGGCATTAAGGGGGTGGAGCGGTATTGCATGTTTATCGATACTATTGCCCAGGCCTACCGTTTTCAAAAGCAGTTGGTTGAGACTTATTACGTTAAATCCTACGCGGGGGAAAATAGTCTGAAGGACAAGCCTTTGTCGGTGGTGATCGTCGGCGCGGGGGCGACCGGGGTGGAATTGGCGGCGGAGTTGCATCAAGTCACGCGTTTGTTGGCGACTTACGGTTTGGAGAATTCCGACCGGGTGAACATTACCATTATCGAGGCCGCCACTCAATTGCTGCCGGCTTTGCCGCCGCGCTTGTCCGCCGCTACACAGCAGCAATTGATCAAGCTGGGCATCCAGTTAAAATTGGGCCGGCGGGTGATCGAGGTGACTGAAAACGCTGTATTGACGCATGACGGCGAGGTTTTCGACGCCGATTTGAAGGTGTGGGCGGCCGGGATCAAGGCGCCGGATTGGCTGCGCGATTTGGATGGATTGGAAGTGAGCGGAAATAATCAGTTGCTGGTCGATGCTACTCTGCGCACGGGCGATCCGGATATTTTCGCTATCGGCGATTGCGCGGCGTGCAAATGGGCCGGCCATACCGGCAACGTGCCGCCGCGGGCGCAAGCCGCGCATCAAATGGCGACCGCTTTGGCGCAAACCTTGGTTAATCGTTTGTACGGCAAGCCGCCGGTTGAATTTGTGTACCAAGACTATGGTTCGTTGGTTTCGTTGGGTAAATACAGCACGGTGGGCAGTCTGATGGGCAGTCTGATGGGTACGGTCAGTGTTGGCGGTTTTATCGCTTATATGGTGTATTTGTCGTTGTATAAGATGCATCAGGTGGCGATTCATGGTTATTTCCGCACCGCGATGTTGACTTTATCCAATATTTTTCGGCGCAGTACGCATGCCAAGATCAAAATGCATTGATTTTGGTTTTTTTCACTAATCAACCGATAATAAAAATAAAGCTATGTTGGAGCTAGAGTACGAATTCCGGGAACAAGATTTGTTGTATTTTAACGAGACAAGATTGGCCAACGATCTTGAGTTGCAAAAGAAAATACGCATGAACCGGTTTATAACGCCGACTATTATGTTGTTTTTCGGGATGTTTTATTACTTTTATTACGCCGATTGGACCACGACGGCTTATATCGCGGCCTTGGCGGTGGCTTGGACTTTCGCTTCGCCGTTTATCATGCGCATTGATATGCGGCGGCAGTTTTTCAAGCAATATAGCGCGGCCGAGAAAAAAGCCCTATTCGGTGTGCACCGGTTGAGTATAGAGCCGGACTGTTTGCAGGAGCGCTCTCCGGGCGGCAAGCATAAAACCCCTTGGGCTGAAATGCTGCGGGTGGAGAAACATAAGGATTATGTCTTGATTTATGTGGCGCTTGACGCGGCCATCGTGATCCCTAGGGAAACGGTGAAAAGCGGCGATCTGAAAGCATTCGCCAAGCAAGTGGAGGGTATGATCGAGCGCGCCGCCTAGGGTTTTTTAGTCCGCGTCGGGCTCGGCGTCGCCGGTAAAGTCGTCGGCTTCGTTTTCGCCGCCAAGGGTTTGCTTTATATAACGATAAAGCTGGCGCGCGGATTTCGGCGGCTTGCCGGTTTGGGCTTCCTTTTGCGCGTTGCGCAACAGTTGCCGGATGTGCTGGCCGTCCGCGTGCGGGAAATCCGCGAGAAAATGGGTCAAGGCCGCGGGTTCGCCGGATAGTAGGGCGTCGCGCCAGCGTTCGGATTGGTGGTGTTCGCGAGTGGCGTGGGCGCTTTGGTTTTTCATGCGCGCCAGTTTTTCGCGTACGCTGTCAACGTCTTGGCTTCTCAATTGTTGGGTAACGTACTTCAATAGACGTTTGCGCGCCGAATTGGCGGGCATTTTGCCTGCTTCGGCTAGACTGTTGCGGATATCCTCGGCCAGCGGCAGTTCTTGCATCTGGGCCGGCGAAAATTGGCTGATTTCCTCCGCCATGGCGAAAACGTCGGCGATTTGTTTTTTAATTTGCGTTTTATTGGGCCGGATTGCGTAATATTCGACGCCTTCTTCCGCTTCGGCGTTTTCGTCTGGATAGTATTCGTTCATGCGCTGGTGCTGCTCGCTGGCGTGTTCTGGGTCTGGCGGACCGTTATGGAACGCAATTTTAGCATTACTGGCGCGGGCGCTGGGGTTTTTCCGCGGCTTGCGGCGGACCGAAGTTCAAGCAGCGGGCGGTTTAATGAGAGCGCCTTGGGTTCGGCGCGGCGCTAAGCTGGAACAGATTGCTTCATGGCCGGCATTTTTCGGGTATTCGCCGGTTTTTCAAATCATCTGTTCGGAATTACTTGACAATAAAGTCTGCTAAAGTAACATATGCGCTTCAACTGCCAATGAGTTGGCATTTTTTGATAACTACAAACAATTTTAGGTAGGAGGCACCCATGGGAGCGATTTTAGATTTAACAGAATTACTGAAAGAACCGTCAGGCATGATCGGGGCGGTTGTGATTATTGCCTTAGGCTATTTTTTCGTAAAATGGGTTTTTGCCGAGCCTAAAGACGAAGATAAATAAGTTTTACGCCAAGCAATAATTTCTGAGGGCGGTTCGGGATTCCCAACCGCCTTTTTTGTTGCCCAAAATATTCCGGCTTAATCCTTAAGCGGTTAACAAAAAGTCTCCATGTCTATAGTCATGGGCGGCTTACGGCCTGGTAAACCCCTGAAATTGGTCAAAGGACGCCCTGTATCCCTCTCCGTGAGCTTGACGCCGGCATCCTAAGCCGGGCGAGACTTTCGCCAAGCATGCTTAGGTTCACAAGACCTTATAAATTTCATTGACATAGTCTTCTTTTGCTGGCTGCTTAAATCACTTATAATTCGTAGTTTTTTTAACCGGCGCTGACAAATGTATTCGTGGTTGTTCTCCAAAATTCTGACGCTGTACCAGAAACCGGCGCCCGCTGTCGGCATCGGCTTGTTCCGTTGTTTGTTCGGATTGGTTACGCTACAGGAAATTTTATTTTTGATTTTTTTCAATCACCTGATTTTCGATCCGATACCTTATCTGGATGTCGAATTTCCGTTGATACCGTTATTCCTTTGGCTGTGGGCGGCGATAGCGCTTTGTTTGGCCTTGGGTTACCAGAGCCGCGCCGCGGCGGCGGCCAACTATGGTTTTTGGTTGATTTTCGTCAATTTCACCCCTATGCAGCGCGATTTTGACGGCGGCTTCGATTTATTCATGATCGGCGCTAATTTTTTTCTGCTATTTATGCCCTTGGATCGCGCCTTGGCGCTGGACGGTTTGCGTGAAAAATGGCGCGCGCCGTTTTTCGATCATGCCGCGCGCGGGCCGCGCACGGTCAGCGCCTTGGCTTATGTGTTGCCGGTGGCGATTTGTTTGGGATTGTTGTATTTCGATTCGGCGGTGCATAAGTTGTTCGCGCCGCATTGGCGTAACGGCCTGGGGGGCTGGCTGCCGTCTTCGATGCCGTATTATATTTCGGCGTTGGACATGTCCTGGTTGCTGGATCAGGAGGGGTTGCAAAAATTCATAGGTTACACCATTGTCGTGTTTCAGTTGACCTTTTTACCCGGATTTTACCGGCGCGGTTTGCGGCCGTGGTTTTTTGCCGTCGGCGTCTGTCTGCATGTGGGGATTACCCTGTCCTTCAATATTTATCCGTTCGGCCTGGGGATGTTGATTTTTTACGCCTTGATGGCGCCGTTTGCCTGGTATAGGGCCTTGGGCCGGTATTTGCGTCGGGCCGGGCCGCGTTTGACCGTGTATTTCGACGGCCTGTGCCCGTTATGCCGCCGCACGGTGTTGGCTATCAATCATTTCGACGTCTGCGGCGGCGTGACGTTTTTGACGGCGCAGGAGTTTGCCGCCGCGAATCCTGCTTTGCGCGACGTCGAGCCGCAAACCCTATTGACCGATTTGTATGCGGTGGATGCGCAAGGCCGGGTATTCAGCGGCGTGGACGCCTATGCGCGTATTTTAATCGCCGTGCGCTATTTGGCGGCCTTGGGTTGGTTGTTGCAGGCTCCCGGTTTGCATGAATTGGCTGGCCGTTATTATCGAAATATCGCCGATAACCGGTTGCGCGTATCGTGCGACGCGGCTTGTCTCCCGCCCGATGCGACAGAGCCGCCGGTGGATGGTCCGGCGCGGATTTTCGAGGCGCAGGAGCCGCGCCAGGCGCGCAGAATGGCGCATCGAATCGCTAAGTGTCTGGTGTTGGTGTTGTTGCTGCAATTGAATTCCACCGTGCATTACGGTTTATTGTACCGCCTGCACGTCGATACCCGGGAAAACGCACTGACCAGCCTGTTGAACGATATGAGTAACGCGCTGGTATTGTGCTCAGGCTCGTTTCTTGGGATTACCCCGCATGCGCTTTACCTGCACGATCATTTTGCCGGGTATGAGCATATTATAGGGTTGACGTATGTTGATAGCCAAGGACGCGAGCGTTGGCTGCCTTTCGTCAATGAGCAGGGCCGGCTGTTGGCTCCGAATTGGGGGCGGGTGCATTCGATGTGGGCGAACATAGCGGTTACCCCTAAAATTGACGAATTTAGGCTAAAAAAATTCATCATGAAGGTCACTGCTTTTTGGGGCGTGCGTTCCGGCCTGGATTTGCAACAGACTCAATTTTTAGTCAAAATGAAAAAAATCCGCGCGCCGGAAGATTGGGAAAAAAGTTTAAGAAACAAAAACTTGTCGGGTGATTGGCAAACGATTGGCACGGTGCGTTGGCGCGGCCGTGAAGCGCTGATTAATTTGCCGGAGGATATTGACGCGCTGTAATAAAGATTTGGTCTTGCATAGCGGGTGTGGCCGTGATATAAATTTGTTGTGCTTTTTAAGTACGCATACTATTAAAAAAAACAATTTACCTGGAGGATGTAATGAAAAAAGTACTTTCTGTATTGGCTATGGTAGTAATGATGGTCGGCTTGACCGCTTGCATGGACAGCCCGGACCAAGGCAACAAAAAGCCTGCAAACTACGGCACTCCTGCTCAAGACAAAGGTTAAAACCTCTCCGGCTTCGCCGGCATGGTTTAGGCATAAGGCCCGTTTTTGCGGGCCTTATGTTTTTAGCGGGCCTAGGCGCTTTCTTCTGTTATGCGTTGCATGGCCTGTTCTATCCAAGCTTCGGCTTCGGCGTTAATTTCCTTCGATTTTTTTCCCGCCGTTTCAATGGCCGGCCCAATTTTAACCTTGATGCATCCCGGGTATTTTAGAAAGCTGTTACGCGGCCAGAATTCTCCGGCGTTATGGGCTAGGGGTACGACAGGGTAACCGGTTTTTTGCGCCAGCATGGCGCCTCCGGCGTTGAATTTTTTGCTTTGACCCGGCGCTACGCGGGTGCCTTCTGGAAACACCATAATATTAAGCCCTTCTCTTAGCCGGGCTTCGCCTTGCTCGAGCAGCATGCGCAGGGCTTCTTTTTGATTTTGCCGGTCTATGGCGATAGGCTTAAGGGTGGCTAGCGCCCAGCCGCCGAACGGAATCTTCAATAGGGATTGCTTTAATAACGCGGTCTGCGGGCGAATAAATTGCCGGGTGGCTATGGTTTCCCAGGCGGATTGGTGTTTGCTGAGGATAATGGCCGCTTTATCCGCGGGTAGATTTTCAAGTCCTTCGACTTCGTAGCTGAGTCCGCAACAGTGTTTCAGGGCAAAAAGAAAGCAGTTGATCCAGAGGTCGGCGATTTTGTAACGCAAGTTAAACGAGAACGGGCTGCAAAGCAATATCGCCGCGCCGCCGATAAAGGTGGAGATGAGGATGTAAAGCAGTAGTAGCGTGGAGCCGAGGTAGACTCTAAAGCCGGGTATGCGAACTGGGGGATTTGTTGCCATATCGGTTGCCATTTCTCGTGTTATTAGCAGGTTGGTTTTCGGATGGGTAAGCGCCTGTTGCGAACGAGCGCCGCCGCCCCAAGCCGGACGGCGCGGCGCGTCCGGCTTGGGGCGGCGGCGGCCTAGGCTTGCAGTTTTCCGATGTCGGCGATGTCTAGGAACAAGGCGGCGATAAATTGCAATAGAGCTAGGCGGCTGTTGCGCAAGGCTTCATCTTCGACATTGACCATGACTTGATCGAAAAAGAGGTCTACCGGCTCGCGCAATTGCGCCAAGCGGTTTAAAGCCGCCGCATAGTCTTGCGCGGCAAGTAATGGCGCGATGGCTTGTTGCGTGGCTTGGGCCGCGGTTAGCAAGGCGAGTTCCGCCGGTTCGCGCAAGGCGTCAAGGCCGCCGTCCGCAGGGGCGGCGGATTTTTTTAAAATATTGCCTATGCGTTTGTTGGCGGCGGCCAGGCTTTCGGCTTCCGGCCGTTGACGGAAGTTTTGCACGGCTTGTAAGCGCTGCATGAAGTCTAGCGGACGGCTGGGTCTGACCGTCATCACCGCTTCAAAGGCGTCGGCGGCGTAGCCTTGCTCCAGGCAATAGCCTTTGAGCCGATCAAATATAAAATCGACTAAGCGGGCGCGGGTTTCCTCAAGATTGAAGGCATGCGTGAATTGGGTTAACGCGGCGTCGAGCAAGGCCGTTACGTCCAGCGGCAGCCGGTTTTCGATGAGTATGCGCAGGATGCCAAGCGCGGCGCGGCGCAGGGCGTAAGGGTCTTTGTCGCCGGTAGGCGTCAGGCCGGCGCTGAAAATGCCGGCTAGGCTGTCGATTTTCTCGGCCAGGGCGACGATTTGGCCGGTGGTTTGCTCCGGGGTGGGGCCGCCGGCTTGTTTCGGCCAATAGTGTTGCTCTAGCGCTAGCGCCACTTGAGGATCTTCGCCGTCGGCCAAGGCATAGTAGCGGCCCATGACGCCTTGAAGATTGGCGAATTCGCCAACCATCTGAGTCAGCAAATCGGTTTTCGCCAGTAAGGCGGCGCGGTCGGCCAAGGCGGCGTCGGCGCTGAGTTGCGCGGCCAGGGCGACGGCTAGTGTACGCACGCGCCCGGTTTTGTCCAATAGGCTGCCGAGGTCTTTTTGGAAAATAATGTCCGCCAGCGGGTCCACGCGGTCCGCCAGGCTGTGTTTGCGGTCTTGCTTCCAGAAAAATTCGGCGTCGGTCAGCCGCGGCAGCACCACGCGTTCGTTGCCATGTTGAATGGCGGCCGGATTTTTGCTTTCGATGTTGCTGAAGGTGATAAAGTGCGGCAGCAGGGCGTTTTGGTTGTCGGTGACCGGAAAATATTTTTGATTGGCCTGCATGGTGGTAATCAGCACTTCCTTCGGCAGCTCTAAAAAGCGCGGGTTGAAATTGCCGACGATGGGGGTTGGCCATTCGTTCAACGCCGCCACTTCCTCCAATAATTCTTCCTCAATGTGGGTGATGCCGCCCAGGGCGGCGGCGGCCTGTTGCGCCGCGGCGCGGATGGTTTCCAGGCGCTGGCCGAAGTCGGCGATGATTTTACCTTCCTGAAGCAGAGTGTCGGCATAGGCGTCGGCTTGGGCTATGCGGATAGGCCGCGGGGCGTGAAACCGGTGGCCGCGGCTGTATTCTCCGCTGTTTATGCCTAAAATTTCGGCGGGTATGACGTCCGAACCGAGCAGCAGGACTACCCAATGCACCGGACGGGCGAATTCGTTGTCTCCCGCGCCCCAGCGCATGCGTTTGGCGATCGGCAGTTGCCGCAGGCTTTTGCGGAGGATATCCGGAATCAGCGCGGCGGCGGCTTGTCCGGCAACCGCTTGTTGGTATATCAGCCATTCGCCTTTATCCGTGACGAGCTTTTCCAGTTGTTCAAAGGCGACGCCGCAGCTGGCGGCAAAGCCAAGCGCGGCTTTGCTGGGCGAGCCGTCAGCCTGGTATGCGGCCTGTAGTGCGGGGCCGCGCTTTTCGACGATTTTGTCCGGTTGCTGTAGTTCCAGGTCGCGCACCAGCACCGCCAAGCGGCGCGGAGTGGCATAGCTGCTCGCCTGGCCATGGCCTAGCCCGGCCTCGGCCAGGTCGGCTAGAATGTTTTCCAGCAGGGATAAACTGAGTTTTTTCAGGGATTTCGGCGGCAGTTCTTCACAGCCTAGTTCAAATAATAGATGTTCGGTTTGTTTCACGGTGATTTCCTAAGGCATGGGGTCCAAGGTGGTTGATTAGCTAAGGCCGTTGTTAGCTATTGCATAATGGGAAACCAAGCGACTCGCGTCGGGCGTAATAGGCTTCAGCCACGGATTTAGCCAAGTTGCGCACTCTTAGGATAAAACGTTGGCGTTCAGTGACCGAGATGGCGCGCCGGGCATCCAGTAGATTGAAGGCATGCGAGGCTTTCAAAACCATTTCGTAGGCCGGCAGCGGCAGGTTTTTTTCCAGTAGCGATAGGCATTCGCGTTCATAGGTATCGAAGCAGGTGGACAGAAACGATACATTGGCCAGTTCAAAGTTGAATTCCGACATTTCGATTTCGTTTTGGCGAAACACGTCGCCGTAGGTAACCACGCCCTGCGGGCCGCGGGTCCAAATCAAATCGTAGACGCTTTCCACGCCTTGCAAGTACATGGCGATCCGTTCCAAGCCGTAGGTAATTTCACCGCTGACGGGTTTGCATTCCAAGCCGCCGACTTGTTGGAAGTAGGTGAATTGAGTGACTTCCATGCCGTTCAGCCATACTTCCCAACCCAGGCCCCAGGCGCCTAGGGTCGGCGATTCCCAGTTGTCCTCGACAAAGCGCACGTCGTGCTCCAGCAAGTCCAAGCCTAGATGCTCCAGAGAGCCGAGGTAAAGCTCTTGTAAATTGTCCGGCGAGGGCTTCATCACGACTTGATATTGGTAGTAATGTTGCAAGCGGTTCGGATTTTCGCCGTAACGACCATCCGCGGGGCGGCGCGAGGGTTGCACATAGGCGGAATTCCAAGGCTCCGGGCCGATGGAGCGTAAAAAGGTGGCTGGGTGGAATGTCCCCGCGCCGACTTCTTGGTCCAGGGGCTGTAATAAGACGCAGCCTTGCGCCGACCAATATTGTTGCAATGTCAGGATTAAGCCTTGGAACGTGGATACGTCATTGTTAGCGGTAGACATGGGGAAGCTTAAGTGCATGGTTAAATAGAATGATTATATACTAATTGCTTATCCCTTAAGCAAGACGCCAGCGCGGGGAAAGGTATAAAAAACCCGCTTATCATAAGCTTAGGCGATGGCGTGGCGTTTCATCCTCCTATTTGAGTAAAAAGGAGGCGTTTATAATGATTTAGTTGGGATTGATATAGGCCTTGGTTTCGACGCATAGCCGGCGGAATTGTTGCGCCAGCCGCTCTACTTCTTGTGCGTCGATTAGGCCTGCCCGCGCATTCTTTTCAATTTGCGCGGCTAGGTTTTTTACGGATTCCGCGCAAAATTGGCTGGCCATGCCTTTAATGGTGTGCGCGACATAGACAATTTCGGCCGCGTTTTGTTGTTCTAGCGCGCGTTGTAAGCGGTTAAGGTGTTCCGGGCATTCTTCGTCGTTGAGAATGTCGATCAGTTCTCGCATTAAATCTTGGTCGCCGCCTAGGGAGGCCTCCATTTTTTCCGGAATCCATAATGTTAGCGGTTCGTCTTCGGTCATCGTCAGCCAGATTTGCAGGATGCTTTCCAGCTTTTTTATGTTGAACGGCTTGCTTAGATGGCTGTTCATGCCCGCGGCCAGACATTCGTCTCGGTCCGATTGCATGGCGTTGGCGGTGAGCGCGATGATGGGCGTGGCAGGCAGCCGCCGGATTTTTTCTTGCTCCCGCCACATACGGGTGGCGGCGTAACCGTCCAGTTTGGGCATTTGGCAGTCCATGAAAACGAGATCGAATTTTTTCTTGTTCAACCATTCCAGGGCTTCTTCGCCGTCCGCCGCCAATTGCGGTTGAATGCCCAGGCGGTTTAGCATATGCAGCGCCACTTTTTGGTTAACCGGATTATCCTCCACCAGCATGATTTGGTAGCGGCTGAAATCCAGCTGTTCGTATGAAGGTTCGAGTTCCGGCGGCTCGATTTCCATGGAGGGTTGGGTTAGCTCCAGCAGGGTGTTGTACAGATAGGATTGGCGTATGGGTTTGCCCAGCACTTTGTAAATGCCGGCTTGTTGCATGTCAGTGGTGGATATCATGGCGCCGGAGCTTAAGATAATGCGCTTGATCTCTCTAAGATCGGGGTCTTGCTGCATTTGTTTCGCTAAATTGAGGCCGTCCATGCCGGGCATTTGCATATCCAGAATCACCACGTCAAAGGGTTGTTGTTCACTAATCGCTTGGCGCAGTTCGATGAGGGCTTGCAGCGAGTTTTCGGTGACTATGCACTCGGCGTCCCAATTTTGCAGCGAGCGTTCAAGAATTTTGCGGTTGGTGCTGTTGTCGTCAACGATAAGGAAGCGGGAGCCGCTCAAGGATTTTCGGCTGGACGAGTCTTCGGGTTTGTTGTGGTAAGGCAGTTGTAAGGTAAACCAGAAGGTGGCGCCTTGTCCCGGCGCGCTGTTTAAATGGATCTCGCCGCCCATGCGTTCAATGAGGTTTTTGGCGATGGACAAGCCGAGACCGGTGCCGCCGAAGTTGCGGGTGGTGGTGGAGTTGGCTTGCATGAAAGGTTGAAATAGACGGGATTGTTGCTCCAGGCTGATGCCGATGCCGGTGTCTTTAACGGTAAAGCAGATCGAGGCTTTATCGTCTGTTAGATCGGTACAGGTCATTTCCAGCGAAACTTCGCCGGAGGCGGTGAATTTGACCGCGTTGCCGATTAGATTATTCAGAATTTGACGCAGGCGGGTGGGGTCCCCATTGAAGGCGCGCGGTAAATCCGGTTGGATGTAACAGTTTAATTCTAATCCCTTGGCGTGAGCGCGGCCGGCCAATAGTACGCATATTTCCTCGGCCAGTTCGCGCAAGTCGAATTCGATTTCCTCTAAATCCAGTTTGCCGGATTCGATTTTAGAAAAATCCAGAATATCGTTGATGACGTTTAGCAAGGATTCGGCCGAGTTGTAAGCGATTTTGGCGTATTCATATTGTTCTTTGTTTAACTGGGTTTGCAAGAGTAAATCCAGCATGCCGAGCACTCCGTTCATCGGGGTGCGGATTTCATGACTCATATTGGCGAGAAAATCGCTTTTGATGCGCGAGGATTCTGTCGCCAAATCGCGCGCGGATTTAAGCGCTTGTTCCACTTCGGCTTGTAAAATAGCCAAGCCCATTTTCTGGCCGATGAGCAATAAAATTTCCAGGTATTTTTGGTCGTGCGGTGGCTGGGGTTCGGTGTATAAAAACATCACGCCCAGCATGTTGCTGTTGGCTTGAATAGGGACAATGTAGTGGCCGTGGTTTTGCATGCCCGCGTAACTATTTTCGTGCCGGGGATCGCAAAAACAGTCGTCGGAGACCAGCATTTCGCCGCTGACGGCGGCGCGGCCGCAGAGGCATTTTCCAAAGGCGACGCATTGTTCTTTTTCCAGGAATTCGGCGGAAAATTCGCCGCGCGTGACAAACAATTGCAGGGTTGGGGAGGATTCTTGCTTCAGGAATACGCCGCCCTTGGGTTGCAACGGCAAGCTGCGCAGTTGGAACAGTTCTTCCAGCACGGCGCCGAAGCGGTCGGCTAGCGGCTCGCGCCGGTACAGGATATTGGCGATGCGCAGCCGCAATTCAGCGTCGTGTTGGTCCTTGTTGATTGCAATTTCATTGGCGACTTGTTCGCTGATGTCGCGTTGTATGGAAACATAGCCTATTCTTTCGCCTTGCGGGTCGAGGATTGGGGTGATGCTGATCTCGGCCCAGTAATAATCGGATTCGCTTCTTTGGCCGAAGTTGCGCGGCTTGCGGCAATTCTGCAAGCGGCCTTGCCAGGATTCGCCTTTTTGCAGGTTTTCATACATTGCCATATAGATAATGTCGTCGTTTTTACCGCTTTTCAGTATGCGCGGGGTTTTGCCTATGATTTCGGTAAAGTCCCAGCCGGTCTGGCGGCAAAAACTGGGGTTGGCGTATTCGATGACGCCTTTAAGGTTGGTGATGAAGATCATGTCGACGCTGGCCTCGGCGGCCATGCGCAGGCGCAGTAATTCTTGTTCGTGGCGTTTGACGCCGGTAATGTCCAGCCAGGAGCCGACGATCATTTCCAGTTTGCCGTGCTGGTCCCGAATTAGCCGCGCGTTGTCCTTGATCCAGATGTATTCTCCGTCGGCGGTCAAGAAACGGTAGTCGGCGGTGATCTCGGAGTCAGTCGAGGACAGCGCCTGGTTTATGATGTTCAGGACGTATTCGCGGTCTTGCGGATGCAGATGCTTGATCCAGAAGTTGGGATCAGCTAGGATTTGTTTGGAGCTGTAGCCTATCATGTTGCTAATGCCGTCGGTGATATAGGTGCACTCGTGCGGCGAGGTTGCGGCATTTTCGTGGGCGTAAAGTATGGACGGGCTGGTTTCCAGGAGTAGATTCTGGCGCCGCGTCATCTGGTGCTTGGTTTCCCGCGCTTCGGCGTTTTTTCGAGCGAGATTGGGCCGTAAGCGCGGGTTTGCAATCAGGCCGATAAAGCTGGTTAGGGCGACTTGCAACAAGACGGCCAAGGCTAGCGGATTCTTTTCTTCAAACGCTTGCCGCCAGGCCATGGGAGAGAATAGGTAGAACAATTCGATCATGGCGAGAAGCGTGAAGCCTAGAATTAAGCCCGACGCCCATGTGATTGCATTGTTTTTCATTGCTCAAGTTTCCTTGGAATTCGCTGAGTCGCCATTATATTGCTCAATTAGTATAACTGAAGATTAGTGTAACTGAAGATGGGCAAGAAATCATTGCTGCGTTTGTTGAAGCATTATACATGTTAGTATGTGTGTTTCTATCATTATAATAGTCGTTTTCGGTCAGTATTTTTTTGAATATATCCATGGAGATTAAAACGTTGCAATGAACGCGCTTGATAACATATAAAATAAAGTAAAATGTTGGGTCAGGTTGAATAATTAGGCGGGTCATTTTAATTATCAATACGTGACGGATGCGGATTGTCTGCTGGCAAGGGATAAGTGTTTAGTCTGGGCGTGGTGAAGAATTTTCGCTAGATTGCATATCTTTAAATTTAAGGATGCTTTTAATCAACTTCGCGGCGTCTACCGGCTTGATTAAGAAGTCGTTCATGCCCGCCAGCATCGCTCGCTCGCGTTCCGTGGCGGTGGCGCCGGCGGTTAGGGCTATGATCGGGAGGTCGAGCCGGAGATTCCGGCGGATTTGCTCCGTGGCCTCGCAACCATCCATGCCCGGCATTTGGATATCCATGAGGACTTCATGATACGCGGACGGGTTTTGTGTTAGTGCGTTTATGGCCGCTTGGCCCGAGTCGCATTCGGTGCAAATCGCGCCTTCGTGCGCCAATATACGTTTTACCACGGTGCGATTGAGGCTGTTGTCGTCCACGATAAGCACATGCATATCGGTCAAGAGTTTACCGGAGGCGAAGGCAAGCGGCAAGTCGGCCCCCGCGTTTTCGCCGGACGCGTTGGGAGCGGCGCCGGATTCGGCCGGCGCGATTTGTTCCGCATCGCCTATTTGCAACGGCAACTGCAAGGTAAAATTTGAGCCTTCCCCTGGCGCGCTGGTAACGCTCAGCGTTCCGTTCAAAAGTTTGGCTAGGCGTTTAACGATGGCGAGTCCTAGGCCGGCGCCGCCATAATCGCGGTTGATGTAATTATCCGCTTGCATAAAGGGTTGAAACAAATCGGATAGCATGGCTGGCGTCATGCCGATGCCGGTGTCGGTTACGCTAAAGCGCAGTCTAATGCTAGGGGTTTGATCGCTTTCCAGCCGCTTGATTTTTAGCGAGACTTCCCCGCGTTTGGTGAATTTGACGGCGTTGCCGAGTAGAATAGTCAAGATTTGCTTGAGGTGTTTTCGGTCAGCGTAAAAGGTGTCTGGAATGTCGGCGTCAAGTTCCGGAATATCGAGTCCGAGACCTTTAGCCTCGGCAATGGGGTGAAAATGCGTTTTGAGTTCCCGCATCATCTCCGGCAAGGAAAATTCTTGCGGTTCCGGCTTGAGTTCTCCGGCCTCAAGCATGGATAAATCGAGAATGTCGTTAATCAGCGTTAGCAGGCTGTCGCCGGCGGTTTTTATTATTTTTAGATCAAGGATTTGCTGTTCTGTCAATCCGGTTTGACATAGCAAATGAGCGACGCCAATGATGGCGTTCAAGGGCGTGCGTATCTCGTGGCTCATGGTCGCCAAAAACGAGCTTTTGGCGATATTGGCTATTTCCGCTTTTTCCTTGGCTTCGCGCAATTGGGTTTCATTTTGCTTTAAGGCTGTGATGTCGCGTATGACCATGGAAATCGAATCCGCATGCCCGTATTGGTCGCGATGCAGGATCAATAACTCGGAGACGGGAATTTCATGGCCGTCTTCATGCAGCAATGCGCTTTCCGCGCACCAATACCCTTGATTTAACAGCTTGGGAATGCTTTCTTGCATAATTTTGCGCGCCGCCCAGGCCGGATGGATTTTTTCCAAGGTACGCGCGGACATGTCTTGCGCGGCGTCAAGGCCCAGCATGCGTTTGGCGGCCTGATTGTGGTAAACAATGTGTCCGGCCAAATCGGTGCGGGCGACAAAATCGGTGGAGGCTTCTAGAAGTTCGATTAAACGTTTTTGTTCCTCCTTGGCTTTTTTGCGTTCGGTTATGTCCAGCACCGTGGTTCTGGTTCTTAGGAAGTTGCCGTTTTCGTCTAAAATCGCGGTGGAGGATACCAGGGCGCTGAAAATAGTACCGTCCTTGCGCAGGAAATCCAGTTCCAGGTCGTTGATTTTTTTATTTCGCATGAATTCGGGCAGCGCGGCTTCGCACCGGCGTTTGCTTTCCGGGGAAAGAATTTGAAAAATCGACAATTTGTTTTCAATTTCCTCGCGCCGGTAGCCTAGCCAACCGAGTTCGGTATCGTTTATTTTTACTATGACGCCGTCCGGACCCACGGAATGATAGCCGGTGGCGGAGTTGTTATACAGGTCGTTGATTTCTTCAAGCGATTTGCGCAATAATTGGTTGGCGTCGGCTAGCTGGTTTCTGGCCTGCCGCAAGGCGGCGTTTGTTTGTTTATGGCTGGTAATATCGAAATAATGCGCTAAGACCATATTATTTAATAAGGGAATGACATGAAATTCGATCCAAGCGCCATTACCTTGCAGGCGTTCGCCCTTGAGCGTTTGCCGGGTTTGTAAATGTTGAATGACATTGGCGATAATTTCATCCACGCTGACGTTCGGGCCGTAATCCCCGCGATCCACGCAATAGGTGATTTGATCGCGCAGCCGGAACGGGTTGCATTCCAGCAATGCGGGCGGTAAATCCAGAATACGTTCAAAATTGGCGTTCTTGAGGATGCATTCCCCGGTTTCGTTGTACACCGCCAGCCCGGAGGGCGAAAATTCGACTATTTTTTGTAACAGGGTTCGGTTTACCTCCAATGCGGCGAGGGCGGCTTTTTTTTCTGTAATATTTTGCGCCGCCGCGTAATAAAATATTTCGCCTTCAATGGTTACCGAGCGCGCGGAAATTTCCACGTCGATTATCGCGCCGTCCTTGGTACGGTGTTTGGTTTCAAACACGGCAGGTGATTCATCCAGTTTCCGAATATTTTCCAAGTGTTGAGATCGGGTAAACTGGATGTCTATGTCCGCGAGATTGAGTTTGAGGATTTCCTCGCGCGTATAGCCTAGCATAGTGGCGAAAAGATGGCTGCAATCGATAATGTCCCCTTTCCGATTCATAATGTGAATGCCGTGCGAGGCGGCCAGCATCAAGGCTTTGAGTCTATGCCAGGAGTATTGGCTTTTTAATTTGAAATAGGCGATTATCAGGCTGAGGATGGCGATGATGGTGAACGTGAGCGCCATCCAAAGCATGCGGTTGGGGCCGAATAAAATGGAGTTTGCATATAATGAATGGTTGGGGATGAAGCGTACCAGCCGCCAGCGGGTATTCAAGTCATTGGGCCGCGGGCCGGCGTCAAGTTGATTGGCTTGATTTAACCAGGGCAGGGCGGCGTCTAGTGTTTTGAGCAGATAAAGCCCTTCGGCGGTTATTACGCTTTCCTGGCCGGCGTTGATGGCTTGCCAGATATCAGGGTTGTCGCGCATGAAATTATCTTGCTCCCTGCCGAACATGAAGCCGAATTCCTTGGCCGGCGTATTCTCGGATTTGAGATAGTAGCCTTGATCGTTTAATAGTAAGTTAATGGATTCCACGCCTGAAGATTTTTGGTCAAAGGCGAAAATTCTATCCAGCAGGTCTTGCGCCAGATAATTGACCACCAGCAGCATGCGCGCGTTTTCGGTTGGCCCGGTCAGTCTGGCCACGACCCGAATGGCCGGCTTGAGGGGAATTTCCAATTGATCTTGGTCCATTTGTAAGTCCAACGGTGAAACGTAGACTTGGTTGGGTCCCAGTTTCAGACCTTCTTGGATAAAATAGCGGTGGAATTTATTTCGTAATTCCGGTTCCGGGACGTCCACGCATTCGCCGTTGACTAAACGGACGCGTATCAGTTCTTGGCCTTTTTCATCAAACAGGCGGAGTTGGTCGTAGCGTAAATAAGAGGTGCAAAAAGCTTTTAACAGGTTAACCGCGGTTTCGCGGGTCATTTTTCCAGGGTGATTGACATAGTTTTGAATTTCGGGAGACAGGGTGATGGTTTTGGCGTCGCCCAATAGTTCTTTAAATGTGGCGCGGATGGTTTGCGCGGAGGAAATAATATTGCTGGTTTCTCTGATCTTAATGATTTCGACCCGCTCTTGTTCATTATGCAGCAAGAGCGGATAAAATGAGGCCGATAACAGCAGCAAACAGGCGGTGAAAACAAGCAGCCAAAGTATCAGGAATTTAAGATTTTGTTTTTTCATTTTTTGCGTCGGCGCCTGCTGAAACAGGTTATTTGGCCGGGCTAGCGGCTGTTATGGTCTCCATGAACGTGGCGAATGTCATTTAACATGAATACCCCATGGTCATTGTAATGGCAAGTAATCGTCTTGGGAAGTCGCTAGGGTGCGTATGTTTTTTAACGGCCTTGGCTGGTTGGCTTGCATCGGGGGGTGTACCGGCTTAGACTGGTCGCTTAAATTTATCAATTTGCGATGAGGTGGCTATGTATGGAAATCTGCCGCGCCTGATAGGCGTGTTTTGTTTGGTTTTGGCGTTGCCCGCGTTCGCCGCGGAGTTAACCCGCGCCGAAGTGACCGATTTGTTGGCGCATGCCGGGAAAGAGCATCCGGCGGATTTACGGCGCAGGGATTTGACCGATTTGGATTTGTCCGGCCTGGATTTTAGACACGCGGATTTATGGGGGGCTGATCTTAGGCGTTCCAATTTGAGCGGTTCTAATTTGCACGGTTTGGTGTTGGATTTGACCGTCATGACGAAGGTCAATTTGAGCCGCGCGGATTTGGCCGATACCAGTATTTTTGGGGTGAGCCTGATGCATGCGAATTTGAGCCGCGCCAATTTAAGCGGCAGCCGGGTGATCGCGGTGATGGAAGGGGCGGATTTAAGTTACGCTAATCTTAGCCGGGTGGATTGGGCGGCGGATATGAAAAATCAGTCCATGGGTTTGATGCGCGCCAATCTGAAAGGCGCGGATTTGACCGGGGCGGATTTGAGCGGCGCGAAGCTTGGCCGTGCTATGTTGCGGCACGCTAAACTGGCCGGCGCCAGTTTGCGCGGGGCGGATTTATTTTCCGCCGATATGGACGGCGCGGATTTGAGCGGGGCGGACGCCAGCGGCGCCAATTTTTCGGACGCTAAATTGCACGATGCCAAGTTTGTGAATACTCGGTTGCTTGGCGCGCGTTTCGACGGGGCTGTTAATGTCCCCGCCGAGGTTGCGGCGGGCGCGCGTTAATCTTGAACATAAGGGGGGCTTATGGCGAATAATGAAGGATTGTGGCGGCGTAAACCGCTGGCGGCGTTTAGCATTAAGGAAAATCCGCTGCATAGAACTTTGAATGCGCGGGATTTGACGGTATTGGGCATCGGGGCGATTATCGGGGCTGGGATTTTTGTGTTGACCGGCATCGCCGCCGCTAAGTACGCAGGTCCGGCGATTGTGTTGTCATTTGTGATGGCGGGGGCCGCGTGCGCCATGGCCGCTTTATGTTACAGTGAGTTGGCGGCGATGTTGCCGGTTTCCGGCAGCGCGTATAGTTACGCTTATGCGACCATGGGTGAGCTTTTGGCCTGGGTCATAGGCTGGGATCTGATTTTGGAGTATGCCTTGGCCAGCAGTACGGTAGCTATCGGTTGGTCGGGTTATTTGAATAGTTTTTTGGAAGGCTTGGGGCTACGTTTGCCAAAGGGCTTAACCACGGCTTATTTAGCCGACGCGGAAGGCGGTTTTGTCAATTTGCCGGCGATGCTGATTATTTTGTTGTTGACCGGGTTGTTGATTTCCGGCATCCGTCAGTCGGCGTTTTTCAATAACGCCATGGTGTGGCTGAAACTAGCGGTGATCGTGGTATTCATTCTGGCCGCCGGCGGTCAGGTGCAAGCCGATAATTGGGCGAATTTCATGCCGTTCGGTTTTAGCGGGGTGTTGACCGGGGCGGGGGTGATTTTTTTCGCTTATATCGGTTTCGATGCTGTGTCCACCGCGGCGCAAGAGGCAATTAATCCGGAAAAAGACGTGCCGGTCGGCATTATTGCGTCTTTGGTGATTTGCACCGTGATTTACATTACGGTCGCCGCGGTGTTGACCGGGGTGGTGTCTTATACTGAATTAAACGTGGCGGCGCCGATAGCGCTGGCGATAGACCGTATCGGCATGGCTTGGTTGTCGCCCTTCATTAAATTGGGGGCGATTGCCGGATTAACCTCGGTGATGCTGGTGATGCTGCTGGGACAAAGCCGGATTTTTTTCGCCATGGCGAAGGATGGTTTGTTGCCGCCTTTGTTTGCGCGGGTGCATCCCGAGTGGCGGACGCCTTATTTATCCACGGCTATTGTCGGCGTGGCGGTAGCGTTGCTGGCGGGGTTCATGCCGATTGAGAAATTGGGGGAGTTGGTCAGTATCGGCACTTTATTCGCATTTGCGGTGGTCTGCGGCGGGGTGTGGGTGCTGCGGGCGAGGCATCCGGAATTGCCGCGCCGGTTCAGGTGTCCGGCCATGCCGTTTACCCCGTTGGCGGGAATTCTGATTTGTCTATGGTTGATGAGTGGTTTGCCGAAAGATACCTGGGTGCGCTTGGTGGTGTGGCTGTTGTTGGGATTTGTCATTTATTTCGGTTATGGCGTGAGGCATAGCCGTTTGAATTAGCGGGCGGTTGGGGGTATTTGGTTGTCATTGGTTTATTTGAGCCGCAATTTTTCAGTCTTTTGTAAGGCTGGAAGTTGCGGTGTTATATAATTTATTGATTTCGTTTAACTATATTGTTGTGGCATGGATTGAGCTTTATTTTAGTTGTCTCAACAAGTTTGGCAGGTGAGCATGCCTAAATCAATGAATTTTTATCGTGATATCGTGATTAGTGTGTTGTTATTGGCGGGTGTGATGGTATTCATGTCCGGAGAATTTGTAATTTCCACCGCGCTGTTTTGCGCGACGTCGTTATTGAGCAATATCAATTTCACCGTTTGAGGTAAGTTGAAATTTCGGTGAATTGATTTTTTTCGGTTTTAGCGGTTGTTACCATGGCTGCTAAGTTTGGGCCTTCGCCTACGCTCCGGGCGAGGGCTTTTTTTTGTGCGGGGGAAGGGAAAAAAGGAGAGACGCGGCTTTGGGCGCGCGCCTCTCCAAGGGAAGAGGAGGAATGCTTGAGGTGATCAGACGCGCGTTTTGCGGTGGCTGGCGCGCAAGGTTAGCACGCCGAGAAGGAAGCAGGTGATCGCGCCGGGGGTAGGCACCGCGGCGACCGCGAACGTACCGACTTGACCGAAATCGGATGCGTTAGTGGCATTGCCGAAAAAGTCTAAACCTAAGAACGCCGGGCCGGAAAAGCCGTCGCCGCCGTTAAAGCTGATTTGAAACGCTTGGCCTTGGACCAGACCGCTGAGTTCATAGGTCAAATCCGCGGGCGTTACGTTGGTGTTGGCGTAGTTGGCGGGAAAATCGGTTTGGAAGGCTTGGGTTCCGGTGAAATAATCCACGGCGAAGTTTCCGGCGCTGACATTGGCGACGTTCCAGCTGTCGCTCCAGCCATAATCCGGGCTGGTAGTGTCGCTGTTATTGCTAACGGCGGTGAATACCAGATTGGTCAGGTCGTAGCTGGTGTTGTCCTGGATTTCAAAATAGGTGTTGCTTGCGCCGGCGTCGTAGCCGGCGAACAAGTCTATGCTATCCGCCCAGGCCGGCGCCGCCGAAGATAGGGTGATAATTAGGGGTATCAGTTTTTTCATGGCGATTTCTCATTCATTGAGGGCCGCAAACAGCGTCTTGCACAGGCAGCGCTGTTTGCGCCGTTGGTTGGCTTATAAACCGAAGAATCCGGAATTGGTGGAATTATTAACCAAGATGTTGTGCAAATTGGCTCCGGTGGCTACGCTGGCGTTGCCTTTGTAGGTTTTGACTCCGGCGACGGCTGGGTCCAGTTGTGCGTTGACGATGAGGTCGCCGACGGCCAGGCCCAGGGTTTGGCCTTGGAAGTTGTCGGCGCCGAAATGCACGCCCAGGTAAATGCGGCTTTGGCCATTTTCCAATTGCAATTGCGTCAGGCTGGAGACGGTGCGGCTGGTCGCATCTTGACCGCCAATCGGCGTTGCTAACTGACCGGTGCCATTATTCGTGCCGATCAGCCATGGCAGGCTGGTCAGGGTAATTGAGCCGCCGCCAGGTTGCAGGTTGTCGCTTTGCAGGAAGGCGCGCAGAATTTCCACGCCGGCGGAGACCGTGGCGCTATGGCCGGAGGTGCTGGACGGATGGGCTGGGGTGGCGGCCAACGGCTGCCAAGCGTTGTAATTGGCTATGTTGCCGTTGGCGTCCGCGTTCAGCGCGGAGATGGGGCGCCAGAAGTCCAAATCGTATTTGGATTGGAAGGCGGAAATTCGCGCGTCGGCCAAGGCGTTGTCCAAGGCGGCGAACAGTTGGGCGTTTTTGTTCAAGCTAAAGTTGTAGGCGGCCGATACTTGGCGCGCCGCGTCGTTGATGGTCAGCTCTGCGTCTTGTTTATAGAACAAGGCTTGCAGCAATTGGTCGTTGGTGCGGTTGCCTGGATTGGCGGAGTTTTGACCATGGGTTTGTACGTAAGCTAATTCTTGCTGGTATTCCGCGCTGCCGATGACTAAAGACGCCGGTACGCTAGCCACCAATTGTTGTTTTTCCAAGGTGCTGAGGCTGAATGGGGTGACGTTTTTCCAGTTGAAATCAATGGCCGCCGCGGGTTGGATGTTGCCGCTGGCGTCGAAGCCGGTAGGCGCGCCGGTAATCGGGTCGATGGCTCCGGCATTGCCGTTATTAGGACGCCACAGGCCGAGGCCGGGGTTGCCGGTGGCGTTGATGGCCACGGCGTTGGAGGCGTTGACGTATAGATTGGTGGATGGGGTGTATGTGGTTCTGATTTGGGCGAAGTCATGCGCGCGCGCGGCGACGGCCGCCGCGGCGGCGGCTTGGCCCACGGCAATGCCTGGGTCTGAACTGCTGGCGCCGATGGCGGCCAGGTCATTGGTCAATTGGCTGTTAATCCAGGCGATGGTGTTGGTCCAGACGGCGGTGCTAGGCAGTTCCGCCAGTAATACGTCATGCGCGGCCTGGGCGGCGGCGGCTTGGGCCGAGACGGAGGTCAAGCCGGAAAGCGTGCCGTTGTTGGTGTAGTAATAGCTTTTGTTGCTGAATTGGTTAATGGCGTTTACGGCGTCGAATACCGCGCGGGCTTCAATGGCCAAAATACGAGTGACGACGTTGGAATTTTGCGCGTTAGCCGGGACCCCGGTGGTTGTGGAGGTAGCGCCTTTAGCCGCCAGCAGGGAGTAATGATTCCAGTTGGTAATTTCGTCGGCATGCGCGGCGAATGAAAGGATCATGCCTAAAGACAAGGCCAACGGTTTTTTTGAAAATAGTCTGTGTGTGGTTGAACGCTTCATTTTTTGAGTTCCTTAATAATCCATATCAAAATGTAATGTCGTCTCCTCGCTTGCCGTTTATATGCCGCTCAAGCGATTACTGGTCTATCAGCATTTTGTGTGCCAATTACATGATATTGATTTTTAATGACTTATTTTATGAGCTGATAGAGGGGCTGTTAGCGGAGCATCAGGTTATGTTGATTTGATGTTGATTTTTCTGCAGTTTAATTAAAGGTTGGGCCAGTAAAAACTTTTGGCGGAGCGTTTTGAGTTAAGGAATCTCTGATTAAATCAATTTTTCAAGAAAACGTTGTCTGTAAGTACTTACGCATAAATAATCCGGCATTTATGTCATTAAAAATCAATTAGTTATCATTCAGAAATACCAAATTTGTTATGAACAAGCGCTTAACTAATTGATTTAATTATTAATCAAGTGTAATGAAACGAGTTCATTCGAGATTCCCTAAAGATAAACGTGTCGGGTAGGGAGTGTGGAGGCCCGCGGCCAAGAAAGTGTGTGGCGGGTTGTAAAGCAATAGGTTTGGGCGGCCACCGCATGCCGGAGGTCGCCCAGATTAGGCTGCAACTATTAGCCGGTTCGGTTATTGACGTGATTATTGACCGCGATTTTTAAGATGGGGTTTTCAATTTGGATTTCCGCTTCGCAAGCCGGGCAGGCGTACCAGGTTTCCGCGGATTGCTCCAAAGAATAGATGTCATGCTCGTCCTGCTCCATGGGCGCTAAATCCCGGCCCCGGCCGCGCCAGCCACAGTCGGGACATAAATACACGGATTGCTCCATTTCGTCGAGAAATCTTTGAAACGCCACGTAACTGACTTTTTTTATGGACATACGGGCCGAACTGATATGAAAACGGATTTTAGCTTCTTTGTCGTCTGTTTGTTTATCTATGCGTTTAGACATGGTACTGCCTCCCCCGAGTTTAGTCATGCCGAATGGGTGCGTTTAAATTATTACAGGATTTTGAAATAATTGGGAAGCGTTTTTTCGGCTGCCGAGCAAAAAAATGTCGCTATCATAAAATATCGTTTTATTCCAATAGCTTAAGGAATCTCGGCTTAATCCATTTTTCAAGACCATCCGGATTGTAACTCATTGATTTAGATATAGGCGAGAGGTAGGTAAACGAATTAATCGGAGTTTCCTTAAGCGCTTGCAAATGTCTTGAAATTAAACACTGTTCAGAAAATGTGCGTATAACGCTGTATTCTAAACCGAGCTATTTTAGTTATAAGCATTAAACATGCCATGCGGCTGCGGAATTTGTGCCCAATTTAGTGGTTGACACTGGGCTTAATTATGGATTTTCTTGTTGTAATTGATTGGATAAATAAGTACTTGTTCATGACAAATTTGGTATTGCGGCATTATAAATCATTGATTTTTAATGGCATGAATGCCGGGTTATTTATGCGTAAGTACTTAGCAATGCGGGTTGATTTGTCAGCCGCTTGGATTAGGCATTTAAAAAAATTGGTACAATAACTGCATGGTGTTAGTGGGGATATTGCTTGTCCTCCGACAGACAACCTTAACAGGTAGTCCGGTCTTTTGTGCGTTACTTCTACCCCCTAAAATTGCTCCTTTCTGAGCTAAGGGCAAGGCGGTTAATCTAGGCCTTGCCCTTTTTCTTTTTTGTGTTGACCAGGGGAGGCGATTCTTCTCGCCGGGCTTTCAAATTTCAAATTAGGCGTTGAGGCAATTTGTTCAACACACCGCTTTTTTGCACGAAATTTAATTAGACTTTGACAATAATGTGATTACTATGAAAATTATTACCTTTGCCTGCTTGATGCTGGTCTCCAGGGTTGTCGGCGCCGAGAACTATCCGGCTGCCTATTTTCAACCGAAAGTGATTTTTATGTCAGATCAGAATGCGCCGGAACCCGCGGTTTCGGCGGGAGAGGTCGGAACGGCGGAGAATAGTGATGATGTTAATTATCCAGCGGCTAATTTTCAGCCTAAGGTGATTTTCAGCTCCGCCGATGAAAATGTGAAATCGGATGTTAAATGATCATTAATTCGTTTTGGGAAGTCTAGGCGTTATATATTGATCAAGTCCGACAACATTTTTAGAAATTTGACAGCTTGTTAAATGTTAATCAAGTGCTTTAATTTGCCGTTTGAATTGGCCTAGATAAACTGCTTTCCGTCGGGGGCTAGGCTGGCGTTGACAGGCTGGCGGCGGGGCCGGATGCATGTTTTGGCGCGGCGAAGCAGGTGTATTAGCCGCCGGGGACGACGGGGTCGGTTAAGAAAGTTGGACAGTGTCCAATTTTTGCGCCTGCCGGGTCTGATTTCGCGTCGATTTCGCAAATCCGTAGAGCGGGGCTAATGTTATCCTGCCGCACCCATGATGACGCTATTTTTAAATAACTTTTTGATATATTAGTGTAATTAAATTTTTTGACGCCGCCGGGCCGATGGGTCGGTGAGATTGTGATCTTGATGGGGTGTGAAATTTATTATGGCATGATTAATGCTTTTTTTATTTGTGTGAGTGAACGCCTTTCTTCTTGCCGGCACTCTGCCTAGAAGGTGGTTAGGCTAGTATGTTTGCTCTATCTCCTAAGTTTCTCTGAAGTGCGCTTAGGCAATGTGACAATATGTCACATTGCCTCTTTTTCTAAATTTGTTATTTTTTGCCTTCTAAATTGAGTGGAAATTTCTCTAGTCCACTGATTTTAAATTAGTTTTGTGGCGAAACAGATTGGATGCGTTGCCGTTCGGCAACGGCGTAACCATGGAGAATTTATGGGTTTTGATTTGAATGTTCCTACCAAGGTTAGGGTGGTGCAAGAGGCCTTTTTAACCAGAAAATTGGTCGAATACACCCTGGATCGTCCTTCCGAGGCTTGGCAGTGGATGAACCAAAGCCGAATTTTACCTCCCGATAAATATGATTGGGTAAGAGGCGAGGTGTTTGATTCCTGGCAGCGTTGTCTGGAGGATTATCAACTCCCATTGGGCAAGTTCGCCTATTGGGACCGCTTTCCCTGTATCCAACGCTCCTCTCAAACCAATAATTCAAATACGCTTGAAATCAGCCGCTTGTTGAGGCAACTTAGCCATAACTTTGAGGTTTTTTTGCGGGACGCGGGTTTGATGCTGGTTTTGGCGCATAAGGACGGTTCCTTGGCTCATATCATAGGCGACAGTATTTTTACCGGCGAACCGGCGGATAGTTTGTTTCACCCGAATACACTTTGGAGTGAAAACGTGTTGGGGACTAATGGCATCGGCACGGCGCTTTACGCCAAACAACCCATGGCGTTTCAGGGCATGGAGCATTATTTGAGCTTGCTGCATCCGTTGACTACGATTGGTTATCCGCTATTGGATGACAATGGGGAGTTGGTGGCCGTGTTGGGTTTAATCGGCGGCCGTCAGGAGCGGGTGAATTCTTTGTTTGCTTTTTTGCATTTGATCAGCGTGTTGGTGAATACGAATCTGCCGTTGACGCGGGACGCGGAGGCGCAGCAGCGGGTGCTGGATAAGATTCCACTGAAAACGGTAAAAAAATGTCCGGTTTCGGAGGGGGAATATTCCGAGGAATTCCGCGCTATGTTGCATAAAGCAGTCCGGTTGCTGCAACACAAGATTCCGATTCTGATTACCGGCGAGTCGGGGGTGGGTAAGGATCATTTTGTTAATTTGTTAAAAAATTCCGGTCCGCGCCGCGATCAACCGTTGGTTGCCATCAATTGCGCTTCGATTCCGCATGATTTGATTGAAAGCGAATTATTCGGCTATGAGGCGGGAAGTTTTACCGGCGCTAAGAATAACGGTAAGCCGGGGAAATTTCTGTTGGCCGACAAAGGGATTTTGTTTTTGGACGAGATTGGCGATATGAGTTTGGATTTGCAAGCCACGTTGCTACGCGTGCTGGAAACTTCCGAATTCACGCCGGTTGGCGGTACTAAGCCGATTAAGGTGGATGTGCAGATTGTCGCCGCCACCAATGTGCGGTTGTTGGATGCGGTTGAGGCCGGCCGGTTTAGAAGGGATTTGTATTACCGTTTGAATGGCGCGCAGATTAAACTGCAACCCTTGCGTGAACGCAGTGATAAGGTTTGGATTATTCGGCAAATCATGCAAAGGGAGTTGGCCCGGTTGCCGGAAGGGCATGTTGTCCAATTTTCCGATGATGTGCTGGAGTTGATTGACAATCATCCTTGGCCGGGCAATATCAGACAGTTAATCAATGTGTTGCGCACGACTATTTTTACCGCGGCGGATAGTTTAATTACCACGGCCGATTTGCCTACCGATTTCCTGGCGGAAATTAATCGAGAGTCCGCGGCAAGAGGCGCTCCGACTCGGGTTCCCGCCGAGCCGGTGATGGAATTACCCTTGGCGGAGAGCGCCATGAGTTTAATGGATTGGGAGCGTCACGGTATTACCATGACCTTGCGGGAGTGTGAGGGCAATATTTCCATCGCCGCCAAGCGGCTGGGCATCACGCGCACCACGCTGTATAAAAAGATTGAACGCTTTGGCTTGAACCGGTTGGGCTTGGCCGGTTAGGCGCTTTTTGGCGCGTTGCCGCGCCACCCGTATGTGTTAATCAGGGGGAGGCTTTGTGGTCTCCCTTTTTTTTGGGGTAAGCGCTAATAATCGAATTGTGCGTATTATTAATAAACACTGTCTAGATTATGAACAAGTCTTAATTATGACTATTTTGTTAATCCTGAATGAAGGTTTTTTTATCCTTTTGAATTAGTTGGTAAAGAGCTGTTAATTGAAATTGGCACGCTAACTGCACTATAAGCGGCGAGGCGGATGTTTGTTTCAGATAAAGACAATTCATTTCAAGACGGAACTGTTAACCCCCCCTGCATAAGCATCCGCCTCCTTGAATTTTTCATAACAACAATGAGGATTAATTATGGCTATAAGTGCTGCTACAAAAGCCGCTACCGACGCACTTGCGGTGAACCGCGCGCCAGTTAGCGTCAATGCTCAAGAAGTGCACCGCTGGTTGCAAAGCTTTACTTGGGATTTCGCGAAAAATCGCACCAAGTATCCTACCAAATACAAAATGGCGAACGAAACCAAGGAGCAATTCAAGCTGATCGCGAAAGAATATGCTCGCATGGAGTCCGTGAAAGACGAACGCCAATTCGGCAGCTTGCAAGACGTGTTGACCAGGGTCGACGCCGGCAACCGCGTGCATCCAAAATGGAATGAAACCATGAAAGTGGTTTCCAACTTTCTGGAAGTGGGTGAATACAATGCTATCGCCGCCACCGGTATGTTGTGGGATTCGGCTACCGCTCCAGAGCAAAAAAACGGTTATTTGGCGCAAGTGTTGGATGAGATTCGGCATACCAACCAATGCGGTTACGTGAACTATTATTTCGCGAAACACGGTCAAGACGCCGCGGGTCACAACGACGCGCGCCGTACCCGGGCTATCGGTCCGCTGTGGAAAGGCATGAAGCGCGTGTTCTCCGACGGTTTTATCTCCGGCGACGCGGTGGAATGTTCCATTAACCTGCAATTGGTAGGCGAAGCTTGCTTCACCAATCCGTTGATCGTTGCGGTAACCGAGTGGGCGGCCGCGAACGGCGACGAAATCACGCCAACCGTGTTTTTGTCGATTGAAACCGACGAGTTGCGCCACATGGCCAACGGTTATCAAACCGTGGTGTCCATTGCCAACGACGAAGCGGCTTCAAAATACTTGAACACCGATTTGAACAATGCATTCTGGACCCAACAAAAATACTTTACTCCAGTATTGGGCATGGCGTTTGAATACGGCAGTTATTTTAAGGTTGAGCCTTGGGTTAAAACCTGGAACCGTTGGGTTTACGAAGACTGGGGCGGCATCTGGATCGGTCGTTTGGGCAAATACGGCGTTGAGTCTCCACGCAGTTTGCGCGACGCGAAAAAAGACGCTTACTGGGCGCATCACGATTTGTTTTTGATTGCCTATGCCTTGTGGCCAACCGGTTTCTTCCGCTTGAACCTGCCTACTCCGGAAGAAGCGGAATGGTTTGAAGCCAACTATCCCGGTTGGTATGACCACTACGGCAAAATCTATGACGAGTGGCGCGCCCGCGGTTGCGAGGACCCAAGCAGCGGTTTCATTCCATTGCAATGGTTCATTGAAAACAACCATCAAATCTATATCGACCGCGTTTCTCAAGTGCCTTTCTGCCCTACTTTGTGCAAAGGCGCCAGTACTCTGCGCGTGCATGAGTGGAACGGTAAAAAACATTCGTTCAGTGACGATTGGGGCGAGCGCATGTGGTTGATTGAGCCTGAGCGTTATGAGTGCCAAAACATTTGGGAACAATACGAAGGCCGCGAATTGTCCGATGTAATCGCAGAGTTGCACGGCGTGCGCAGCGATGGAAAAACCTTGATCGCGCAACCGCACACCAATAAAGACGGCAAGCTGTGGACCTTGGATGATATTAAACGCATCAATTGCGTATTTAAGGATCCGGTGAAAGCGCTGTAATTCGCGGAAGCGCTTTATTTTTAACCTACTAACTGGAGACAGAGAATGTCCGTACAAATTCAACAAGGTAGCAGAGGTTTAACGGATCCGAAATTGGCGCAAGTCATTTTGGACGCGATACCTGATCAGCCGCTGGAAACCAATCGCAAAATGAATTATTTCGTCAAACCGCGTGGCCGCCGTTTGTCTGAATATGAAGTTTTGACCGTTTACTCACAACCCACTCCCGATTGGATTCCCGGTGGTCTGGATTGGGGTGATTGGACGCAAAAATTCCATGGCGGCCGTCCGTCTTGGGGCAATGAGACCACCGAACTGCATAGCACCGATTGGCATAAACACCGTGACCCGGCCAGACGCTGGCACGGGCCTTATGTTAAGGATAAAGCCGAGGAATGGCGTTATACCGAACGTTTTCTGGAAGCTTATTCCGCGGAAGGCCAAGCTCGCACCATCGATCCGGCTTGGTTGGATGTGCTGAATGTTTTGTGGGGCGCTTATATTTTTAACGAATACGGTTTGTTCAACGCGCATTCGTCCGCTTCCCGCGATACTTTGGGCGACACTTTGCGGGTAAGCA
>CAIYSZ010000097.1 GCA_903928965.1 uncultured Pseudomonadota bacterium
ATCGACTACAAAGCCGGCAGCGTTGGCCGCTTCATGCCCGGCATGCAATACCGGCTGGAGCCGGTGCCCGGCATCGCCGAAGGCGGCAAATTACACCTATACGGCCCCAACATCATGCAAGGCTATTTATTGGACGCCAACCCCGGCGTGATCCAACCGCCGGCCTCGCTTTACGGAGCGGGCTGGTACGACACCGGCGACATCGTCAACGTCGACGCGGAAGGCTTTCTATACATCCTGGGCCGCGGCAAACGCTTCGCCAAAATCAGCGGTGAAATGATCTCCCTCGCCGCCGTGGAGCAATTGGCCCTAAACGCCTGGCCCGACGCCGAACACGCCGCCGTCAGCCTGCCGGACGCGAAAAAAGGCGAACAAATCGTATTGCTGACCACCCAAGCGCATGCCAGCGCCAAGGCCCTGGCCGCGGCCTCGCCCGGCGTCGCCGCCATCAGCCTACCGCGCAAACTATTGTTCGTCGAGCAAATCCCGATCCTAGGAACCGGCAAAACCGACTACCCCAACTGCGCCGCCCTAGCCGCTCGCCTGCTGGCTGGCATGCCTGGAGACCTCGAAACCGATGAAAGCCAAGCCTAACGCCGCCGGCTCCATGCCGCGTACGCTCTATTATTTACTGGCCGCGCAATTCCTGTCGGTGTTCGCCGACAACACCCTCATGTTCACCGTGGTCGCCATTGTGATGCGGCAAGCGCAAACCCCATCCTGGTACATACCGGCGCTGCAAAGCGTGTTTCTGGTCTCCTTCGTGGCCCTGGCGCCATGGCTGGGCGGCATCGCCGACCGCCGTCCCAAGGCGCGGGTGCTAATCGCCGCCAATGCCGTTAAAGCGCTCGGCGGCGGATTATTGTTCGCCGGCGGCGTCGAACCCCTGGCCGCCTACTCCGTGGTCGGCCTCGGCGCGGCCCTCTACAGCCCGGCCAAATACGGCATCTTGCCCGAACTGGCCGGCCACGGCCGCCTGATCGCCGCCAATAGCTGGATAGAAGGCTCAACCATACTCGCCATCCTGGCCGGAACCGGCCTGGGAGCCAAAATCGCCGACTATTCCATCCCCTATGCCCTCGGCGCCGCGATTAGCCTCTTCCTATGCTCTGCTCTGATCAGTCTAGCCTTGCCGCGCACCGCGCCGCTTAAACCGCCGGCCGCGGCCAACCCGCTACGCCGTTTTCTTCGCGACGTACTGGAATTTCTGCGTCACCCGCGCTGCCGCTTCGCCGTGCTGGGCGGCAGCCTGTTCTGGGGCTCCGCCGCCTGCATCCGCGTCATCCTCCTGGCTTGGGCGCCGTTGGTACTGGGAGCGCAAAACGTCAGCGACATCTCTGAGCTCATCCTGTTTCTGGCAATCGGCATCATCCTCGGCTCAGCCGCCACCCCCTGGCTAATCCCCTTGAATCACTTGCGCCGCGCCCGCTATCCGGCCTTGCTGATGGGCCTATTCATTATCGCGCTAGGGCTAAGCGCGCAACTTTGGCCGGCGCGCGCCATCCTGCTTGCCTTGGGCGCGGTCGGCGGCCTATTCATCGTTCCGATCAACGCCTCGCTGCAAGACATTGGCTACCACAGCATAGGCGGGGGTAGCGCGGTGGCCATGCAAAACTTCTTTCAAAACGCCGCCATGCTGACCGCGGTAGGCGCCTACACCGCGGCCGCCTCGCTGCAAGTCGGCCCGGCCCAAGCCCTGCTCGGACTCGGCGCGTTGGAGCTCATCGGCGTCATGCTGCTGATGCGCGGCTTCGAGCGGCGGGTTTAGGATTTCCAATTCTGAATAAAATTACTAACTATAAAATCCAAGGCCTCCTCGCAATCGTGCGCATGCTGCGCCAGATAATAACCGTTTACCGCCAGCAGGCAAACCCCGTGCACGCTGCACCAATAGGTTTTGGCCGCCAACTGAACGCACCTGGGTTCCGCCTCCGGCTTCAACTGTCTGAATAAATTTTCGATCGGTTCAAACATGCACCTGACTTGTTCACTATACCAATCCGGCCAAGCCGAATTTCCGGAATTTTGCGGCGCGAACGCCACCCGCCAGCGATTCGCGTTATCGGCGGCGAACTGCAAGTAATTACTAGCCGCCACCCTAAGCCGCTGCTCGATACTGCTCTCCTCCGGCCAAACTTGCAAGCTATCGGCCAATTGCCGCAAGGTGCGCGCATTCACATGCATCATCAACTCCTGCATATTTTCAAACACCATATAGATGCTGCCGACGGTGTAACCGATATCCAAAGCGATCTTCCGCGCGGTCAACGCTTCCAATCCTTCCTTCAGAATGATATTCTCGGTGGCGACAATAATCATTTCCTTAATTTGCTCCAGAGTGTGCTCTCTTCTTCTGGCCATATATCCCTCTATGTCATGCAAAGAACTAAAAAATTGATATTAATCTTACCCGATATTGCAAAATGAAAAAAGAATATTTAGAAGTCGTGAATGACCGCGACGAAATTGTTTCACTCAAGGAGCGCGCCGAAATTCATCGCCTCAACTTGCCGCACCGCGCGGTGCATATACTCATTTTCAACGCCGCCGGCGAACTTTTTTTACAAAAACGCTCGCTGGCCAAGGACCGGAATCCGGGGCTATGGGATAGCTCAGCCGCCGGCCACGTTGACATAGGAGAAAGCTACGCCGCTTGCGCAAGGCGCGAACTGGCCGAGGAACTGGGCGTGGCCGCCGAGCTGGCATTTTTGTTTAAACTGGAAGCGCGCCCGGAATTGGGCATGGAATTCATGGAAATTTACCGCGGCACGCACAACGGCCCGTTTCAACTAGCCGCGGACGAAATTGATGAAGGACGCTGGTTCTACCTGTCGGAAGTCGACCATTTAACCGCCGACAGCCAAGCGCCGCTAACGCTCACCTTTAAAACCATCTGGCGGCATTACCGGGCAGGCGGCGGCGATAGCATCCAACAGCCGTAAACGGACCGTTTAACAATGGAGGTATTCACGACGTCCTCCGGCAATAAGTGAGCAACTGAAAGTCCGTTTGCATTGCATGGGTTGCTCAAGCAATTGATTTACAAGGCGCTGGTTACAAACGAACATCCTGTGCAGTACTTAGTCCACGGTCGTCAAGGCCGACTTAAAACCGACAGCCTTTTACAGAGCCCAATTAAGGAAATACACGAGAAACAATCAAACCTAAGGAAATCAAGATAACGCCAAACCAAACGGCTTAAAGCGAGAATTGGGAATTGGGAATTGGGAATTGGGAATTGGGAATTGGGAATTGGCGGAGCGGACGGGGCTCGAACCCGCGACCCCCGGCGTGACAGGCCGGTATTCTGACCAACTGAACTACCGCTCCGCAGCGGTGAACGGACAATTATAAAGAACTGGCAAAAAAACACAAGCAGTTTTATTGAACACGCCCAAAACCAAAACCGCCGCCTCAAGCGCCGACCTTCGGCCAGTCCTCGCGCGCCAAGCGGTACAAACAATGCTCAGCCAGCGCATGTCCCGCCGGCAAGCGGGGATGATGAAAATTCCGTCCGCTGTTCCGCATGCCTAAGCGGATCATCACCGCTTGCGAGCGGCGGTTCAACAATGACGTGAACGCCACGATCTCCGGCAAGCCCAATTCGCTAAAGCCAAAATGCAGCGCCGCGCGCGCCGCCTCGGTTGCCAAGCCCTGCCCCCACCAGTGACGCGCCAAGCGCCAACCTGTCTCCACGCAAGGCGAAAACGGCAAATCCACAGGCTGATGCAAGCCGACAAACCCGATAAATTCAGCGCTAGCGCGATGTTCAACCGCCCAAAAACCCCAACCGCGCTCCGCAATCAACTCGGCCCAGCGCGCCGCCAGCGCATCGCTTTCGGCGCGGTTCAGCGCCGACGGAAAATAACGCATCACCTCAGGATCGGCATTCATCGCGGCGAACGCCGGCAAATCCGCTGCCAGCCATTGCCGCAACCGCAAACGCCCGGATAGCAATTCGACCGGTTCAAGCATGCATTAGCTCACCAAAGCCACCAACTGATGCAGCGGCGGCAACAGCATCATCTTAGCCAATTGCAACAAAATCAACGCAATCAGCGGCGACAAATCCACCATCCCGGTATCCGGCAAAACCCGCCGGCACACATTCAACAACGGCGCGGTCAAGCCATACAATACACTGGCGAACTCACCGTAACCCATGGGCGCAAACCAGCTCAACACCGCCCCGGCCAAAATCGCGTACACATAAATATCCAGCAAAATCTTCAACAAATCGGCGCAGGACAATAGCAACAAAGCCGGCACGCTAATCGCATACCCCTTCAGCAGCAAAATCGAAAAATTAGCCAGCGTCTGCAACAGCAAAGCCAACACCAGGGACGAACTATCAATCCGCCCCACGGCCGGAATAAAACGCCGCAACAAACGCAACGGCGGATGCGTAATCTTGACCAAAAACTGCGAAACCGGGTTGTAAAAATCGGCGCGCACCCATTGCAGCAAAAAGCGCAGCATCACGGCCAAAATATACAAAGAAAACAAGGTGTCTATCAAAAACACCAACGGGTCTGTCATATAATTCGCGCCCATCATTCGGCTCCCAGTTGCTCGGACATTTCAATCGAACGATCACGCGCGGCCAGCATGGCCCTGGCCACCAATTCAACGAAACCGTTTTGCCGGAACGTCTCAATCGCCTGCTGCGTGGTGCCGCCCGGCGAAGTCACCCGCTCGCGCAATGTTTCCGGCGTTTCCGCGGACTCCAGCGCAATTTTCGCCGCGCCCAACGCCGTCTGCAAAATCAGCAAGCGCGCGGTCTGCGCATCCATGCCCATTTGCCCGGCCGCCTTCTCCATCGCCTCCATTAACAGAAAATAATACGCCGGACCGCTGCCGGAAATCGCCGTCACCACATCCAGTTGCCCCTCGTCATCCACCCATAGCGTCAGGCCGACCGCGCGCAAAATATTCTCGGCCACGGTTTTCTGCTCCGCAATGACATGCCCGTTGGCGTGCAAGGCCGTAGCGCCGGTCAACACCAAGGCCGGCGTGTTCGGCATGCAGCGCACCACCGCCGCACCATCGCCCAGCCACCGCGCCAAACTGGCTTGCGTAACCCCGGCGGCGATGGAAACCACTAAACACTGCTTCCGGCGCACGGTCTCGGCCAACTGCCGGCACACCTCGCGCAAAGCCTGCGGCTTCACCGCCAGCACCAACACGTCGGCCGCATCGGCCACCGCCAAATTATCCTCGCGCGTATGCACCTGCAAGCGCAGCGCATGCGCCTGCAACACCGCGACATTCGTATCCGATACCCAAATCTGCTGCGGCGCGTAACCGCTGGCGATCAAACCGCTCATCAAACTGGACGCCATATTGCCGCCGCCGATAAAACCTATGGATTTTGTTTTCATTACTCCGAACAACCCTAAACCAAAAAACTTAAGAATAGTAATTTTAAAGCGTTGTTATTTTAGTACGATTAAGCCTAGCCCGCATGCGACTCCCAAAAATCCTTGATTCGCACGCCCAGCAACGGCAAGGCGACGGCGTACACCGCCATCGCCGCCACGATGACCACGCTTAAGCGCCAACCGCGCTCCACGGCATGCCAATGCAGCCAAGCCTCGGCATCCACCGCGTAAACCAAAAAACCGGCCATCCCCGCCACGGCCACGGCCACCCGGCCAATAAAAAACGGCCAACCCGCCGCCGGTCGATAAATCCCGCGCCGCAACAAAGCCCGCAATAACAAACCGGCATTGAAATACGCCGCCAACGTGGTGGCCAAAGCCGGTCCCGCGTGCGCCAAGGGCAAGATAAATAAGGCGTTCAAACCTAAATTGCCTAGCATGGAATACCAACCGAACAGCGCCGGGGTCCGCGTATCCTGACGCGCGGTAAATCCAGGAACCAACACCCGAATCAATATGAAGCCCAGCAAGCCCAGCGAAAACGCGGTTAAACTGCGCGCCGTCATGCGCACGTCGTCCGCGCCGAACTCGTTATACTGAAAAAACGTCGACAGCAACGGCTCGGACAACAGCGTTAAACCCGCCGTGGCCGGCAATCCGATCAATAATACTAATTTCAAGGCCCAATCCAAGGACTTGGAAAAACCCGCCGCATCCTCCGCCGCATGGCTTTTGGCCAAGCTCGGCAAAATCACCGTGGACACCGCCACCCCGAAAATACCCAGCGGAAATTCCACCAAGCGATCAGAATAATACAGCCAGGACACGCTGCCGGCAGGTAAAAAAGACGCAAACAAAGTACCGGCCAGTAAATTGATCTGCACCACCGACACCCCGAAAATCGCCGGCCCCATCATACCCAACAGCCGACGCACCGCCGGATCGCGCCAACCCCGGCGCAAGCGCGGTAATAAGCCCAAGCTCCGCAAGGCCGGCAACTGAAACAACCACTGCGCCGCTCCCGCCGCCGTCACCGCCCAAGCCAGGGCATGAATCGGCTCCGCCAGATTCGGCGCCAGCCACAGCGCGGCGGCGATCATAAAAATATTCAAAAACACCGGCGTCACCGCCGGAACGGCGAACTTGCCGTGCGCGTTCAAAATGCCGCCGGCCAAACCAGTAAAAAAAATAAAGAACAAATACGGCATGGTCACGCGCAACAAATACACCGCCTGCTCAAAATTACCGCCGCCCCAATAAAATCCCGGCGCAAATACAATAATCAATAGCGGCGCGCCCGCCATGCAAATAAGCGTCAACCCGCCCAACAGCA
Organism: uncultured Pseudomonadota bacterium; assembly: GCA_903928965.1. Taxonomy (GTDB): domain Bacteria; phylum Pseudomonadota; class Gammaproteobacteria; order Methylococcales; family Methylomonadaceae; genus Methylomonas. The sequence goes on from CAIYSZ010000097.1 coordinate 6,715, forward strand.
GCGCCGAGGCTCCGGCGGTTTTATCGATAAACGCCCGCAAGGCGGCGCGGTCTCCGGCGCGGATATAGCCCATCACTACCGGCACGAAGGCATGCGCGAAAGCGCCCTCGGCAAACAAGCGCCGCAAGAAATTTGGAATTTTGAACGCCACGAAAAACGCGTCGGTGGCGGCGTCCACGCCGAAAATATTGGCCAGTATCATATCGCGCACAAAACCCGCCACCCGCGAAACCATGGTCATGCCGCCGACCACAGCGCTGGACTTATATAATTGCTTGCTCAAAACGTCCCTAATGCCTTAAGTTATAATGTTATAATTATCAAAAAGCCGTTGACCGAACGGCGTCAAGCCTAGCCTAGACGGAACCGCCCCGTGTACTCAAGCCATTGAGATCATCATCCAACACCAGCTCTATCTTGACAATCATAGCATTTAACGACATAATAAGCTGTTTTAAATTACCCCGAATTTTTTGACAGACTATGGCTAATTCCCCCCAAGCTAAAAAAAGAGCGCGTCAAGCTGAACAAAGCCGTATTCGCAATGCCGGACAACGCAGCAATCTCCGCACTTACATCAAAAAAGTGCTGGCCGCCGTCCGCGCTGGCGATAAAGAGCAAGCTCAAATCGCGTTTAAAGCCGCCGTACCCGTGATCGACTCCGCCGTCAACAAAGGCCTCATCCACAAAAACAAAGCGGCTCGCAACAAAAGCAGATTGAACGACAGATTGCGCGCCATGGCCTAAGCCAAGCGCACGAAAAACCTTAAAATTAAGCCGGCTTCGCCGGCTTAATTTTTAACTTCCGCGCTTCACCGCCCGCCTAAAACCTTAAGCTCAAGTTCCGCCTCCACGTCGCCTTGGCCGCAAACTCAGCCTAGCCTCAAAAGCCCAACCGCGGCTAACGCACCCAATCATCTAATATTTTTTATTAGTTTTTCCTGATTACCCATAAATTATAAGATCGCCAACACGTTAAGGTTCACTGACATATTTAAGGCAACCTAAAACTTCAACAAGATGCGCTGAATGCAATGAAATGCATCCTATTATTTGTATCACTTTAGCTTGTTGGTAATCAGATAACTTTTTGTAAGCAGCTTCACGCCCCCGGTTGAGGCTTTAACACGCCCAATCATCTAATATTTTTAATAGTTTGTTGTAAGCAGCTTCACGACGCCGCCCGAGTTAAGGTCTCTAACGCCCTAATCTTAACGCTAAGCCGACACTCAAAGCCACCTAAGGCCAAAACTAAGACAATGAATTAAAAGAGCAATTTGTCCTAAAAATTAGAACCCGCTCACAGTTTTACATCATATTGTCACTTTAAGAAAATAAAATTCTCGGCAATACACCCATTTTGGGTGTCATTACTTGAGATTTCGTTACATCGCTACAACAAACCCAATCAAGTTTTTTTTCATAAACTTAGAGCAAACTGAGCATCACAATGAACTTACTGAACTTAAAATTGGCCGCGGTTACCGTAGCTGTTATGGCCAGCGCTTCCACCCAAGCCGCCACCATTACCGCATGGAATTTTGAAAACGATACGGTTGCCGTTAACAATAGCCCCGCGCCATCTACCGGCGCTGGCACCGCCAGCTCCTGGGGCATGAACGTTTACGCCACGCCTAATGTCGGCGTAACCACCGACGATGTCTTGGCGGGCGTGTCTGGCGATACCGGCGCCAATGGTCTTTCGGATACCGGCAACATCTGGCGCGTTCGCGGTCAAGCCGGTAGCAACGGCGCGGCCAACGGCTGGTCTAGCTTGGCGCCAATCGGCGCCCAAGGCGCTGAATTTGCCGCCAGCACCGTGGGCTACTCAAATATCAACGTCAGCTTCGACTGGTATGCGACCACTCAAGGTGAAGCGAACTTACAGTTGGAATACACCAATAACGGCACAACCTGGATCAATGCGCCGATCACTATTGGCGCCAACTCAAGCCTGGGCTTGGCTGCGTTAACCAACAGCACTTCCGCCAATACTGTTGATGGTTCTTATATCAGCGACAATGCCGCGACCAATGGTTCAAAAGCGGGTCAAGATTGGTTCCAAGGCTTAACCGCTAGCATTAACGATCCACTGGCGGCCAACAACCCTAACTTCGCCATTGCACTGGTCAACGCCTCTACTGGCGCGGACGACGTTAGCACCAAAGGCACGGCTTTAAATAACACTTCAGGCAACTGGCGCTTTGATAACATTGTAATCTCAGGCACAGCCGTGCCGGTTCCCGGCGCCGCTTGGTTGTTCGGTTCCGTGCTGGCCGGCGCTGGCTTGATCGGCCAACGCCGTAAACAAGCCTAAGCAAATCCTGCTTAAGCTGTAATAGCCCTGCTAGTCCTGAAACAAGCCTCGCGGCTTGTTTCAGGCTATCCAGCAGCAGAGTTTTTGTCATTGACATTTGGCGAATTAAGCCAATTCTTTTTTGTCAAAACATCAATTGCCAATTCAATTTGCCTTGAAGTAAACTGGAGCTTATGATTATTCCAGGCATGGACGGCGGCAATGATGGCTGAGGTAGTTCTTATTTTCTCATGACGCCATAGCCAATGAACAGTGGATAGGAGCTCCAGCCCAAAAGGCGATTCAAACCCTGCCACCAGTTCCGAAACCCGATTGAACCTTTCGCGGGTTTGCATATGATGAGCCAGAAAGTCACTGGCTTCTGTAATCACTCCAGGGACAAGTTGCAGTTGCTTATTCGGATTATCGTCGCCGTCAGCGTAGCCGGAAACGAAGTGCCCTTCAACAGCGTGCAATACATGTCTCAGATTTTCGGCATAAGGCCCGTAATGCCCCTTTTTGTATTGCAAACGTAAAGGTTCACCCGCTTCCTGCATGAAATACATCAGTTTGTGCACTTCCAGCAAGGATACCGTCGGGTCTAATAACCCCGCCAGATAACGTTGAATCAATTCAACTAAAACCGCTCTGCCGGGCGTCATTTTAGGTACGGCAAGGTGACTCGCCATCTTATCGTTTTCCGGCTCGACGTAGGGTTCGTAAATGATAACTTGCACATCGGTCAAGTTATGCATGGCCTGTTGGATGCTTGACTTCACTTGATTCCAGTCCAGTCCGCCCAAACCACTACCCAAGGGCGGGATAGCGATAGACTTAATATTTTTCTCTCGCACCATTGCGACCAACGCAATCAAGCCCGCTTCAATATCTTCTATCCGGCTAGAGCCGCGCCAATGCCGTTTGGTAGGGAAATTAATAATATAACGAGGATTAGCCAACTGATGGGTATCAAATACAAACATGCGGCCAGGCTGTACTTCGTTATGCTTGCACGCCTCGGCATAAGCCTTGAAATTTTCCGGCCAGGCTTTCCGAAACTGTAAAGCAATGCCGCGGCCCATGACGCCAACGCAATTAACGGTATTGACTATAGCTTCCACATCAGCTTGCAAGATGTCGCCGCAGGTAAAAATGATCATATCGGCGTCCTCATGAGTAATACCAATCCCGTTTGACTTCAAGTTTTGGATGATGGCCTGATTTCTGAAATGTATTTCTTACCTGCTGATAAACAGTTTGCGATTTTACCCCAATCATTTCAACCAATTCCCAGGGAAAGCTCATTTCCATTAAAAACTCGGCTTGCTTGCCTTCCTTACAATCCTGCCATTGATTGGTTTGAATGGCTTTCCAATCCAATTGATCAAGTTGCTCAATATTATAACGGTCTTCAAAGTAATAAGAACCCGCATTCGACAAAGTAAACACCCAACGCCGTTGCTGCCTGCTTGCCCAGTCAACCACGGCATAAAAATCCGCTTGCAAGTGCACAATCGGTTCCTGACCGCCCCGATAACTCAATTCAGGATGATTAGCTTGATAAATCATATACAACATAATGGAGCGCGGGCAAAAATAGAACGGCACGCAATCGCCGACATGTAAATCCGGATAGCTGTTTAAGGTTAACTCACGCAAACGGCGCTGTTTGATGCTGTTCATGCCTATCGTTGTTCCGGTGCTATTGCTCGCCATCACCAACGCATCGCACAGCAAACCACCCATCTGGATGATGGAAGCCAAACGGTCGGCATGTACTATATGATAAAGCTTGGGATGGACAGGAACGGTCATTCAAGCAACCTCCAGACATCCGGTTGAGGACCATGGGTAACTATTTGCTGTCGCCAAAGTTTAGATGAACGATTGCGCCATCCGTTTAACATTTATAGGAACCAAGATAATTAAAGGCCCCGGAAGTCAATTTGATAAATGAACCATCTTATCTGTTGAAAATGATGCAGCCACCAAGCCTAAGTCGCAAAAACCCCGCTAGCCCTGAAACAAGCCTCGCGGCTTGTTTCAGGCTATCCAACCCTGGGCGGAGTTAACCGCGCCCCAAAAATTGCACCGGATAAGGGAATTGCTTCAAATCGGCGTCCCGCGCCTGACTTGCCGACACCGGCACGTAATTCACCGCGCTATGCCGCACCCCGGTTTCCGCCGACAAACGATTGCTGAACTGGCGAATGCGTTGAGTCAAGCCGCGCAAAAAAATCGTCTCCAGGCAATCCTGATTATCCAAATGCACATGCGTTGAAGACACCACTAAATCATGCGATTCGTGCTGAAGATTGGCCAAACGCTCGGCCAGATTGCGTTGATGATGGTTATACACATAAGACAAGGTGGCGATGCTATAAGTCGCCTGATCCAAGGACAACGATTTGGTGGCAATCTCTTTCCGCAGCAAATCGCGCACCGCCTCGGAACGATTGGAGTAACCGCGTCCCATGATCCATTGATCAAACTCTACCGCTAATTCATCGCTTAGGGAAATAGTAAACCTTTCCATAACCGAACCTCCTGATTATCATTATTATTATTATTAAATCACGCACCGCCAAGCGCGAAAAACAGGCTGCGCCACATTCCACGCGGGCCATGCGGCCGGCTTGACATATGGTGCGTAGGTCGAGACTGCATTATAAGCAAAAAATCAAATTTGGCATATTAAAAACAGCATCCACACTGGCAAGAAAGACGCAAAAGCACTAAAATAGCCGCCGCTTCCGTGAATCCCGCCCATCATGACCGATAACCTTACGCTGTTGCAACGTGATCTGGCCGTGCTGTGGCATCCTTGCAGCCAAATGCGGGACTACCATCCGGAACACCCGCAAGCCTTGCCGCTAATACCCATCCAATCCGGCCAAGGCGTCTGGCTATACGATTTCGACGGCCGCCGCTACCTGGACGCCGTCAGCTCTTGGTGGGTCAATCTATTCGGCCATTCCCACCCGCACATCAACGCCGCCATCAAACAACAATTGGACCAGCTGGAACACGTCATCTTTGGCGGCTTCAGCCATGAACCCGGCATCCAACTGGCCGAAAAACTGGCCGCCTTGACTCCGCCCGGCCTGAATAAATGCTTTTACGCCGACAACGGCTCCTCGGCGGTCGAAATCGCCCTAAAAATGAGCTTTCACTACTGGCGCAACCAAGGCAGGCCTGAAAAAACCCGCTTCGTGACTTTGAGCAACAGTTACCACGGCGAAACCTTGGGCGCGCTGTCAGTCGGCGATGTAGCGCTGTACAAACAAACCTACGCCCCGCTGCTGCTGCAAACCCTGACCGTGCCAAGCCCTGACTGCTACCACCGCGAAGCGGGCGAAAGCTGGCAAGACCATAGCCGCCGCCGCTTCACCGACATGGAGCTATGCCTAAGCGAACACGCCGACGAAATTTGCGCCGTCATCGTGGAACCCCTGGTGCAGTGCGCCGGCGGCATGCGTATGTATCACCCCATTTATCTCAGCCTGCTGCGAGAAGCCTGCGACCGCCACGGCGTACATCTGATCGCCGACGAAATCGCGGTCGGCTTCGGCCGCACCGGAACGCTATTCGCCTGCGAACAAGCCGACATCAGCCCCGACTTTATCTGCCTCAGCAAGGGTTTAACCGGCGGCTACCTGCCGCTGGCCGCCGTATTGACCCGCGATGAAATCTACGCCGCCTTTTACGGCGAGTATGCCACGCTAAAAGCCTTTCTGCACTCTCATAGCTACACCGGCAACCCGCTCGGCTGCCGCGCCGCCCTAGCCAGCCTGGAATTGTTCGAGCAACTGAACGCCATGCGCCAAAACCAAGTCACTGCCCGCCTTATGGCGGAAGCGGTCGCCGATTTGGCCGACCACCCCCATGTCGCAGAAATCCGGCAAACCGGCATGATCCTGGCCATGGAACTCTGTCAGGACAAAGCCGCGCGCCGCCCGTTTCCGTGGCAAGAACGGCGCGGCCTCAAAGCCTACCGCCGCGCGCTGGAACTTGGCGTGTTGCTGCGCCCGCTCGGCGATGTCATCTACTTCATGCCGCCTTACATCATTACGCCTCACGAAATCCAACTCATGGCCGACGCCGCCAAGCAAGCCATCCATCACGCCGTGCAAAACTAATGCGCGTATCCAGACTCTATATCGACGCCCCGCTGCAAACCGGGCAAACCACCGAACTCGACGCGGACGCCGCCCATTACGCGCGCGACGTGCTACGCCTAAAAGCCGGCCAAACCCTGATCCTATTCAACGGACACGGCGGCGAATACCATAGCCGGCTGCAAGAAGTCAGCCGCAAACGCGTCAGCGCCGACATACTCCAGCACACCGAGCGCGACGTCGAATCGCCGCTGGCCGTGCATCTGGGGCTAGGCATATCGCGCGGCGACCGCATGGACTGGGCCCTGCAAAAAGCCGCCGAACTAGGCGTCGCCGCCATCACCCCGCTGATTACCGAACGCTGCGTCATCAAATTCGACGCCGACAAAAAACAACAACGCCTGGAACACTGGCGCGGCATCCTGCGACACGCCGCCGAACAATGCGGTCGCGCCCGGCTAACGGCGCTGCATGAAGTCACCCCCCTGGACGGCTGGACGCCGCCCGCCGCCGACCTGAAACTGCTGCTCCACCCTGACGCCGAACACGGCTTGGGCAGCCTGCCCGCGCAGCCGCGGAACGTCGTACTGCTCTCCGGCCCGGAAGGCGGCTTTAGCGAACGCGAACGCCAACTGGCGCAAAGCTTAAACTTCACCCCGGTCCGCCTCGGCCCGCGCATCTTGCGCACCGAAACCGCCGTACTGGGCGCGCTGAGCGCCATGCAAACCCTATGGGGGGATTTTCGATGAGCAGCCTACTTAGATACAGCCTCGCCCCCTTGGCCTATCTTGTTCTCAGCGTGCTGGCCGCCTGCCTGCTCGGCTACGCAATGCTCGGCCTCATCGGCGACCGGCTGCCGCTGGACAAACTCATCCCCAAGCTCACCCAACTGCTCCTGATCCTCGGCCTGTTTTCGTTGAAACGGCGATTGAATTTAAGCTGGCGCGATTTCGGCTTCGCCCCGCCGGCCCGCTTTTTCCGTCAACTCAGTCGCGGCCTGGCGCTGGCTTTCATCACTTTAGGCCCGGTGCTGCTCTGCCTGTACCTGATCGGGGTGCAAGAATACGACGCAGGCCGCGTCTGGACGCCGGACAAACTAGCCGGCAAAATCGGCCTCGGCCTGCTGCTGTCATTGTTAATCGCCTTTTTCGAGGAAATCCTGTTCCGCGGCCTATTGCTGGCCAGCCTGCTGCGCCGGCTGCCCGGCCCGGCCGCCGTGACTTTAAGCGCGCTCTACTTCGCCCTGCTGCATTTTCTTAAGAGCGCCAGCAAAATCCCCTACTCCGAAATCACCCCGTTCACCCCGCTGCAATTGGCGGGAGAAGCCTTCGGCAACTGGCTAAACCCGCAAATCCTCGACGCCCTGCCGGCGCTGTTCGCCGTCGGCCTGCTGCTGGCCCTGCTAAGATGGCGCTACCCCGCTAGCTTAGGTGTATGCATCGGCTGCCATTGCGGCTGGGTGTGGCAAATCAAATTGTGCAAGGACTTGTGGAACCTAAACCCGCATTCCGACTACCTGTATCTAGTCAGCCAATACTACGACGGCATCACCGGCCCGTTCGTCGCCGTCTGGCTCATTCTCGCCAGCGCAGCGCTTTTTAACCTCACCCGCCGCGCAAATCCAAACGCATAGGCAACATCGCCGAAGCCTGAAACCCATGCCGCCGGTACAAAGCCTGCGCCGGCGCATTATCCCGGTCCGTATGCAAGCTCAAACGCAAACACCCCCGCTCCTTGGCCATGGCTATCGCCGCTTGTAATAAGGCATCGCCGACCCCTTGCCGCCGGAAGCCCTCCGCCACCACCACGTCCTCCAACAAGCCGGCGCGGCCGCCGCAGGCGGTGGACACCGAATACAACACGCAGGCCATGCCCACCGCTTGCCCCTCGGCCTCGGCCAGCAAAATCCAACCCGACTCCGGCTGACTAAGAATTAACTCCAAGCCCCGCGTCTGCGCCGCCGCGTCCGGGCTAAACTCCGCCTCCAAGCTGAACAATTGATGCAATAAAGCGCGCAAAGCCGGAATATCCGCCAACTTGGCCAAACGTATATGCATAAAACTCCTCATGATGCTATTTTTTGTATTTCTGAACTATCCTAACGCTTTTTATAATCCAAGGGCAAGCAACCCGCTTCCATCCCCGGCCCAACCATGCCAACGCCCAAAACTAAAATCGAACTTGCCCAACGCCAGAACGATATGTTATAAAGTTACACATAGAACCACCGGGATGCGAGATGACCAGCGAAACGCATAATCACGAACTCAACGAACACGAGCAAGGCAACCACGACCACAAGCATTGCAAACAAAAAGCCATGCAAACCGCCGAGCAACTGTGCCAACAACGCGGCGTCAAATTCACGCCGCTGCGCCGGCAAGTGCTGACCTTGGTGTGGGAAAGCCACCGCGCGGTAAAGGCCTACGATTTGCTGCAAAAACTCAATCCCGCGGGCTCCGCCGCCAAACCTACCACTGTATACCGGGCCTTGGATTTTCTGCTGGAGCAAGGCCTTATTCATAAGGTGGAAAGCCTGAACGCCTTCATCGGGTGCAGCTATTCCGAGCGCGAGCACGAACAATTGTTATTAACCTGCGTGGTATGCCAAGAAGTCGAGGAACGCCCAGGCGAAGCCGTGATGCAAGCCATGCACCGCGAACTGGAACAAGCCGATTTTTTGATGCGCCGCCAAGCCATCGAAATTCACGGCATTTGCCGCCGCTGTCATACCGGCTAAATAAGTGAACGACCGAAAGTCCGTTTGCATTGCTTGGGTAACACAAATCATTGATTCACAATGCGTCGATTACGAACGAACTTTCTGCGAAGCACTTAACAACACTTTCCGCCGCTTGATTACCCAATAGACTTCGGTCATTAAATGTAACGCTATAACGTTTAAATCTTATAAGGAAATAGCATGCGTCACCCAATCTATTTACTGCTCGCCAGCGCCAATTTGCTCTACTCCGCGCCGGCCACCGCGCAAACCGCGCCCGCACCCGGCGAAACCGCCCAACCAGCCGACCAACCCGCGCCGAAAATCGCCAAGCCGCCAGCCGCGCCGGCGGACCCCAAACCCCAAGCCACGGAATTGGAAGCCGTCATCGTCACCTCGCCCTTGCCGACCAAGGTTTCAGAGGCGGCCGTGCCGGTCACCGAGCTGAAAGGCGACGAGCTGACCAAGAAAATGGGTCACACTATCGGCGACACGTTGAAACAGGAATTAGGCATTACCAGCCAATCCTTCGGCCCCGGCGTCGGCACGCCGGTGATACGCGGCCAAAGCGGGCCTAGGGTCAGGGTGTTGCAAAACGGCATCGGCAGCAACGATGTGTCCCAGTTAAGCCCGGATCACGCCACCAGCATAGAACCGGCCATGGCCGAGAAAATTGAAGTGCTGCGCGGACCCGCCACTTTATTGTACGGTAGCGGGGCGATAGGCGGCGTAGTCAATATCATCGACAACCGCATTCCTACGCATTTATATGACAAGCCGGTAAATGCGGTTTTTGACCAGCGTTATGACTCAGCCTTCAACGAATTCAGTAATGCGCTAAAGACCGAGGGCAGCAAGGGGAATTGGGCCTATCATCTGGATGGCTTGTACCGGGATAGGGGCGACATGTCCATAGGCGGGTCGGCTATAGATACACCCAAAGCCGAAGCCCTGGACCCGACGTTGTCGGTGCGGACCAATACTAACGGTTATGTTGCCAATACCTATGCGCAAACCTTTAATGGTTCGGCGGGCGGTTCCTATGTAGACGATGCGGGCTTTGCGGGTATCTCCGTCAATTCATTCCATAACATTTACGGCATAGGCCCGGATGGCGGCTTCAATAACGGTTATGCGGACCCCAACACTCGTATTAGCCAACAACAAACCAAGTACGATTTCAAAAGTGAATTGATGAATCCGTTTAGTTTTGCCCAAAAAGTTAAGCTGCGTTTTGGTTACACCGATTATTATCACACCGAGCTGGATGGCGGCGTGCCGGGCATACCATTTAGCCCTGGTACCGCATTCAGCAATAAAACCTATGAAGGCCGTGTCGAATTTACTCACAAAGACTTAGGCCCATTAAAGGGGGCCTTTGGTTTTCAAGCGATTGCCAGCCAATTCGCCGCCCTAGACTTTCCCGCCGGCGGGGCGCCGCTCTCTCAATTACCGCTCACCGGCCCCGCCAGTGTCATCACCAACATTGTTCCCGATACCCAAAATAACAGTTTTGGGGTTTTCGGTTTGGAGTCCATGGAATTTGGGCCGGTCAAGTATCAACTGGGCTTGCGGGTGGAAGATACCGCGTTGACGCCCAATGTTAACGGCGCTTATACCGCGCCTTATGTCATTTCATCGGCGGCGACGGAAAGCTATATGATAGGTTCATCGTATAACTTTCTCCCGGTCAGCGCCTCGGCTTCCGCTTTGTGGAAACTGGATGAGATCAACAGCCTGAATTTAGCGCTTACCCGCTCTCAACGAGCGCCGCAAGTGCAGGAGCTGTTCTCGAACGGCTACCACGACGCCACCCGCAGTTATGAATTAGGCGATCCCAATTTACAAATGGAGACTTCTTACAATGTGGATTTGGGTTACAAATTTAAAACCGATTGGATGCGGGCCGAAGTGGATTTTTTCAATAACTGGGCAAACAACTATATTTATCAGCAACGCACCGGGTATTTTGTCGAGCCCGGCTTTAATCCCAACGCGCCTAACAATCCCAGTACTCAATCGCAGTTATTAAGCAATGCGAGTTGCCAGGCATTATCCAACGGCGCCGCCTGTACTCCGGTAACCGCCAGCTATCAAGCCGGCGCCATTTTCCGCGGTTACGAAGCCAAGCTGGTGTTCCCGCTGCTGGAATCAAGAAAGGGCGTGCTGGATTTGACTTTATTTAGCGATTATACCCGCGGCACATTAGTCAACGGCGGCGACGTGCCGCGCATGCCGCCGCTACGCTTCGGTTTTGAATTGGATTACACCCAGGAAGATTGGTCCGGCAATTTACGTTTTACCCGCGCCATGTCGCAAGACCATCCCGGAGCAAACGATACCGCCACCGCCGGCTACTACCTGCTGAGCATGGGCGCGGACTATAAAATCCAGGACTTTCACGACAGTAAAATCCTGTTATTCCTGAAAGGCAATAATCTACTGAACGAAAACATCCGCAACTCGGTATCCTATTTACGCAACATCTCCCCGGAACCGGGCCGCGGCGCGCAACTGGGTCTCCGGATTGAATATTAATTTTATAATGTACATTCAATATAAGTAATTATGCATTAGGATGTGCTGAACAACGTGAAGCGCATCAATCGCGAACCATACGCCGCATTTAGCATTTAATCCGAGACCATCGCGATAGCCTAAGTAAAAATTTGTTGGTCAGCTGCCGGCCCTGGCGGCCAGGAGCGGCTGTCGGGGGACGCCGTGAACCCATACGTGGGGGCTTGGAGCCCGCATCCCTGCGGGCTACAACCCCGCCAACCGCTCCCGGCCGCCAAGGCCTCTGATGTAGGACATATTGTGATACCGGAGGAAGCGGGAGTTTGTTACAACGCTGCTTGATGAAGTGTCCGGTTTTACTTGACCATTACATTAGTAACAGCTTATAAGTTGAACCCGCTAGTTACTTTTGCGCCAACAAAGCCTTCAATCGTTCAATTTCAGCTGCTGCTTGTCCCAGCTTCTGTGCTGTTTGCCCAAGCTCTTGCTTTGTTTTTCCCAATTCTTGCGCCGTTTGCCCCAGCTCTTGCTTTGTTTTTCCCAGCTCTTGCTTTGTTTTTCCCAGCTCTTGCTTTGTTTTTCCCAGTTCTTGCGCCGTTTGCCCAAGCACCCCTGTGTTTCCACCAGTTTTTCCTCCAATCGGCCCACGGTATCCTTTTGCACGCGCAAATACTTCTGCCGCGATTGGTATAGAAAATAATGCGGTGAATTTCTTCAATTCCAACAGCTAAATGCCGCCTTGGTCGCCAAAGGGCCGGCCTTGTTCATCGCGTAAAATAAAATGGTGGGCGTGGGTAGGGTCCGGCAATAGATTTTCCGCCAGCAGCCAAATGGAATAGGTCGGCTTCAACTCAAAGTAAGCCACAAAAACCCGATATAAACCAACCCATTCCCCAGCAACGCCCACACCGGCGTACCGTCTTGCCGGGTATTCAAACGTATCCACAACGCCGCCGCAAAGGTCAACAGCACCCCGCTCAACACCTCTATACGCGGCTGCCACGGCGTCAGCAAAATGCCTATCGCCGGCAACAAAGTGCCTTGAAACACCATCGCCCCGGTAATATTGCCGAACGCCAGCGTATCCTTACCACGCCGGATCCACAAAATGCTGTTCACCTTCTCCGGCAACTCGGTGGCGATAGGGACAATCAACAACGACAACAATAACGAAGAAATTCCAAGCAGCGTGGACAAACCCTCTACCCCGTTAATAAATCCTTTCGCCCCAAACACCAACAAACCCAAACCGCCGCCCAATTGCAACAAAATAGTAAACAAATTCACCGGCAAGCCTATGCGGCCCAGAAACATGGCCGCGTCCGACTCCGTACCGTGTCCATCCTCCACCAAGCCTTGCGAAGCGCGCAAGGTCAACAGCAAATACACGCCGTAAGTCGACGCCAATGCCAAGCTCAACGCCCCCCGTACATAGGGAATCTCATGCGGAACATACATCGCCAACGCCGCCAAGGCGAAAGCGAACAGAAAAAAATGCAAATCGCGCACAAACCCGGTCCGCTCCGGTTGCACCCGGCCGTTCCAACCCCGCCGCCGCACGATGGCCGCCGCCATCAAGCAAGTAGATAAAGTAGACAACATCAACGGCGCGCCCAAAATCGCCCCCACCCCGATCTCCTCGTTAAGCTCCTGATTGGATGTCCCGGCCAGCAAGGCCAACAAAGGCATCAAAGTCTCGGGCAGCGCGGTGCCGACCGCCGCGAATATCGAGCCGGTCACCCCTTCCGAAATTTTCAAACGCTCGCCGAAATGCTCCAAGGCGTTGGTAAACAACTCCGAAGCGGCGAGAATGATTAAAATCATGGCGAGCAATTGCAACGCAAACAAGGTCATGTTCGGCAAATCCTATTGAAAGTTTGGGAAAAATAACGCCGGAAGACAAACAAAAGCCCAACCCGCCGGCGCGGGATGAGCTGGGTAAAGAACGATCAACCGCACTTACTCTCGCCGCAATTCAAGCACGTCATGCAGCCGTCCATCAACACCATCGCCTTAGTACTGCACTTAACGCACAACACCGCCTTTTCCGGAAACGTCTGCCCTTCCCCGCCGGCGTGCAAGCTCTCGAACTCCCGCCGCTTATCGGCCAAAAACTGCTTATGCTGATCCGACAGCTCCGGGGTGCGGATCATGCCGATATGCTTCAAATGCGTTTCAATGGCGTGACCGATCTCCGCCACCAAGGACGGCATGAATACGCCGCCTTTTTTGAAATAACCGCCGCGAGGATCGAACACCGCCTTCATCTCGTCCACCAAAAAACACGCATCGCCGCCCTTGCGAAACACCGCCGAGATAACCCGCGTCAACGCCAGCACCCATTGAAAATGCTCCATGTTTTTTGAATTGATGAAAATCTCGTACGGCCGTCTTTCCTCGTGCTCCGTACCCGGATTCAAAATAATATCGTTAATCGTAATATACAAAGCATGCTCCGAATGCGGGGTTTTAATTTTATAGGTAGAACCCAGCAACACCTCCGGCCGCTCCACGTTCTCATGCATGCTCTCCACTTTATCGGCCTGGGCGGCGGCGGCTTCCTGCTTGTCCTTCTGCGTCACCACCCGGTAATTAATAATTTTTTTTGATATTTGATGTACCATAACCCAAGCCTCTTAAAACTTGCCGTAATAACCCTCTTTCAAGGCGTCAAATAAATTCGCGGCGGTATGAATCTCGCCATCGTATTCTACCTCTTCATTACCTTTAACTTCAATCACATGTCCGTCTTCCAGGGTAAATTGATACGTCGTGTTTTCCAAATCGGCCTCCTTAACCAAAACCCCCTGAAACACCTCCGGGTTAAAACGGAACGTGGTGCACCCCTTTAAGCCCTGCTCATAGGCATATTCATAAATCGACTTAAAAGATTCGTAAGGATAATCCGTCGGCACGTTCGCCGTTTTTGAAATAGACGAATCAATCCACTTCTGCGCCGCCGCCTGAATATCCACATGCTGCTTGGGCGTCACATCGTCGGCCGCGATAAAATAATCCGGCAGCTTCTGCGCCGGATTATCGCTAAACGGCAGCGCGGCGGCATTCACCAACTCACGGTAAGCCAACAACTCGAACGAAAACACGTCGATTTGCTCCTTGGATTTCTTGCCCTCGCGTATCACATTGCGGAAATAATGGTGCGCAAAACTCGGCTCAATGCCGTTGCTGGCGTTATTCGCCAAGGACAAGGAAATAGTCCCGGTCGGCGCGATAGAACTATGATGCGTAAACCGGCAACCCACTTTCGCCAGCTCCGCCACCAACTCCGGCTCGCATGCCGCGATTTTCCGCATATAACGGCTGTACTTAGCGTGCAACACCTTCCCCGGCACCTGGTCGCCGACCTTGAAACCGTCCGCGCGCATCTCGGGCCGCTTGCGCAACATATCGCCATCCACGGTAAACACCTGCTCCATAATCGGCGCCGGCCCCTTCTCCTTGGCCAACTCCAGCCCTGCGCGCCAGCCCTCCAGCGCCAGCTCCTTAGTCACCTGCTCGGTAAACTCCACCGATGCCGCGTCGCCGTATCGCATACCCAACAGAGTAATGGCCGAACCCAAACCCAAATAGCCCATGCCGTGCCGCCTCTTGCTCTCAATCTCATGCCGTTGCTTCGCCAACGGCAAGCCGTTGATCTCCACCACGTTATCCAGCATGCGGGTAAAAATGCGCACCGTCTTGCGATAACTCTCCCAATCGAAACCCGCTTGCGGCGTAAACGGATTCTCCACGAATCGGGTCAAATTGATCGAACCCAGCAAACAACTCCCATACGGCGGCAGCGGCTGCTCGCCGCACGGATTAGTGGCGCGTATGGTCTCGCAAAACCAATTATTGTTCATTTCGTTGACCTTATCGATCAAAATAAACCCCGGCTCCGCGTAATCATAGGTTGAGGACATGATAATATCCCACAAGCGCCGCGCCGGAATCGTCTTATGAATCCGGCACGCCACCAAGCCATCCTCATTGACGATATAACCCTCCTTGCTCGGCCACTCCCGCCACACCACCTTGGACGCATCCAGCAAATCCAAACGGTCGGCTAAATATTCCCGCTCGGTCACCGGAAACGACAACACCCACGGCAAATTGTGCTTCACCGCCTCCATGAACTCAGCCGTGATCAACAACGACAAATTGAACTGGCGCAAACGGCCGTTCTCGCGCTTGGCGCGGACAAACTCCACCACGTCGGGATGCGAAATATCGAACGTCCCCATCTGCGCCCCGCGCCGGCCCCCGGCCGAGGACACCGTGAAACACATCTTGTCGTAAATATCCATAAACGACAACGGCCCGGAAGTATACGCCCCGGCGCCCGACACATAAGCGTCCTTCGGCCGCAAGGTGGAAAACTCATAGCCGATGCCGCAACCGGCTTTCAAGGTCAATCCGGCCTCGTGCACCTTGTGCAAAATATCGTCCATGGAGTCCTCAATCGTCCCCGACACTGTGCAATTAATGGTCGAAGTCGCCGGCTTGTGCTCCATCGCCCCGGCGTTGGACACAATCCGTCCCGCCGGCACCACGCCCTTGCGCAAGGCCCACAAAAACTCCTTGTAATGTTTATCCTGCAAGGCCTTGGTTTTCTCCACTCCGGCCAAGGCCTTGGCCACTCGCTTATAGGTATCGTCGATATCGGCGTCCAAACCCATGCCCTCCTTGGTCTTCAAACGGTACTTACTGTCCCAAATATCCAGCGAAGCGCTTTGCAGCGGAATATCGGCAATGTTAGCGGCGGCGACATGCAATTTTGCGGTCATCGGAGTATCCTTGTCGGTGGTCGAGAATAAGAAAAGCAGCGCGGGCCAAAACCGCCACACACTGTATATTGTGCTGATGGATAAATCTTAGCACAACATGTAGTGGTCATCCGCGTTTTTTTGCCTAAAAAGGGGGGACTTGTTTGGCTTCAAGGACTTAGCGGCCGACAAGCGTGAGAGGCTAAAAACCGCAAGATTCTAGTGCGAAAAAACGCATTGTAAAGACATACAAAACGTTACGGACGGGAAGAATACCCCGTCCGGCTGGTCATAGACGGCATCGCAAGCTTCACCGAAGCCTTACGACCATGCATGGCGATGACGCCAAAAAGCTAAACCTAGGGAGCAAAACTATGCCGTGGCCGCGCGCGCCAAATTAGCTAGATACTGATGTTTACGCGCCAAATAATCGTCCACGAACGCCTGCAACGGCGCGGGCTCGTAATCGCGCAAACCGCCGATAGCCACCTGCTTAAAGCCCGCGCCGACCACCTCGCCGCCAGCGGAGAACTGAAAGTGCAGATACGCGGTGGCGCGTTTACCGCCGTTGATTTCCAAACGCGGCTCCAGCAACTCCACCCGCGGCTCCTTGAAATTCAAATGCCGCATGTTCAAAGTCATGCTTTCGTAAATCACCAGCGGCCGATCCAGATTAAACATCACCAGTTCCTTGGTCAGCATGGGCACAAAAATATACGGAAAATTCTGACCGGAAAAGCCGACATACTCATGCATCAACCGCTCCACGGTCGCCTCGTCACGCATGACGTCGCCGGAGCGCTCCACCCGCAAATACTCCTTGCCGGCCTGATCGGTAATCGAAAACGTCTCCGCCTCGGTATCGGGAAACCGCAACGGCGTCCCATCCCCAACCATCCCGGAAAAAATAAAATGCATATTCTGACTCAGACCGTACTTTTCCAGCACGATGGCGAACAACAAATCCCCAGGCACGCAAAAGCGCTTGGCGCCCACATCATGCAAGGGATTAAAATCTTCCGCCACCTCTTTGGCGAACATGCTGGCCTGTTCGGCGCTGATTTTGGTAAATCCATCCTCAATTTGATAAAAATTTTGTAACGACATAATTATTTTTATTTTTTAATAACGTGGAATCGAAGGATCGCAAACAAGCGACCAGGCGTCTATGCCTCCTTGCACATTATACAATTGCTCAAAACCCTGTTGCTGCAAAAACAAACAAGCCTGCATGCTGCGCACACCGTGGTGACAGAGCACGGCGAGATGACGCGCCGGGTCCAACTCATCGTAGCGTAGAGGGATTTGGCCCAACGGAATATGCAAGCTGTTAGCTAAACTCGCAAACGCATATTCGTGCGCCTCGCGCACGTCCAACAACACCAAATCGGGGTCGGCCGCAAGCTGTTCCCGCAACTGCTTGGGCGTCCATTGAATTATCGACATAAAAATTTTTCCAATCGAGTTAAACCATCAGCCATTTTATCCATAGACGCAGTATACGCAAAGCGTAAATGGTATTTCCCCGCATGTCGGTCAAAATCCAGGCCCGGCGTCACCGCCACCCCGGTTCGTTCCAGCAAATCGCGGGCAAAAACCAAGCTATCCTCGGTGAACGCCCGGCAATCCGCGTAAACATAAAACGCGCCTTCCGGCGGCAGCGGAACCGAGAACCCCAATCGTAGCAAACCCGCATACAAAAAATCCCGGCGCGCCCTAAATTCCTCGCGCCGCGCCTCCAACACCGGCGCGGTTTCCGGGGCGAACGCCGCCAAAGCCGCGTATTGCGCCACGGTTGAAGTAGACAAAAACAGATTTTGCGCCAAACGCTCCACCGACTCCGCGCAAGCCTCCGGGGCCACCAACCAACCCGCCCGCCAGCCGGTCATGCCGTAAAACTTGGAAAAACTATTGATCACAAACGCCTGCTCGCTAAAGCTTAAGGCCGTCGGCAGCGGCGGGCCGTATTCCAAACCTTGATAAATTTCATCCGAATAATACACCCCGCCCCGCCGTTCGGTCTCCGCAATCAATGCCGCCAATTCCGGCTCATGCAACACCGAACCCGCGGGATTAGAAGGCGAAGCCGTCAACACCCCGCGCACCCGCGGCAGCCAATATTCGCCGGCCAAAGCCGCATTCAGTTGATAGGCCGTGGCCGCCCCCACCGGAACCCAGCGCGCCTCCGCGCCCAACAGACGCAAGAAATTGGCGTTGCACGGATACCCCGGATCGGCCATCATCACAGTTTCGCCCGGATTCACGGAACAAGCAAAGGCCAGCAACAAAGCCCCGGAAGCCCCGGGCGTAACAAATACCCGCCGCCAATCCACGCTTACCCCATGCCGCCTACGGTAATCCTCGGCTATGGCTTGCCGCAACTCCGGCAAGCCCGCCGCCGGCGTATACTTAATATCCCGCTCGCGCAAGCAACGCTCGCCGGCGCGTAATATAGGCTCCGGGGTCGGAAAATCCGGCTCTCCGATCTCCATGTGAATGATATCGCGGCCTTGACGCTGCAACTCCTGCGCCCTTTGTAACAATTCCATCACATAAAACGGCGTGACGGACTGCATGCGCTCGGCTATTAACAAGTTCATAAATAACCATTATTGACGCTAAATCGCAAAATGATAACAAACTTCTTGCTTGAAGCGCGGCATTCTGATAAAAATCACGGGTTTTTTTACAGACGTTTAGGAGCTACTGGATGAGCAATTCTGAATCTGAATTCACTTTCACCCCTTATGTGGAAAAAGAAGGTGAGGAATACATGTGCGAAGCGCAGCTACAGCATTTTTCCGGGATTCTTAAAAATTGGAAAGCCCAATTAATGCAGGAAGTTGATCGCACCGTGACCCATATGCAAGACGAAGCCGCCAATTTTCCGGACCCGAATGACCGCGCCACGCAAGAATCGGAGTTCAGTCTCGAGCTGCGGACGAGAGACCGTGAGCGGCGACTGATTAAAAAAATCGACGACTCGCTGAAAACCATTGAAAACGGCGAATACGGTTTTTGCGAAACCTGCGGCATTGAAATCGGCATCCGCCGGCTGGAAGCGCGCCCCACCGCCACTTTGTGCATTGATTGCAAGACCTTGGACGAAATTAGGGAAAAACAACTAGGTTAAACCAGCCGGCGCCGCAATGACGGAGGCCTCCGCCCCGGCGCCCCCCCATTATGCGCCGCCAAACCGCCCCCAACCGGATATTATCGGTCGTTTCGCCCCCTCGCCCACCGGTCCGCTACACCTAGGCTCGCTGTTCGCCGCCCTGGCTAGCTTTTTGGACGCGCGCAGCCGGCAAGGGCAATGGCGGCTGCGCATCGACGACCTGGACGCACCGCGCAACCAACCCGGAGCCGCCGCCGGCATCCTAGGCTGCCTGGAAAAATTCGGCCTGCAGTGGGACGGTGAAGTCTACTACCAAAGCCGCCATCTGGAGGCCTACGCCGCCGCTATCGAGCAACTACGGCAGCGGCAAGCCGTATACGCCTGCGATTGCAGCCGCAAGCGACTCAGCGCCCACCCCGGCGTATATCCCGGCATTTGCCGCCAGCGCCAACACCCGTTTACCGCCGACCGCGCCATCCGCGTCATCACCCCTGACCAAACCCTGGCGTTCAACGACGCCTGCCAAGGCCAAATCGCCGAAAACCTGGCTCAACAACACGGCGACTTCATCATCAAACGCCGCGACGGTTTTTACGCCTACCAACTAGCGGTGGTCATAGACGACCATGCGCAACACATCACCCGCGTCACCCGCGGCGTGGACCTCTTGGACTCCACCCCCAAACAAATCCACCTGCAAGGCCTGCTCGGCCTGCCCACACCGCAATACCGTCACATCCCGGTCATCATCGCCGCCAACGGCGACAAACTCAGCAAACAAACCCTAGCGCCCGCCGTAGACCCAACCCAAGCCGCCGCCACCCTGCACCGCCTACTCATATTATTACGGCAAAACCCGCCCCCTGAACTACGCCAAGCCGACGTTGCCGAAATCCTGGCCTGGGCCATCGCCCACTGGCAACCCGAGTTACTCAACGGCCTGCGCACAATTCCAGACCCGACTGGAAAATAAATAACCTGACTAGTTTTTAACAGGCTGTTGAAAGTCGTGACGTGCTGAACGAGTAGCCGCTCAATTAAACACCCCGGTAGACAAATACCTATCCCCCCGGTCGCACACAATCACCACGATCAACCCCTGCTTGATCTCGCGCGCGACCTCTAACGCCACATGCACCGCGCCGCCGGACGAAATCCCGGCGAAAATCCCCTCCCGCGCCGCCAGCGCCCGCGCCGTATTCTCGGCCGCAAGCTGATCCACCTCAATAATCCGGTCCACCCGGTCTTTCTGATAAATCTTGGGCAAATACGCCTCCGGCCAACGCCGAATGCCCGGAATTTTAGACGCGCCCTTCGGCTGCACGCCAATAATCTCAATCGCCGGATTCTGCTCCTTCAAATAGCGTGAAGTACCCATAATCGTGCCGGTGGTGCCCATGGAACTGACAAAATGCGTAACTTGCCCGTAAGTGTCGCGCCAAATTTCCGGTCCGGTGCCGAGATAATGCGCCTCCGGATTATCCGGATTACCGAACTGATCCAAAATCCGCCCCTCGCCGGCCGCCTCCATGGCGCGCGCCAAATCAATCGCCGCCTCCATGCTGCCGGCGGCGGGGGTTAAAATAATTTCCGCGCCGTAAGCCTTCATTGAAGCGATGCGCTCCGCGCTCATATTATCCGGCATGATCAAGGTCATTTTATAACCCTTAATCGCCGCCGCCATAGCCAACGCGATACCGGTATTGCCGCTAGTAGCCTCGATCAAGCGATCCCCCGGCTTGATCTCCCCGCGCGCCTCCGCCTGTTGAATCATATTCAGCGCCGGCCTATCCTTCACCGAACCCGCCGGGTTATTGCCCTCCAGCTTCGCCAAAATCGTACAATCAGGGTCACAATGCAGACGCTGCAGACGCACCAATGGCGTATTTCCGACAAATGACTCAATGGTTGGAAAATTCATGACTTAGCCGTAACTCCAAAGACAACAATTATATCAAATACCCGCCGCCCGCCAGACCCAAGGCGGGCGGACATGGATTATAATTCGCGTATTATAGAATCCCATAGCCATCACTCTCTTAATGTCATCCCTTGATCTGAATAACCCGGAACTATTTATAAACCGGGAACTTAGCCTACTCGAATTCAACCAACGCGTGTTGGCCCAGGCCTTGGACCCCAACATCCCGTTACTGGAGCGGCTAAATTATTTATGCATATCCTGTTCCAATCTGGATGAATTTTACGAAGTACGCGTCGCCAGCCTCTTATTGCAAATGGAGGAAATCGCCGCTGGCGTGGCAAGTCCCGACGGCTTGACCGTACCCGAACAACTGGAAAAAATCTCGGTCACCGCCCACAAACTGGTGGCGGAGCAATACCGCACCCTAAACGAAGTGCTGATCCCCTTGCTGGAGCGAGAAAACATCCGCTTCCTCAAGCGCGACAACTGGAATAGCGGACAAAAAGCCTGGCTGGAAAAATATTTCAACGAAGCGCTGATGCCGATTCTCACCCCGGTCGGCTTAGACTCAGCCCACCCGTTTCCACGCATCCTCAACAAAAGTCTAAACTTCATTATTTCCCTCACCGGCAAGGACGCTTTCGGCCGCAACAGCGGCCGCGCCATACTGCAAGCGCCACGCGCCTTGCCGCGCATCGTGCAACTCCCGCGGCAAGAAACCGGCGGCGGTCAGTATGATTTCGTATTCCTGTCCTCCATCATCCACGCCTTCATCAACGAATTATTCCACGGCATGACCGTCAAAGGCTGCTACCAATTCCGCGTCACCCGCAACAGCGACTTTTTCGTGGACGACGACGCGGTAGACGATCTGCTGTCCGCCGTGCAAGGCGGACTGGAAATGCGCAACTACGGCGACGAAGTACGCCTGGAAATCGACGCCAACTGCCCGGAAGAAACCGTCAACTTTCTGCTAGCCCGCTTTGAACTGGCCGCCGACCGTTTGTTCATGGTCAACGGCCCGGTCAATCTGAGCCGCATGCAAGCCGTGCAAAGCTTGATCGACCGACCGGATCTCAAATTTCCGCCATTCAAAACCAGCACCCCCAGCGCGCTAGCGCGGAATAAAGACTATTTCGCCAGCATCCGCAAACAAGACATCCTGCTGCACCACCCGTTTGAATCCTTCAGCCCGGTGGTGGAATTCATCCGTCAAGCCGCCGAGGACCCGGACGTACTGGCTATAAAACAAACCCTGTACCGCACCGGCGTGGACTCCCCGGTGGTCGGCGCCCTGATCAAGGCCGCCAAATCCGGCAAGGAAGTCACCGTCGTCATCGAACTCTTGGCCCGCTTCGACGAAAAAGACAACATCGGGCTGGCCGAAAAACTGCAAGAAGCCGCGGCCCATGTGGTCTACGGCGTGGTAGGCTACAAAACCCACGCCAAAATGTGCCTGGTGCTGCGCAAGGAAGGCGCGCAACTACGCAGCTACCTGCACCTCGGCACCGGCAACTACCACCCGAAAACATCCAAGCTCTATACCGACTACGGCCTATTCACCTGCGACAAGGAACTAGGCGACGACGTCCGCCGCGTTTTCACCCAACTCACCAGCCTGGGCAAGGTCAGCAAACTGAACAAACTACTGCAATCGCCGTTCACCCTGCACCAGGGGCTGCTCAAAATGATAGAACGCGAAATCGACAACGCTAAAAATGGCAAATCGGCGCAAATCATCATCAAAGTCAATGCCGTGGTCGAAGAACAAGTGATTCAAGCCTTGTACCGCGCCTCGCAAGTCGGCGTGAAAATCGACCTGCTAGTACGCGGAATTTGCTGCCTACGTCCCGGCGTACCCGGCGTCTCCGAAAACATCCAAGTCCGCTCCATTATCGGCCGCTTTCTGGAGCACAACCGGGTCTACGCCTTTTACAACAACGGCGACTGGTCTATCAATCTGGCCAGCGCCGATTTGATGAACCGCAACATGTTTCGCCGAGTGGAAATATGCTTCCCCATCACCGACAAAAAATTGGCGGAACGCATTCTAAACGACTTAAAATGCTATCTCAAGGACAACTCCCAAGCCTGGCTGCTGCAAAGCAACGGACAATACACCCGCATTCAAGCCCAGTCTCAACCCTTATTCCAGGCGCAAACCGAATTATTAAAACAGTTCAGCCAATAACCGCCATGCCGCTCACAAAGCAAACTCCCCACCGCCAAATCGTCCTGGATACCGAAACCACCGGCATCAATCCTAAAGACGGACACAAAATCATCGAAATCGGCTGCGTCGAAATGGTCAACCGGCGCTTGACGCACCAACGTTTTCACCATTACCTCAACCCGGAACGCGAAATCGAAGCCGAAGCCATCGCCGTGCACGGCATCAGCAACGACATGCTGCAAGACAAACCCAAATTCCGCGACATTGCCGACAAATTCCTGGAGTTTGTAGCCGGGGCCGAACTCATCATCCACAATGCGCCCTTCGACGTTGGATTCATCAATCACGAACTATCGCTACTGCCCGGACCAGCGCGCAAACTGGAACAACACTGCAAAATCCACGACACCCTCGCCCAAGCCCGCCGCTTGCACCCAGGCGCGCGCAATAGCCTGGACGCCCTATGCAAGCGCTACGCGGTAGACAACAGCAAACGCGAACTCCATGGCGCGCTCCTAGACGCGGAAATCCTGGCCGACGTCTATTTAAAAATGACCGGCGGCCAAATCTCCCTGCTTGAAGACCAAACCGCGGACCCGCAAGCCGACCAATCCGGCATACAACGGCTGACACCCATCCGCTCCGCCGCCGGCAAAATTATCTCATGCAACGAGGAAGAAATCCAAGCCCACCAACAATACCTGCAATTACTCGACAAAGCCAGCGGCGGCAAATGCCTGTGGCCCAAGGGAGACAGCCTAAATACAGGTTAAGCGGCCGGCAAAAAAAAGCCCGCGAGGGTTTAAGCAACCCACGCGGGCAGAGCAGGATAACAACTTAAAAAACTTAAAACCTAATACCGGTAATGATCCGATTTATACGGGCCATCCACCGCCACGCCAATATACTCGGCCTGTTTCGGAGTCAATGTGGTTAGTTTAACGCCCAACTGAAGCAAATGCAAGCTCGCGACTTTTTCATCCAGCTTCTTCGGCAGCACGTAGACGTTTTTCTCATATTTATCCGCATGATTCCATAACTCAATCTGCGCCAACACCTGATTGCTGAAAGAATTGGACATCACGAAACTCGGGTGACCGGTGGCGCAACCTAAATTAACCAAACGGCCTTCCGCCAACACGATAATACGCTTGCCATCGGGGAAAATCACATGATCCACCTGCGGCTTAATGTTTTCCCAAGTATATTGACGCAAAGAGGCAATATCGATCTCCGAATCAAAATGACCGATATTGCACACAATGGCTTGATCGCGCATCGCTAGCAAATGCGCATGCGTAATCACATCCACGTTACCCGTGGCGGTGACAAAAATATTAGCCGCCGCGGCGGCTTCGTCCATGGTCACCACGCGATAACCTTCCATTGCCGCTTGCAAAGCGCAAATCGGGTCGATTTCAGTAATCCACACCGTCGCGCCCAAGCCGCGCAAGGATTGGGCGCAACCCTTGCCTACATCGCCGTAGCCGCAGACCACGGCGATTTTACCCGCGATCATCACGTCGGTAGCGCGCTTGATGCCATCCACCAAGGATTCGCGGCAACCGTACAAATTATCGAATTTAGATTTAGTCACGGAATCATTGACATTAAAGGCCGGCACTTTCAGCTCGCCTTTTTTGACCATCTCGTACAAGCGCAATACCCCGGTGGTGGTCTCTTCGGACAAACCTCTAACCTCGTCCATCAATTCCGGGAATTTTTGATGCATCATCAGCGTCAAGTCGCCGCCATCATCCAAAATCATATTCGGACGCCAACCGTTCGGCCCCAAGATAGTCTGCTCAATACACCATTCCGCTTCCGCCTCGGTTTCACCTTTCCAGGCGAATACCGGAATGCCCTCGGCGGCGATAGCCGCGGCCGCATGATCCTGCGTGGAAAAAATATTGCATGACGACCAACGCACTTCCGCGCCCAAGGCAGTCAGCGTCTCTATAAGCACCGCGGTTTGTATCGTCATATGCAAACAACCGGCAATGCGCGCCCCTTGCAGCGGTCTAGACGCGCTGAATTCCTTACGAATGGCCATCAAGCCCGGCATTTCGGTTTCGGCGATCAGAATTTCCTTACGCCCCCAGGCGGCCAAGGAC
This sequence comes from uncultured Pseudomonadota bacterium, assembly GCA_903928965.1. GTDB lineage: Bacteria > Pseudomonadota > Gammaproteobacteria > Methylococcales > Methylomonadaceae > Methylomonas. The sequence continues at coordinate 32,460 of CAIYSZ010000097.1, forward strand.
AAATCGGCTACTTTAAAATCCAAAGCCAAATCCGCCACTTTTACATCTAAGCCCATAACTGATTCACCTAGAAAAATTGAAAGTATACCGCGCGGGATGAGTAGAGGCGTAGCCAAAACCCATCCTACAAGTCAATGATTTTTTTGATTAGAAAAAACGCCGAAGAGCTAGGAAAAATTAAATACCGGCGGCCGCCTTCAGGGCTTCGGCTTTATCGGTACGTTCCCAGGTAAAATTAGCCTCGGTACGGCCAAAGTGACCATAAGTCGCCGTCGGCTGATAAATCGGTTGCAATAACTGCAATTGCGAGATCAAACCCTTAGGCCGCAAATCAAAAATATCGCGTACGATATTCACCAAGCGCGCCTCGTCGATTTTACCGGTGCCGAAAGTCTCGATGGCGATGGAAGTCGGCTCCGCCACGCCTATCGCATAAGAAACCTGAATTTCGCAACGCTCCGCCAAACCCGCGGCCACAATATTTTTAGCCACATAACGGCCCATGTAAGCCGCGGAACGATCCACCTTGGATGGATCCTTGCCGGAAAAAGCGCCGCCGCCGTGACGCGCCATGCCGCCGTAGGTATCCACAATAATTTTGCGGCCGGTCAAGCCGCAATCCCCCACCGGGCCGCCGATAATAAATTGGCCGGTCGGGTTGATGAAAAACTTGGTGTCCTTATGCAACCACTCCTTGGGCAACACCGGCAGGATAATCTCATCCAACACCGCTTCCTCCAGCAATTTACCGCCGATTTCAGGCGAATGCTGAGTAGACAACACCACCGCGTCGATAGCGACCGGCTTGTTATCCACGTAACGGAAAGTAATCTGACTTTTCGCGTCGGGACGCAACCAAGGCAAGGTTTTGTTTTTACGCACCTTGGCTTGTCTTTCCACCAAACGGTGGGCATAGGTAATCGGAGCCGGCATGAAAACATCGGTTTCATCACTGGCGTAACCAAACATTAAGCCTTGGTCGCCGGCGCCTTGCTCGTGATGGTCGGTTTCGTCCACGCCCTGCGCAATATCGGGAGACTGCTTGCCGATGACATTCAACACCGCGCAGCTGTTACCGTCAAAACCGATTTCGCCGTGATCGTAGCCGATGCCGCACACAACTTTTCTGACGATGGCTTCGTAATCAATTGACGCGTGAGACGTAATCTCGCCGGCCAACAACACCATGCCGGTTTTTACCAAGGTTTCGCAAGCAATTCTGGAAAGCGGATCGATAGCCAACAAGGCGTCAACCACCGCATCTGAAATCTGGTCGGCTATTTTATCCGGATGGCCTTCCGATACAGACTCAGAAGTAAATAAATATACTTTACTCAATGTATTGCTTCCTCAATCCAAAATATATGGTTCAGTAAAAAAAGAAAACGCAGCGGATGCTGGTGGGCCCTGTAGGACTTGAACCTACGACCTGCCGATTATGAGTCGGAAGCTCTAACCAACTGAGCTAAGGGCCCAAACAATGAAAACCGGTCAAACAAATCTACTAAATCAACCTACGTCTAAATCATTCTCCGTCGAGAAAACAACGCAATTGCTCCGAACGGGATGGGTGCCTTAATTTTCTTAGCGCCTTTGCCTCGATTTGTCTAATTCTTTCTCGGGTGACGTCAAACTGCTTGCCTACTTCTTCCAAGGTATGATCGGTATTCATATTGATACCGAAGCGCATGCGCAACACCTTGGCTTCCCGAGCCGTCAAACCGGCCAAAACATTCTGGGTTGACTCGCGCAGGCCGGCTATTGTAGCAGACTCCACCGGTGAAAGCATCTTAGAGTCCTCGATAAAGTCCCCCAAATGCGAATCCTCGTCATCGCCTATCGGCGTCTCCATCGAAATCGGCTCCTTGGCGATTTTCAACACCTTACGGATCTTATCCTCCGGCATTTCCATCCGCTCCGCCAACTCCTCCGGCGTCGCCTCGCGGCCCATCTCCTGCAAAATCTGCCGCGATACCCGGTTCAGCTTATTGATGGTTTCGATCATATGCACCGGAATCCGAATGGTGCGCGCCTGATCCGCGATGGAGCGGGTAATCGCTTGCCGTATCCACCAGGTAGCATAAGTGGAAAACTTATAACCGCGCCGGTACTCGAACTTATCCACCGCCTTCATCAAACCGATATTGCCCTCCTGAATCAAATCCAGAAACTGCAAACCGCGATTAGTGTATTTTTTCGCAATGGAAATCACCAAGCGCAAATTCGCCTCGATCATTTCCTTTTTAGCACGGCGCGCCTTGTTTTCACCTTGAGTGATATTGCGGCAAATAGATTTAAGCTGCAAAACAGGCAAACCATAGCGGCTTTCTAAATCGGCCAAATTCTTCTGCGATGCCATGATTTGTTCACGATAAGGCTCAATACCGGCGCTTAAATGCGGATTGTCGCGCAAAAAAACTTCCAGCCAAGCGGCATCGGATTCGTGACCCGAGAAAGCCTGCACGAACTCCCGGCGCGGAGCCTTGCCGCGGCGGACGAAAATATCCAGCAACACTTTTTCCTCGGCCCGAATCGCCAGCAACAACTCCTCGGCGACGCTCACCATTTTTTTCAAGAATTGCGGCGTCCATTTGAATTCGGAGAACACCGCGGACAAGGCATCGAAAGCCTTGGCGGTTTTATCATGTCCGTAACCGTGTTTTTTCACCGCGGAATTAACCGACTTCAAACACTTTTTAACCTGATCGACTTTAACCTTGATTTCTTCGTAATTCAGCGTACGGTTCTCGTCCTCTTCCGTTTCCTCGGTAGGCGCCGCTTCGTTGTCATCGGCAATTTGCACCTCGGATTCGCTCCAATCCACGAAACCCAAGACGATATCCGCCAAGCGCATGGAAGAATCCTCACGCTGCAAGGATTCAAACGATTCCAGGAAGTAGTGCACAATGAAACCTGAACGCGCAATGGCGTCCACCACGTGCCGCAAACCTTCCTCAATACGGCGAGCGATTTTTAACTCTTCCTCACGGGTCAACAATTCGACCGAGCCCATCTCCCGCATGTATAAACGCACGGGGTCCGTGGTGCGGCCGAACTCGCTATCCGCGGAAGCCAGCGCCGCGACTTCGGCAACTTCCTCATCGTCAGCGGTCACCACCGTATCGGCGCTAATCAACGAATCGTCGTCATCCGGGGCTACCTCGTAGACCTGAATGCCCATATCATTAATCATGCCGATGATATCGTCAATCTGCTCCGGGTCCATGATATCGCCGGGCAAATGGTCATTGACCTCGGCATAAGTCAAATAACCCTGAGCTTTACCTTTAGCAATCAATTGCTTAAGCTGGGCCTGCTGCTGATCTTGATTCATCATTCACTCACAACGCCAATAACACCGAACGAAACACGGTCTAATATTGTAATCTTTTATTAGACGTATTTCAAATCAAATGTCAATATCGATTACCTGCAAAACCGCCGCATGGCTGTTTACACCACACGGAACCGGCATGCATGCGGTAATTTTTTCGGTTAGGCCGGGGTCAATAAACAGTTTATTTTCGCTCGGCCTCTAAACCCGTCACTCGGAGTCCACTTCCTTCATGCTAAGGCGCACCCGGCCTTGACGGTCGATTTCCAGCACCTTCACCCGCACCACGTCGCCTTCCGACAAGCGGTCGCTGACTTTCTCAACCCGTTCGTCCGAAATTTGCGAAATGTGCACCAAACCGTCCTTGCCGGGCAAAATCGTCACAAACGCGCCGAAATCCATCAAACGCACCACCTTGCCTTCATAGGTCTTGCCTACTTCAACTTCAGCGGTAATTTCCTCAATCATACGGCGCGCTTCCTCGCCGGCCGCTTTATCCACGGAAGCAATATTAACCATGCCGTCGTCGGTCAAATCTATGCTCGCGCCGGTTTGCTCGGTAATGGCGCGAATGGTCACGCCGCCTTTGCCGATAACCTCGCGGATTTTGCTCGGATCGATTTTAAAAGTAATAATTCTTGGCGCGAAATCGGACACTTGTTCGCGGGTAGCGGACAAAGCCTTGTTCATCTCGGCCAGAATATGCAGACGGCCTTGCTTGGCTTGTTCTAAAGCCACGCCCATAATCTCCGGCGTAATGCCGTCAATTTTGATATCCATTTGCAAAGCGGTAACGCCTGTTTCGGAACCGGCCACCTTAAAATCCATATCGCCCAAATGATCTTCGTCGCCCAAAATATCGGACAACACCGCGAAATTTTCGCCTTCCTTGATCAAACCCATGGCAATGCCGGCCACCGGAGCCTTAATCGGCACCCCGGCGTCCATCAGAGCCAAGCTGCCGCCGCACACCGTCGCCATCGAACTAGAACCGTTGGACTCGGTAATCTCGGAAACCACCCGCAGCACATACGGAAAATCCGCGGCCGAAGGCAGCACCGCCTGCACCCCGCGCTTAGCCAAGCGGCCGTGACCAATTTCCCGTCGTTTAGGAGAACCGACAAAACCGGTTTCACCCACGCTAAAAGGCGGAAAATTATAATGCAGCATAAACGTATCCTTGTACTCGCCGCCCAAGGCATCAATAATCTGCGCATCCCTATCCGTGCCCAAGGTGGCCACCACCAAGGCTTGCGTTTCGCCGCGGGTAAACAAGGCCGAACCGTGCGTGCGCGGCAAAACCCCGGTGCGGATGGAAATCGGCCGCACCGTGCTCAAATCCCGGCCATCAATACGGCGGCGGTCATCCAGAATCGCGCCGCGCACCACCACATACTCCAAATGCTCAATGGCGTTCTTAATATCCGCCTCGGCGTAACCGGCCGCGACTAATTTCGGCGTCACCTCACCACGAATCAAACTCAATTGATCCTGACGCGACAATTTTTCCGCAATCTGATAAGCCGCCTTAATCGCCGTTTCGGCTTCCGCCGCCACCGCCGCTTTCAACTCGGCATTGTTTTCCGCCGGCGTCCAATTGATCGGAGACACCGCCGCCTCGGCGGCGAATGCGTTAATAGCGCTGATCGCGGTCTGCATGTGTTCGTGACCGAACAGTACCGCGCCCAACATCACTTCCTCGGACAACAAATCGGCTTCGGACTCTACCATCAGCACGGCTTTTTGGGTGCCGGCCACCACCAACTGCAAACGCGACTCCTTCAACTGACTAACGCTAGGGTTCAACACATACGCATCATCAATGTAGCCTACGCAAGCCGCGCCCAGCGGCCCGTTAAACGGCAAGCCGGAAACCGCCAATGCGGCGGAAGAGCCCAACAGCGCGGGAATTTCCGTATCGACCTCTGGATTCAAAGACAATACGGTAGCAATGATTTGCACTTCATTAGTAAAGCTTTCCGGAAACAAAGGCCGAATCGGGCGATCGATCAAACGGGAAATCAACGTCTCGTTTTCGCTAGGACGTCCTTCGCGCTTAAAAAAACCGCCCGGAATTTTACCGGCGGCAAACGATTTCTCCTGATAATTAACCGTCAACGGAAAGAAATCGCCGCCGCTGGCTTCTTTTTTGCTGACGACCGTCACCAACAGCGAAGTACCCTCGACATCGATCATCACCGCGCCATTTGCCTGTCTTGCTATCTCACCGGTTTCCAACGTGACGAGACGATCACCGTACTGAAATTGTTTCCTGATAGGATTCACTATAAAGATTCCTGAATTGAAGTTATTGTTGAAAAGCCAAGCCCACCCGCCGGACAGCGCCTTCGCCGCCCGGGGCCGATCACTAAATTACTTACGAATGCCAAGACGATCAATCAGGCCGCGATAGCGTTCAACATCTTTATTTTTCAAATAATCCAAAAGCTTACGACGCTGATTCACTAAGCGCAACAAACCGCGGCGAGAATGATTATCGTTTTTGTGCACGCTAAAATGCGGCGTCAATTGATTAATGGTTGCGGTCAGCAAAGCCACTTGCACCTCAGTGGAACCGGTGTCCGAATCGGACAAACGGTATTCTTCCACAACGGCTTTTTTTTGTTCTGCGGTTAAAGGCATATCAATCCCTATCCATAATAAAGAAAAAATAAAAAACAAATCCGCTTTAAGTAAAAAGCGGCGACTAAACCGGAATCCGCAATAGGGTGCAGACGCCGGGCTCAAATAACCGGATAAGCAGATATCTAAAGTATTTGATTATCCAGATGAAAAATTTTTTTAGGCGCTAGTTTACCATTTAATAACAATTCCCCCAACCCCAAAAAAGTCCGCTCACAATAGATTCTAACCGAACCCGGCGCGGCGGAAAGCAACTCGATAGGCTGGCCTTGCCTTAGCGCCGCGCCTTGCGGCGGAGATACCTCGACCAGCGGCCAATCCCCCAACGGCGCATCCACCGGCAACAAGCAAGCGGCCAATTCAGATTCGCTCATCGCTTGCAAGGCGTCGACAGTATGGGCGCGGGCCAAGTCGAAACCGCTGGCCTCCGTGCGCCGCAGCGCCGCCACCATGCCGCAACAGCCTAAACGCTCGGCTATATCCTGCGCCAATACCCGGATATAAGTGCCCTTGGAACAAGCGACGTCCAAACTCAGCAAATCACCCTGCAAATCCAACAACTCCAGACGGCTAAGCACGATGCGCCGCGGCGCGCGCTCCACGCTTTCGCCGGCGCGCGCCAATTCGTACAACTTTTTGCCCTGCCATTTCAAAGCGGAATACATAGGCGGCGTCTGCCAACTTTCCCCAAGGAAACCTTGCAAACAAACCCGGACTTCGTCCGCGCCGAATGCCGCCACCGGCAACTCCCGGATCACCCGCCCCTCGCTATCGCCGGTGTCGGTCATCACCCCTAGACGTATGGTCACTTGATAGCGCTTATCGCCATCCAGCAACAATCCGGAAACCTTGGTCGCCTCGCCGAAACACAAGGGCAGTAAACCGCTAGCCATCGGGTCCAAACTACCGGTATGCCCGGCCCGGTTCGCCTGAAACAGCCGCCGCGCCTCTTGCAATGCCTGATTCGACGAAACCCCTAAGCGCTTATCCAACAGCACAATACCATTCACATCCCGGCCGGATTTCCGCCTCGCCATTTTAATGATCCGTCTGATCCTGCGCCAATGGGGCCTGATCCGCTTGCTCCGATTGCACGCCGCCGCCGACTTCTTGCAAAATCTCCGCCACGCGCAAACCGACATCCATCGAATGATCATAAATGAAGTGCAATTCAGAAATATGCCGCAAACGCATGCGTCTGGCCAATTCATGCCGGACCATGGGCGCCATCCGATTTAACTTGTCCTGGTTCACCTTATTGGCGGAAAGCTCACTGTTCAACACGGTAAAATACACTTTCGCCACCGCCAAATCCTTAGACAGCGTCACTTCGTTAATCGTCACCAGACCTAAGTTCGGATCGCGGATATCGCGCTGAAAAATCATCGCCAATTCTTTTTGCATTTGCGAGGCGACCCGCTGACTGCGCCCAAACTCTTTTGGCATTAAATTTCCCGCTTCACTTCAATGCGTTCAAACACCTCGATTTGATCGCCGGCGCGCACGTCATTGTAATTTTTTACCCCGATACCGCACTCCATGCCCATTTTCACTTCATTCACGTCATCCTTGAAGCGGCGCAAGGATTCCAACTGCCCCTCAAAAATCACCACGTTATTACGCAACACGCGGATCGGCAAATTACGTTTCACGAAACCATCCACCACCATACAACCGGCAATAGCGCCGAACTTAGGCGAACGGAATACATCCCGCACCTCGGCCAAACCGACGATTTTCTCTTGGATTTCCGGCGCCAACATACCGCTGATCGCCCGCTTCACCTCATCAATCGCTTCGTAAATAATACTGTAGTAATGCAAATCGATATCTTTTTCCTCGATCAGCTTCCGCGCCACCGCATCCGCGCGCACGTTAAAACCGATCAAGATCGCGCTTGAAGCCAAAGCCAAGTTCGCGTCGCCCTCGTTAATACCGCCGACGCCGCCATAGATGCACTTCACTTGCACCTCGTCGCTCGACAAGCTGACCAAAGACTCGCGCAAGGCCTCCAAACTACCCTGAACATCGGTTTTAATGACCAAATTCAAGGTCATGGTTTCGCCGCTGGACATTCTGGAGAACACGTCATCCAACTTGGTCGCTTGTTGCGCGGCATGCCGGCTGGAGCGCTTACGATCCTCGCGGTGCTGCGCCAACTCGCGGGCGATGCGTTCGTTCTGCACCACCAAAAACTCGTCGCCGGCCTCCGGAGCGCCGCTCAAACCTAAAATTTCCACCGGCGTGCTAGGACCCGCCGTTTTAATCGCAAACCCGTTTTCATCGAACATTGCCCGTATCCGGCCGTATTCGTGACCGCACAACACAAACTCACCCTTATGCAGCGTGCCTTTTTGAATCAATACCGTAGCCACCGCGCCACGGCCCTTATCCAGGCGCGACTCGATACACACGCCGGTCGCCGGACCCTCGGCCGGAGCGGTCAACTCCAACACCTCGGCCTGCACGATCAACGATTCGATCAACTCGTCAATGCCATCGCCGGTTTTAGCGGAAACTTTCAAGAATTGCACGTCGCCGCCCCAATCCTCCGGCACCACGTTCAAACTCGCCAACTCCTGCATCACCTTATCCGGATTAGCCTCTTTCTTATCCATCTTATTCAGCGCCACAATGATAGGCACATTAGCGGCGCGCGCGTGATCAATCGCCTCCTTGGTTTGCGGCATCACCCCATCGTCGGCCGCCACCACCACGATGACAATATCAGTCACCTCGGCTCCGCGCGCCCGCATGGCGGTAAACGCGGCGTGACCCGGCGTATCCAAAAACGTCACCGCGCCATGATCGGTTCTGACCTGATAAGCGCCTATATGCTGGGTAATCCCGCCCGCCTCGCCGGCGGCGACCCGTGTTTTGCGGATATAATCCAACAACGAAGTCTTACCGTGATCGACGTGGCCCATAATGGTGACAATCGGCGCCCGTCCGGAAGCCCTGACCTCCTCGGACTGATTTCTCACCTCGGCCAGCATCTCCCGCTCTAAATCGTCCTCGCTTTGCGGAACCGGAACGTGTCCCATCTCCTCCACCAATATCACCGCGGTTTCCTGATCGATGGTTTGGTTAATGGTGGACATCACGCCCAACTTCATCAAATGCTTGATGACTTCCGCCGCCTTGATGCTCATTTTTTGCGCCAAATCGGACACGATAATCGTCTCCGGAATGGTCACCTCCCGCACCGTAGGCGCGGACGGCTTTTCAAACTTGTGCTTAGCCGGGGTCAATTGCGCGCCGCCGACTTCAAACTCCGGCTTTTCCCGCCGCGACTTCGGCTTCTTAGCTTTGCCGCGCCGTCCGCCGCCGCCGTCGCGGCCGTCCAATTCCAAATCCAAAGCGCCGCCGCCCGCCGGGCGAGTCGGCTTGAACTCCTGTTTCTTCTTATGCAGAATTTGTTGCTTGGCCTCGGCCTGACGCTTCACTTTTTCGGCGTTACGCTGTACGGAAGCCTCCAAGCGCTGTTTACGCTCGACTTCGGCCAATGCTTCGGCTTTCGCCGCATCATCCTTCGTCTGCGCGGCTGGCGCCGGCGCCGGCGCGGCGGCAGTTTCAGCGATTTCCACTAATTCAGCGCTGTTAGCCATTTCCGCCGCCGGCGCCGCACTTTCGACCACCGCCTCGGAGACTAGCGTCTCCGACTTAATCTCGGCTGTTACTGGAACCGGAGTTGCAGCCGGAGCAGGAGCAGGAGCCGAAACCGGAGCAGGCGCCGCCGCGTTAGGCGCGGATTCCGGCGCGCGCTCAACCTTAACCGGCGGCTTCTCGGCGGCTTGAACCGCGGCCGGCGTTTCCCGCTTGATATAAGTCTTTTTCTTGCGCACCTCGACACTGACGGTCTTGACCGCCGCGCCGGGGGCCGAAGACTGTTTTAATTCAGTTTTAGTGGTTCGTTTCAAGGTAATTCGCTTGGGCGAATTATCGGCTTGCTCCGCGCTTGGTTTACCGTGACGTTGCCGCAAGTGCGCCAGCAACTTAACTTTTTCATTCTCACTAATAATTTCGTCTGGCTGGCTAGCGCTTAATCCGGCCTCTTTTAACTGGACTAAAAATCGCTCCAGAGGTATTCCGACAACTTCCGCCAATTCCCGTACTGTCTTATCGCTCATACTTCCCCTCCAGCCACTATATTTTATCCTCGGTAAACCAAGATTCGCGCGCTTTCATTATCAACTTTCCGGCGCGCTCCTCGGTCAAACCCGCGATATCGATGATATCGTCAATTGCTTGTTCAGCCAAATCGTCCAGAGTCACAATCCCCTTGGCCGCCAATTCACGCGCCAATTCCTCGTCCATGCCCTCCATAGCCGACAACTCCTGACTCGGCTCCGCCGACTCAATCTTTTCCTCGCGGGCAATCGCCTTAATCAACAACGCATCCTTAGCCCGGCTGCGCAAGGCCTCCACCAACTCAAGATCGAAGCCTTCGATTTCCAGCAATTCCTCGGCTGGAATGTAAGCAATTTCCTCAATATTGGTTAAACCGACCTCGACTAGTAAATCAGCGATTTCGTCATCCACATCCAACAACTCGACAAACTCTTTCTTAGATTGAGCCACTTGTTCATCCTGATTTTTATGGATTTGCGCCGAATCATGAATATTCAACTCCCAACCGGTCAATTCCGTCGCCAGCCTTACATTTTGGCCGCCGCGGCCGATAGCCTGCGACAAATTATCACTAGGCACCGCGACGTCCATGCAATGCCTATCCTCATCCACCACGATAGACTCGATTTCCGCCGGCGACAAGGCGTTAATAACAAACTGCGCCTCGTTAGGATTCCACAAAATAATATCCACCCGCTCGCCGGACAACTCGTTTGAAATAGCCTGCACACGGGAACCGCGCATGCCGACGCAAGCGCCGACCGGGTCCAAGCGCGGGTCGTGCGTTCTAACCGCAATCTTGGCCCGAGAACCGGGGTCGCGCGCCGCCGCCATGATCTCGATCACACCCTCGCCCACCTCAGGCACCTCCAGACGAAACAAGGCCGTCAACAATTCGGAATCCGTGCGGCTGACAAACAACTGCGGACCGCGCGGCTCCGAGCGCACCGCCTTCAAATAGCCGCGCACCCGGTCGCCCATGCGGATAGACTCCTTGGGTATCAAATCCTCGCGCGCTATATATGCCTCGACATGGCCACCCAAATCCAAATACACGCTACCTTTTTCAACCCGTTTCACCACGCCGGTCACCAACTCGCCGACCCGATCCTGATAAGCCTCGACGACTTTACGCCGCTCCGCCTCGCGCACTTTTTGAATAATCACCTGCTTAGCGGTTTGCGCCGCAATGCGGCAAAACTCCACCGACTCAATCTCTTCCTCGACATAATCGCCGACTTGGACTTCAGGATTGTCGATTTGCGCCGCCTCTAACAAAATCTGCCAACCGGGAAATTCGACGTCGCCGTTAATCTCATTATTCGGCTCCACTACCAACCAACGGCGGTAGGAATTATAATCACCGGTTTGCCGGTTAATCGTCACCCGCACCTTCACCGGATTATCATAACGCTTAATCGTGGCCGCTTCCAACGCCGACTCTATGGCCTGAAAAATAATTTCCTTATTAATTTCCTTTTCGTTGGCGAAAACATCCGCCACCAACAAAATCTCTTTATTCGCCATCGCGGCCTCCATTATTCATGTCAAACTCCGGCGCCAAACGCGCTTTGCTAATCGCCTGAAAAGGGATTCTAAACTCCCGACCCGACAGTTCGTGGCTCGGTTGTTCCAGACTGGATTGTTCCACAATCACAACCACATCGCCTTCCACTGCTGCGATACAGCCGGTAATCCGTTTTCGATTCTCAATCGCGCTATATAAATTAACTGTTGCCTTGCTACCGACAAAACGCTCAAATTGGCTTAACTTAAAAAACGGCCTATCCGCGCCAGGCGAGGAAATTTCCAATTGATAATTGC
>CAIYSZ010000098.1 GCA_903928965.1 uncultured Pseudomonadota bacterium
ATTCAGGTATTATAAACGTTAGCCAGTTATGCCGATTATTGTTGTTCTCTTTGATTATATGATTTGTTGTCATCTTTTGTTTTACGGACGGTTTGGCAAGCAGTCAAACCCGACTTACCCTAAAACATATATACAACAATAACCTAAAGAAAGCATGAAATTATAACAGTCTGGCGCGCCGGCGGCGGGTTACTCCCGGCACGGCAAATTAACCCTCTCCCACATCGCGCCAGGCTGCCGGCTAATGCTACCTGTCTAAGTAGGGATAACCCTAAGGCCACCAACCACTTGAGGTCTTGACGGGCAGGGGAGACTAGTAGCGAATGAAAACCCGTTTAGGATGCGGGCATCAAGTCTACAAGGGGCGTTACGCGGATAGCCTTCCTGCCCGCCAAGGCCGTATAGGCTGCCCAAAACCTAAGCAGTGACTCCATGCAAAAGAAGAAGAGTCTCGGCTTAAGTTGGAAGCCCGCCTATCCCAGGTAAATACGCCACAAATCAATTTATGAATTTTTCCCTGCCAACTTCATGAAATAATCCCATGGCATATTAAACAGTCAATAGGATAATGGCTAAATTTTCGAGAGACAAATATGAAATCAATCCTGATCTATGTAATATGCTTCCTGTTCCCGCCAGCCCTTTTCGCCCACGGTCCTACCCCGCAAAAAGCCAAGGAATCCATTACCATTAACGCCAGCGTGGACAAGGTGTGGAGTCTGGCGCGGCAGTTTGACGGCATCGCCGCCTGGCATCCGGATCTAATAAAAAGTGAGGGCGACGGCAAAAACCAGTCCGGAGGAGTACGCCGCTTGACCTTCCGCAACGCCGAAACCCTAAGCGAGGAATTGGATTACTATAACGAAGCAGAGCACGAATACAGTTACCGTCTTAAAACCGAGAACACCAAGGCCTTCCCGCTCAGCTCCTATTCGATAGAATTAAAAGTAGCGCCGGCAGAGAACGCCAGCCACAGCCTAGTCACTTGGAAAGGCCGCTATTACCGGGGCGACACCGCCAATAACCCGCCGGACCAGCTCAACGACGCAGCGGCGGTAACAGCCATGACGCAATTCATTAAAAATGGCTTGCTCGGGCTTAAGGCCAAATTTGAATAAACTAAGCCACTAGCTTAACGCTAAGGAACTGCCGCCGCGCCGGCGGTTCCTATACCTTGATAATCCCTTGCCGCGTAGCCGCCAGGGTTAATTCCGACCAAGTTTTCACCCCAAGCTTATCCTTTATCGCAGTGGCATAATTACTCACTGATTTAGAACTGATACAGAGTCTATCGGCTGCTTCCTTGCACGACAAACCATTCGCCAATAGGCAAAAAATATCAAACTCCCGCGCCGACAACGACTTGATTTTGGCCGCTTCGTCCAACTCCAAGACCATGGATAACGCCAAACGCTGCGCAATCTCCGGTTCGATGAAAGCGCCGCCTTCCGCCACCTGACAAACCGCCGCCACCAGGGTCGATGGCGCGCTGGTTTTACTGATATACCCCTTGGCCCCGGCTTTGATCGCCCGCGTCACATAAGCCAATTCATAATGATTGCTGAATACCAGCACCTTGCAAGCATGGTCTCGCTGCACCAGTCTGTGTATGCTTTCAAACCCGCTCATACCGGGCATTGATAAATCCATGACCACTACATCCGTAGCATGCTGCTGATACACCTGGCACGCCACTTCCCCACGATCAGCCTCGAAAACCTCGCCGATTCTGTCATTTAACAACAAATAAGTCTTATATCCGGCCCGCACCACCGCGTGATCATCAACCAATAAAACGTTAATTTTCTTTGGCATAAAAGCCTCCAACCGAGTTTAATAACTATTAATATAAGTAAAAACGACTCTAAAACGCAATCCCTGCACACGGACCAAACAAAATATGCATTCTTACTTAATGAAAGACATATTATTAAACCGCAAAACGATAGAGAGATTTTCCTAATTGATAAAGTTTAGGAATTTTTCACCCTGTTAATCATGAATTTTTCCGCATTAATTAATGCTTATTTCCATATGCCGCGCCATCGCTTTTACTTATACTTTTTTAAGTACGCAATGCTTAAAAAAACCTGAATCGAATCGGGTATTGGATCGGGTATTGGGTAGAACGGTCGCATCTATCGTTCAGACTATTGTGTATATTTATTAAGAAGAAAACCGGAGGACACATGCAACAAAAAAAATTGCCTAACGCCTGGAAATCAGCGGCTTTTGTAGCGGGCGGAATAATGCTAACGCCGCTGGCGGCGCACGCTAACAAGGAATTGGACCAGCTGTCCAAACAAAACACCAATTGGGTGATGCAAACAAAAGACTATAGCGCCACTCATTACAGTGAACTGATCGATATCAACGCCAATAACGTCAAGAATCTAAAAGTTGCGTGGTCCTTCTCCACCGGAGTGCTGAATGGACATGAAGGCGGGCCGTTAGTGGTTGACGGCATTATGTACGTGCATACCCCGTATCCGAATAATGTATTCGCCTTGGATTTGAATCAGCCGGACAAAATTATGTGGCAATACAAACCCAAGCAAAATCCCGCCGCCCGCGCCGTCGCCTGCTGCGACGTGGTCAACCGCGGCGTGGCTTATGCCCCTGCCGGCAAAGACTACCCCGCCACGATATTTCTGAACCAATTGGACGGCCACGTTGTGGCCCTGAATGCCAAAACCGGCGAGTTATTGTGGAAAATGGAAAACTCCGACATCGCCATGGGTTCCACGCTGACCGGAGCCCCGTTCGTAGCCAAGGACAAAGTCATTGTCGGCAGCGCCGGCGCGGAACTCGGCGTGCGCGGCTACGCCACCGCCTACAACATCAAGGACGGCAAACAAACTTGGCGCGTTTACGCCACCGGCCCTGACGAGGATTTAAAACTGGCCAGGGATTTCAACAGCGCCAACCCGCATTACGGCCAATTCGGACTGGGCCTGAAAACCTGGGAAGGCGACGCCTGGAAAATCGGCGGTGGCACTAACTGGGGCTGGTATGCCTATGACCCCGATCTGGAATTGCTGTACTACGGTTCCGGCAATCCGGCGCCATGGAATGAAACCATGCGCCCCGGCGATAACAAATGGACCATGACCATCTGGGGACGTGATATCAATAGCGGCGAAGCCAAATTCGGCTACCAAAAAACCCCGCATGATGAATGGGATTATGCCGGCGTCAACTACATGGGGCTGTCCGAGCAATTGGTCAACGGCAGATTAACTAAACTGCTGACCCATCCGGATCGCAACGGCCTGGTTTACACGCTAAACCGCGAAGACGGCACCCTAGTCAACGCCTTCAAAATAGACGACACCGTCAACTGGGTGAAAAAAGTCGATCTGAGAACCGGCTTGCCAATCCGGGATCCCGAATACTCCACTCACATGGACCATCAAGCGACCGGCATCTGTCCGTCGGCCATGGGCTACCACAACCAAGGCATAGAATCCTACGACCCGGAAAAACACTTGTTTTTCATGGGCATCAACCACATCTGCATGGATTGGGAACCATTCATGCTGCCTTACCGCGCTGGCCAATTCTTTGTCGGCGCCACCTTGAACATGTATCCGGGCCCCAAGGGCACCCTGGGGCAAGTTAAAGCCATGAACGCGGTGACCGGGGAATTTCAATGGGAAGTGCAGGAAAAATTCGCGGTGTGGGGCGGCACCTTGGCTACCCGCGGCGATCTGGTGTTTTACGGCACTCTGGACGGCTACATCAAGGCGCGTAATTCTCGCACCGGCGAAGAATTGTGGAAATTCAAACTACCGTCCGGCGTTATCGGCCATCCGATTACCTTCAAACACAATAACAAGCAGTATGTAGCCATTTATTACGGCGTCGGCGGCTGGCCCGGCGTAGGTTTGGTGTTCGATCTGGCCGACCCAACCGCCGGTCTCGGCGCGGTCGGCGCGTTCAAGGAACTGGCCCATTACACGCAACAAGGCGGCGGCGTCATGGTGTTCGCGCTGTAAGGCCAACGCTATTATTAATTCTTTAGTCAGCATGGTGAATACCCGTCGGGTGTTCACCCCGCACGAGAAATAACATGAAAATTCAATACAAACTTGCCGTGTTGGCGCTGAGCGCCCTAGGCGCATTGCAACCGCAGGGCGCGCTAGCGGAGGATAAAACCATTAAAGTCTGTAGCGCGGAAAATGAAATGCCGTATTCGAATAAGGCCCAACTAGGCTTTGAAAACAAATTGGCGAAGTTTATCGCGCAAGCGCTGGATAAAAATCTTGAGGAAGTCTATTGGACCGATCCCCGCTATTATGTGCGGGATTATTTGGACAAGGGCTTATGCGATCTAGTGATTGGCGTGGATCAAGGCGACACGCGCCTGGCGACCTCTACGCCTTATTATCGCTCGGGTTATGTGTTCATCAGCCGGGAAAAAGACCGGCTAGATCTGGAAAATTGGGACAGCGAAAGTTTGAAAACCGCGCGACGCATTGCCTTTGCGCCGGGAACCCCGGCGGAAACCATGTTGCGCGCCATCGGACGCTACAACGATATGTTTAATTACCAGCAAGAACTGGTCGGGTTCAAATCTCGGCGCAACCAATACGTGAAATACGACAACGATAAATTGGTCAACGAAGTCGCCAGCGGCAAAGCGGAAATCGCCGTGCTATGGGGGCCGGCCGCCGCCCGCTACGTCAAGGAATCCACTACTCCTTTGACCATGACGTTAATCCCGGACAACAACCGCCGAGCCGATGGTCAACCGGTACCGTTTCATTTCAGTACTTCATTCGGCGTCAGAAAAGACGCAACTGCCTTGTTAAGCGCCATAAACCGCGTTATAGCTGATAAACAAGACGAAATCGACGAAATATTGGAAGCCGAAGGCATCCCTTTGCTCGAAGCGGACTCCGCCACTTTATCCATGAAATAGCAAACCACCTATGTTGAACAAAAAATACTTATGCATTTTAGTTTTGGCGGCGCAATTTGGCGCTCCGCCGCCGGCGTCCGCCGACATCACCTTGCGTAACGCAATTACCGGCGAAGTGCTGGATTTGAGCTACGCCAAAAAAGGCGGCAATAGCGAGAAATTCAAACAATTCATGCAAACCGGCAAAAACCCCTACAACGGAGACGCCGAAGCGGAAAAAAAAGGCGAAAGCCTCTACATGACCGGCTGCTCAGGTTGCCATGGGCATGAAGCGGAAGGCAAACTCGGGCCCGGCCTAGCCGACGACTATTGGACCTACCCGCGCGCGGCCACTGATCAAGGCTTGTTTGAAATCTTGTTCGGCGGTGCGAACGGCATGATGGGGCCGCAATACGTCAATTTTAGCTCGGACGACCTACTACATATCATGGCTTTTATCCGCCATATATACAAAGGCGATCCGAAAAAAGCCGAATGGTTGAAACATTAGCAAGCACCACAAGAGGACTCAATATGAAGCAAAAACTATTTATAGCCATCAATCTAGCCGTCGCCATGTTTTTGAATCCGGCGCTGGCCTATGACGGAACCAAATGCAAGGAAGCCGGAAATTGCTGGGAGCCCAAACCCGGCTATCCAGACAAAGTCCTAGGCAGTAAATACGACCCTAAGCACGATCCGAACGAATTAAACAAACAAGCTCAATCAATCAAGGAAATGGAGGCCAGAAACCAAAAACGCTGGGAAATCCTTAATAAAACCGGCAAGTTTGTTTACGACACTGATAGCAATTAATTTCCTCGGCTACACGGATGTATTAACAGAGGCTTTTGAGAATTAAGCAGCCAACAAAAGACTTAGCTTCATGAAATGTAAAAGGTCTTGTGAACCCAAGCTATTTAGCAAAGGTGTCGCCAGCAGGGATGCTGGCGTCAAGCCTACTGGGAGGTATTCACGGCGTCCTTTGACAGAGACTATCGGTTTACAAGGCCGTAGGCAACCCATGACTAAACTCAAAGCAAAGTGACTTATTGTTAATAACCACTACTTGCTCCAGCGAACCAACCGCCGGAGTTTTTTTATTCCCATGACAAACGAACAACAATTAAGCGAACTGCGTTTACAGGCGTTACGATTTGAACAACAAATCAACGACACCGTCATCGGCCAAGCGCCGGCTGTCAGAAACGTACTGATCGCCATACTGGCGCGCGGCCACGTATTATTGGAAGGTCCGGTAGGCGTCGGCAAAACCACCTTGTTGCGCGCGTTCGCGCGCGGCTTGGGCGGCCAATATCAACGCATGGAAGGCGCCATCGACTTAATGCCGTCGGACCTAATCTATTACACCTACCTGAACCAAGACGGCAAACCCCGGGTGGACCCCGGCCCGCTACTCAAGCAAGGAGAACAATTATCGATATTTTTCTTCAACGAAATCAATCGGGCGCGGCCGCAAGTGCATGCCTTGCTGCTCAGAGTGATGGCGGAAAGAATGGTCAACGCGTTCAACCGAGAATTTCCCCTGCCGCACGTATTAATTTTCGCAGACCGCAACCGGGTGGAAAAAGATGAAACCTTTGAACTGCCGGCCGCGGCAAGAGACAGATTCATGATGGAAATCAGCATTCAATTGCCGCCGCAAGATGAAATACTGGACGATTTAATGTTCAATCCGCGTTACCACCATATTGATGCATTAATCGGCCACATTGAGCCCGGCATCATCCATTATGATCGGCTCAACACATTCAACGACCAAATCCAAGCCGAGATTATCGCCAGCCCCACACTCAAGCAATACGCCCTGAGCCTCTGGAAAGCCGGGAATAGCCCACGGGATTACGGCATAGCACTCAGTGATGTTGACATGGCGCAATTAGTCTTGGCCGGCCCCAGCCCCAGGGGCATGAGTTATTTCATCCAGGCCGCCAAAACCCGCGCCTGGCTGGAAAACCGCGATGTCTTGTGGCCGGAGGACCTGCAAGCGGTGTTTCAGGCTACCCTTGCACACAGAATTTTCCTGCATCCGCTTTACGCCCACGCCAAGGAATTCATCACGCCGGCCTTGGTTAGCGACATACTCAATCATATCGCCGCGCCATAAATCCGAACGCTAACTAAAGCCACGCATGCGCACATATGAAAGCAAGCACTAAAATAGCAGACCTAATCCCTAAGGCAGGATTACGCCATTGGCTCGAAACCCATCTCATTTGGTCCGGGGTGGGCATGAGCGGTGCGTTGGCCGCCGATGTTCTGGACAAACAAGCCAGCGTCTCCTATGCAGCGTACTATACCAACGCCGTCAACGACGCGGTCGGTTACGGCTTCTGGATTTTATTATCCACCATGGGTTTCTTGCTGTTCTGCCTGAGCCTGCCGATCATCCGTTTGGCCGACTATTATCCAAGCGCGCGCTTGGCCGCCGACAAACTCAGACTCTTCAGCTACACCTTCTTTTTAGTCGCCTTTGACGAAGGCGGGCTCATGCTAGGGATATTAGGCGCCAATTTTTTTTATTCCAGCGAGAAAATCAGCCTTTTGGCCGCAAAATCCTTTTTATTTAGCGACATCGGCATTTTTTCCCTGCTGTCTCTCTTAGGCGTCAACTTCATGCTCTGGTTATTGGGCGAATCCATACACAACCGCGACGACCACAATTACTCAGGCGTGGTCAAGTTCATCATCGACGCGCCGCTAAAATTCTCCGCGCCAGCCTATTTAGCGGTCAGCGGAATTGTGGCTTACTGGATTATCCATCAATAATCCTATGCAGCAGCCGATTCAAACCTTCGCTTATCGACTAAAACCGGACCAACTCCCGGTTTACCCCGGTGCGCATCCCGGAAAAATGTCCGGCTGCGGATTTTCCTTTCAAAACAGCCTGCCACTGATGGCCCACCCCGATCCGCGGCGGCTAGACCTCCGGGCCAGTCTGCTGGATCCGTTCGAGGCTTATCGAGTCAAGGTATACCGGCAACCCAACAAAATAGCGGTTTATGTCATCGCCGACCTGTCCGCCTCAATGGCTTACGCGGGAGATGCGCACAGCCTGCAATTTCTGCTCGACCTAACGGCTTCGGTGGCGCAATCGGCCATTGATAATGGCGACCGCTTCGGCTTCATCGGCTGCGGCGATAAACCCTATCTCAAGACCCTGCTGCCGCCAAGCGCCGCCATGCCGCCGGTTTGGCGTTTCCTCGAACGCTTAAAAACCGAAAAGCCTAGCGGCGGATCGGGTTTTTTCACGGAAACAGCCGCACTGTTGCCGGCGCAAAAATCATTGCTCTTCCTGGTGTCAGACTATCACCTGCCGCTGGAGCGCATCCGCGACTTACTGTCCCGCCTCGCCCGGCACGCAGTAACGCCCATAGTATCCTGGGACGCCGCCGACTATACCGCTTTACCCGACTGGGGAATCATCAGAGTCAAGGACGCCGAAACCGGGCGCTGCAGAATCCTCTGCCTGCGGCCGCAATTAAAAGCCAAAATCCTGGACGCTTACGCCCGGCGCCAGCAGTTATTGCAACACACCTTCAGTTCCTTTGGCCTGCGGCCGCTATTCATGCAGCGGGATTACCGGATCGGAAAACTGGCGGACTATTTTCAAGCGCATGCCCTATGATTAGAAAAATTCTGGTTTATATTACCAGCGCCCTGTTAATGCCGGCCTGCGCCTTATGGCCGGAAAAACCGATCCGAGATTTTGAATTTCAGACCCCGCGCCCTTTCGGCTATCTCATCGGCGACGAAATATGCCACAGGATACTAATTGAAACCGGCGATAATATTCGCTTAATTCCTGACAGCGCACCCAAGAAAGGCGAAATCAATCATTGGCTGCGGCTTAATCAAGTCACGCTGCACAACGACGACGATGGCCGTAAAACCACGCTGGAGTTGTGTTACCAAGTATTTTACGCCGCGAAAGCAGTTAAAATGCTGACAATTCCCGGCTACACATTGCGCTTTACCCAAACCGGAAAAAGCCTAGAGCAAGTCGTGCCTGCCTGGCATTTTACGCTATCGCCGTTGAAGGAAGCAATGCCGCGCAAGGATGCAAACGGCTATCCCTACCTGCGCCCGGACACCCAGCCGTTGTCGCTGACCGACGCCGCCGCGGAACGCACACTGCTGCTCGCGACCCTGGCCACGCTGTCGGCCGGAGTTTATCTGGCCCATGCGCACGGCTATATCCCGCTGAGCGCCGGAAAAAAACCGTTCAAACGCGCGGTGGACGAGCTATCCGCATTATCCCCGCCGCAAAACGCGGCTGCGCTCAGCCGCGTACATGAGGCCATAAACACCCTGCACGGACGTCCGCTATTCAGCCGCCAGCTGGGTGAATTTTTTCGCCGAAATCCAGAATATCAGTCCCTAGCCGGACAATTTGAATGGTTTTTTAATCTATCCAACCGTTTTTTCTTTGCCGGCGGCGACATTAGCCAAGAAGACTGGCATAAGCTGCGGCAATTTTGCCGCCAGTGTCGGGAAATAGAACGGGGTAGCCGATGAATGATTTAGGCTTTGAAAACCCGTGGCTATTAAGCGCCCTGCTTTTGAGCCTGCCGCCGCTGTGGCGGAGCGGCGTAAAACCGACCCGCCACGCCTGCTTGTCCCTGCTGCCGCCGGACGCCTTGTCCGGGTGGCTGGATTGGCTGCTGCGCATTCTGCCAGCCGCCGCCATTGCGCTGGCAACGCTGGGCGCCGCCGGCATGCATTTGAAACAACAAAAAATCGCCCGCCTGGCTCATGGCGCGCATATGGTCATTTTATTGGACCGCAGCAAAAGCATGGATAACAGTTTCGCCGGCCAAACCCCAAGCGACGGCGAGCAATCCAAGGCCTCCGCCGCCAGAAGCTTGCTCAATAAATTGGTAGACCAGCGGCGGCGCGACCTGATCGGCTTCGCCGCCTACAGCACCTCGGCATTACCTATCCTGCCGCTAACCGAAAATAAACAAGCCCTACACGCGGCCATCGATGCTACCGCCAGCCCGGCCTTGGCGTATACCAACATCAGCAAGGGTCTAGCTTTGGCCTTAGCGTATTTTGATCAAAAACCGACCGCCGGTTCCCGTATTGTGCTGCTGGTGTCCGACGGCGCGGCGGTCATCGATCCGGACAGCGAAGCAGCCTTGCGTCAATTGTTCAAACGCACCCAAGTGCGCTTATATTGGCTGTTTCTGCGCACCGAAAACAATCCCGGCATTTTTAGCACGCCGGAAGATAACCGCGACGACAACCCGCAAGCCATGCCGGAACGCTATCTACACATGTTCTTTACCAGTTTGGGCATTCCTTATCAAGCCTACGAAGCGGAAGATGCAAACGCCATGCGGCAAGCCATTGCGGATTTCGACCGCTTGGAACAATTCCCTTTGCCTTATTTTGAAACCATCCCCAGACAAGATTTATCCGGCGTTTGCTTTACCGCCATGAGTATCAGCATCAGCCTATTGCTAGGATTGAAATGGTTAGAGGGGAGAAAATAATGCGAAACTTAAGCTATAGACTAGCGTGCGGAATTTTATTGATCGGTGTGCCGATCCTATTCTGGCAGCTCATGCATCTTTACCAGCTGCATGGGCAAAATCACTTGCTACACACCTTAAAGGCAGGCCGGGATATCGCCGTCACCGATCTAGCCACTGCCGTACCGGAAGTTCGTCTGGCCCGCGCCGTTTATCTACACCAAAAAAAACGCTACGCCGAAGCCCAGGAAACCTTAAATCTGGTGCTCACCAAGGCCGATCCCCGGCTACAGGCGCCGGCGCATTACATCATGGGCAATCTATTTTTGACGCAAGCCATGGCCGAAATCGAAGCTGAGCGTATTAACCAAGCCTTGCCATTATTAAGTCTAGCGAAACAAGCCTACCGGCAAGCATTGCAAAAAGACCCGCGCTATTGGGACGCCAAATACAATTTGGAACTGGCCGCCGGTCTATTACCCGATTTCGATAGAATCAACAATGGCACGGAGGAAAACGAAGACCAAGCCCCGCCGGCACAACTGTGGACCAGCGTCCCCGGCTTTCCACGCGGTTTGCCTTAAGCCCCGAAACTTGACGTACGAATCTAAAACACATGCCCAACCCAACATTTTTTAGAGATTTTCGCGCCTGGTGCCTTATACTCAGCTGCATTTCCTTTCTGGCAATGCAAATATATCCACGCATCTCAAAAGAGCAACCGATTTACGACTTGACCCTCATCGTGGATATTACGCGAAGCATGAACGCGGAAGATTACCGCTTAAACGGCCAACCGGTCAGCCGCCTTGAATACGTCAAACACTGCTTGCGTGAATTACTCATTAGCTTGCCTTGCCAATCAAAACTCGGGTTGGGCGTATTCACCGAACGCCGCGCTGCCATCTTGTTTACACCGATTGAAGTATGCTCCGGCTTCCCGGAAATCAATGCCAGCATCGCCAGCCTGGATTGGCGCATGGCCTGGGCGGCGGACAGCCGCATCGCCCATGGCTTGTTCAACACGCTACAAGAAATGACCGACAAAAACAGCGGTCTAATATTTCTCACCGACGGCCAGGAGGCTCCGCCCATTAATCCACGCTATGGCCCGGATTTTTCCAGCCTAAAACGCCAAACGTCTGGATTCATCGTCGGAGTAGGCGGTTTACAACCGGTGACAATCCCTAAATTCAATACTCTAGGACAGCGCATCGGCGTTTACGGCCCTGACGATGTACCGCAACGCACCTCGTTTGGAGAATCCGACCTCAACCCGGAAAAAATAGACGGGTACGACGCACGGAACGCCCCTTTCGGCCGCGCCGCTCCGGTGGGCGAAGAACACCTGAGCGCCCTGCGCGAAGACTATTTAAAACAATTGGCGACGGAAAGCGGCCTCGGCTATAGCCGCTTGACCAACGCCGGCGATCTGGCGCGCGCGATCGGCGCGTCCAAACCGGCGCGCACGACCAAGCAATTTGAAGACATACGAAAATACTACGCAGCATGCATCATCGTCTTATTATTAGCGCAGCTAATTTAACCGGAAACCCATAGCCCATCCATACCGTGCAGCGGATAGCCGCATCTAAATAAGCATATACCGGTTCGACATTAACCGGCCAAGACTAATCCGCACTGACTGGTATAATTTTTAGTGTCTGTTTGCACTAGGGATAATCACTTACACTATGTCAAACCATTTACCACTACTTAAACATCTACAACAACAAACCGGGCAAAAGCTTGATGCGGCGCAACCGCGGCCGGTAGGCGGCGGCGACATCAACCAAGCCTTTCACCTGCAAGCGCCGGGAGTGGATTGGTTTCTAAAACTTAACCGCGCCGCCCTCGAAGACATGTTC
>CAIYSZ010000099.1 GCA_903928965.1 uncultured Pseudomonadota bacterium
CAACAACAAACCGGGCAAAAGCTTGATGCGGCGCAACCGCGGCCGGTAGGCGGCGGCGACATCAACCAAGCCTTTCACCTGCAAGCGCCGGGAGTGGATTGGTTTCTAAAACTTAACCGCGCCGCCCTCGAAGACATGTTCCAAGCCGAAGCCGCGGGCCTGCGCGAGCTTGCCGCCGAGCAATGCCTTAACACGCCAGCCGTCGTGACTGCCGGCTCCTTTCAACAACATGCTTATTTAGTGCTAGACTTCATCCCGCTTCGCGGACTCGACAGCGCCGGCCATGCCGCGCTGGGCCATGGTCTGGCCGCCTTGCACCGGCGTCAAAAAGACTATTTCGGTTGGCGGCGGGACAACACCATCGGCGCCACCCCGCAACACAACCCGCGCCAAACTGATTGGGTCATTTTTTGGCGCGAACAACGCCTAGGCAAGCAATTGCAATTCGCCGCCGCCAACGGCTACGGCGGCAAGCTGCAAACCCAAGGCGAAAAACTTTGCGAACAAGTGGATGCCTTTTTCCATGCCCACCAACCGCATCCCTCACTATTGCACGGCGACCTGTGGGGCGGCAACGCCGCCATGGACGCCGCCGGCCAGCCGGTCATCTTCGACCCCGCCTGCTACTACGGCGACCGCGAAACCGATATCGCCATGACCGAACTCTTCGGCGGCTTTGGCCGCGAATTTTACGCCGCCTATCAAGCGGAATACCCGCTGGAGCGCGGCTACAAAACCCGCAAGGACTTGTACAACCTATACCATATCCTGAACCACCTTAACCTGTTCGGCGGCGCTTATCTGTCCCAGGCGCAGCACATGATTAGCCGTTTGCTGGCGGAATTAGGCTAGCGGAATGGAATGATTGGTACCGGATGAATCCAATGACGTCATTTCCCTCTTGCCCAAGCAAAAAAAACCGTCCGCCGAAATCAAGCCGGCGGACGGCGGGTAGGCGGGGGAAAACCTAACCCCCAGTGACAATCAAAGCATGCGCTTGGTTTTTAAGCTTAATCGCGGCAGTCAAATTTTGGCTCTGCGACGAAAGCATGCCAAATGATTTTAAGGCCTGGCGTTCAAGCTGCAATGCCGTTTGCAATTTTGCCAGCGCATCCGGATAAGGATTAATCACGGCTTCTTGCAACACTCTCACCGCATCCTCGGTCTCCGCGATCGCAAAGACGACGTATCTTTCCGCATCCGAACCGGAAGAACTATTAATCGCATTTTGATCCAATACATTAGAGCCGCGAATATTCTCCAGCACGTTAATCGCCCGCAAGAACAAAGCCACCGCCTGCACTTGCGAGGAATCCAGTTGCACTTGCCGGTTCACGCCCTTGGAAGTAAAAGCTCCCGGCGAATTATTAAACGCCTGGGTATTATAAAACGCCACGGTTTCTTCTAAGGTCAAAATGCCATTGTTGTGAAAAAACGGCGCGGTGTCCGCTGCTTCCACCAAGGAAGGCGTATTGAAGCGGTCCAAACGGGTATGATTGGCCGGTCGGATATTATGCGGATCAGTACTCCCGTCGCTATAACAGTTTTGATCGAAATCCGGGCCGCAATCGGTTTGCAAAACCTGTCCAAAACCGCCGTCATACGGAACCGTCGGATCCGCCAAGCGGAATAATTGATCCCGCATGCGCTCCACTCCGGTATCGCGGGTCGGATTCGCCAGCGTGGTCGAACTTATCGCCCCGGCGTTCATATGGCAGCCGTTGCAATTCGCGGTCGTGCCGAAAATCGGCGTCCCCCCGGCGGGATAACCATTGGTCAAAGTTTGACCGGGATTATTCTTGGTATTGAACAACAACAATCCCTTCTGCACGATCGGGGAATTAAACGTCATCGCCGCCAAATTCAAATCCTGGCTCCGGCCCAAGGACAACATATAGGCTTCCAAGGCGTCCAATTCATCGTCGGTAGGCAAACGAAAATCCACTCCCGCCACCCGGTTCAGGGTTTTAGTCAAATGCTGGGTAATCGCCCCCTTGGCGAAATCCCGCAACGCTCCGCCGTCAGGCGAACCGTCCTGGCCCCAACCCAAAGCCTGAGTATCCCGGTTTTCTTGTTGCGCAATGGACTCATGCTCATTGTAATAATCCGAATCCTGCTGAAACTCGCCGCCCAAGGCCACCGTTTCAAATTTCAACGTCGCCGAAATACCCGTTAAATGCGGCGAGCTACGCATCACCGGCGGATTATTGTAGCCGTCGGCATTTGTTTGAAATAAAGCAAATTGCCGCAGCAAGGCAGGCCGCTCCAAATTCGCCAGCGCCGGATTCGTCTCCGCCACAAATAAAGGATCATTGCTCGGTAAATTGGCAATAAACGCCGGATCGATGGTATGGTTATGATTGGTGCGATGACAAGTATTGCAGGTACGGCCATTGCCTTTAAAAGTCTCCACGGTAAAAATCTTCTCACCGGCGGCGATCAAATTGGTCAACGCCGCGGTAGAGGCTGCCGGCGTATTTGCGGCGTGCGCCACTTTAGGCAACAAAAATGCAAACGCCGGCGCTTGCGGCGCGGACTGAACGCCGCCAGCCGCCGCTACCCCGGCCACCGGCCAGTAACGCTCGTTATAATACAAGCGCTGCATCAAGCCGGGAGAGCCGAACACCACCCCGCCGGATTGAGGGCTTTCCCCGGCGTAAGCCACGGCCACCTCGCCCAGGGTAAAATCGGCCAATTGCGCCGCCTGCAATTGGGCATCCAAGCGCAAACCGCGTCCGTCGGCGGTCAACGCGCCCAATTTCAAGCTATCCGGCTGCGCTCCTGACCGCCCATTCAGCAGCCACGCCTCATAACGCTTGCCCTCCGGCAAATCCGCGGCGGTCAAGCTAAACTTACCGTCCAGCAAATTCAAAGTGGCTTCACCGGTTCCCTGATTAAATTCTACCGATTGTCCCTTGGCGTAATGTAAACCGATACGCAAAACCTCGGTATGCGCCCGGCTTTCAAAAGATGTTTTCCAACGTTGATAAAATTTTTCCAAGGTTTCGGGATTGCCATGACCGATAAACGGCTTTGCCGGCTCTGAAGGCGTCCACAACCAAACCGCGCCGGCCAGCGCGAAAACGCCCAGCGGAAATTTTAAAAAATTAAGCATTATTTCATCCTATAAATTGACTATGCAAAATACCTGCTTTATCACGCCGGGGGATTGCCTAGGTGGTGAAACCACGGGTTGCCATGTATAAGCACTTTTTGAGCCAATTGGCAAACGCCTGAGCCGTCAAACCGAAACCTAGAAACAAAACTTATTCAACCAATCCTCAAACCGGTCTTGCGCCGGTAGGCGACCTTAACATTTCATTCGCCTTAGTACTTCACCAATCAATAAATACAAACCAAAATCACAGCCAAAAGCGCAATTTCCGAATACCCAATAGGTGAAATAACACACTCCACGTCATTTGCCGCACACAAACTAACTCAGCGGCTTTTTCGTCTTTAAACCACTTCTCACCGTAACCGAATGCCAGTAGATAGGGCCGCGGCAAAGGCGAGATGTTCGCAAAATAAGCAGCTAGGCTTGCAACGGGGTTATCAACTTCTCCAACTCAACCTTGTTGGGGCACGTCCCCCATCCTTCCTAGCGGCGCAGCCAACGGCTATCATCTAAGCATCAGCGCCTTGGCGATAACCTTGCCTGTGCCGGGCGCGGTCTGGTTGTTCGGCGGCGTCTTGGCCGCTTCAACGCCCCGAACACACAATCATTAATTTTATAACTTATTGTTTTAAATTTATAATTATGTTTTATAAGCTAATGCGCCATTTTTTTCTATATTATTTACCACCAGGAAACAAACTATAAACTATTGTAACAGTTGAATAATTAGGAAATGGCGATATACTGTATTCAGTTTATTGATTTGACTGTCATCAGTTCAGGAGCAAGACAATGAGCAAGCCAATTAATTTGTACAAAGATATCGCCACCGGATTATTGTTCACCACCGGTGTTTTCGGATTCATGTCAGGCGAGTTCCTTATCTCCACCCTATTGTTCGGCGCGGCCACCATCGCCAGCAACATGGATTTCAGCCACTCATTTAAAGCATAAGCCTTCCCTGTTCTTGTTAAAAACAGTCCCTCCTCTGGCGCTGTTTATACCTACACCCTTTGCCGGCTTGTTTGGCAAAGGGTCTTTTTATTATCGCCTTGGCGGACCGGCCTAGCCGCACGGCTCAAGCAAACAATGCTAAAATGCAGCTTGACCATTTGCGCTTAAGATACCCGTGCGCCTGCCATACCGCGAGCCTTAACTACGCCTGCCTTTTAACGCTCGCCCGAACCGAGGCCGTAACCTGCCCCGCGGCCGCCGGTTTCCCGAGAACCATTGTTAGAACCATAGTTAACCCAAAATCCAACATGACCACCCAGGACGCCCTTTACAAATCCGAAATACCGCACTTAAAACTCTTGGCGCGCGGAAAAGTGCGCGACATGTATGAAATCGACGACCAACATCTATTGATAGTCACCACCGACCGCATCTCGGCGTTCGACGTCATACTGCCCGACCCCATCCCCGGCAAGGGCGCGGTGCTCACCCGCGTCGCCAAATTCTGGTTCAATTTCACCTCCGGCATCCTCCCCAACCACCTGAGCCAAGAGATTGAATTGGCCGATATCATTAAGGACGCCCGGCTGTTGGAACTACTGGCGTCCAGAAGCATGATCGTCAAACGCCTGCGTCCGCTACCGGTGGAAGCCATCGTGCGCGGTTATTTAATCGGCTCCGGCTGGAAAGACTACCAAGCCGGCGGCGCGGTGTGCGGCATACCGCTGCCGCCCGGCCTGCAACTGGCGCAACAACTGGAGCGCCCTCTCTACACCCCGTCCAGCAAGGCGGAAATCGGCGTGCACGACCAAAACATCAGCTTCGCCGACACCGAATCCCTCATCGGCCCAGAGCTCGCCGCCCAAGTGCGAGACCAAAGCTTGCAAATTTACACCCAAGCCGCGGAATACGCCCGCCAACGCGGCATCATTATTGCCGACACCAAATTTGAATTCGGCGTGGACGCCGGCAACCGCCTATACCTAATCGACGAAGTCCTAACGCCGGACTCGTCCCGCTTTTGGCCGGCGGACGCCTACCAAGCCGGCGTCAACCCGCCAAGCTTCGACAAACAATACCTGCGCGACTACCTGGAAACCCTGGACTGGAATAAAACCGCCCCCGGCCCGCGCCTGCCCGCGGAAGTTACCGCGCAAATAGCGGCCAAATACCATGAAGCCGAGCAAAGACTTACCCAAGCCCAAGCGGAATGAAGACCGCTTGCGGCAAAAAAACTGGAATTTTTAAAAAATTCTGTCATAATGCTTGGCTAATGGAGAGCTGGCTGAGCGGTCGAAAGCGGCGGTCTTGAAAACCGTTGAGGGCTAATACCCCTCCTGGGGTTCGAATCCCTAGCTCTCCGCCATAATTCAAAGCCAAGCGATTGAAATATTTATTATTTTAGTCCTTGGCTTTTTTGTTGCCCTACTTCCTACCCTACCTTTGGATTCGCTTTTTTACTCATTCAAACAGACTATAACTGCCTCTTCGCATATCAAAATTTTTTGACAGTTTTCTTGCTTGAGAATTTTTAAGCGACAAAACCGACAAAACCGTTTATCTTAATCTCCCTTGCTACACATTATTAATTACCGGCGGTGGGTATCCAACGCCAAAACAACCGGTTCTCCACTCTATCCCAAGCAATCGCAAAATTGCCGTTTAAGTCGCCGGTAATTTCAAAAGATTTTTCAAGGTGAATAATTTGATTATTATGCCTTTCGGCTACGCCAATTGGTTCAGCCTTGACCGCCTCCTCATTCCACCATGCGCTCACCGTCAAGGGCGGTTCAGCCAGGGGTGTTGTAAACCATCTAATCGTGATGGTCGATGCTTTCGGACTAAAATCCAGCATCACCACATCACCCGTTTCAACCTCATGAAAAATAGATTTTTTTTCATTCAGCAAAATTCCCGGGGTATAACATTTTCGAACCTGGGTTAATGTGGATGCGGAAATCACCAGCCAATCGTAAATGCCTTGCAAACGTTGCAGTCCAGAAATAGACTGGAAAGACAATCTAGCGTCGGCAATTAACTTATTTTGGCAATTATCATCCATAGACAATCCGCCATGCGGCACAATCTGGCTTAAAATGCCGCCTAATTGTATATTTTTATCCGCTTGTAACTGAGTAAAAGCCAGCCAGGCGCAAGGCATGCCTTTATGAATTGAAATATAAGCGCCATTTTCTTTACCGGCATAAAAGAATTTCTCAAAGAATTTCGCTGAATTCAAATTCGGGTTAAATAAAAAAAGCTTGGACTCTAGCAATTCCAACCATGCCGTCAATGCGTCCGCATAGGCGCGGGCGAAACCTCGCTCGCTCCACAATCCGGTCGCGTCTTCCAAGCTTATCCCGGCGCACCATGCTTGCAAGGCTTTTAATACGCCTTCGTCGGGCGTATAAATCAAATCCAGCACCAAATCAGGGGTAATCTCGGCGTCTATAATCTTAAAATGCGGCCAGTCACCGTCGCATATGCCGTGAATATCGGCGGCTTCATTACCTTCCACCAATAATACTGGCTGAAATCCAGCATCGTCATCCCCAAATAAAACCTTTCTTGCCTGTTTAATATCCCGCTCAAGCACAGTGATGCGGCTGAATTCGCCCCATTTCCAGTTGAACGCCCCTTGATGTATAGCGGCCCAAGCGGCGGTCTTCCCATAGGCAAAAATCCGCACTGGCGGCGGCAGCCCTTCGGACAAAGCTTCAAATGGCGGCGCATCCCGATGCTTAAACAGGTTTTTCATAATCCGGGTTATCATTGCTCAACCTCATTATTGCTCTGAAAAAAAACGGCGTAATGCAAGTCTCTAAGGTGCTTGATAATAACTAAGTTTTGATTAACGGCGTAACGATTGACCAGCACCATTTTGTCAAAGATGAGACGATCAATTTCAATACTGGCCGCGTTTTTTTCATGCCGATCATCAGGCAGCCGCAACTGCGCGTTAAGATAGGAAAAAACAAGTTTTGAAAAAAATTTCAAATCGATTATGGATTTTCTACCGCCTGCCGCCTCCCTCCTTTCTTGAGCTTGACACATTGTATTTAATTCATTTTCAACGATAACGTAAAACGGTTTGCTATATTGATAATAATGGCGCTCTTCCACCGGTCGGCCCTTATAGATCGCTAGCTTTATTCCCGGGACTTTAAGTTCGTCCAAGCCTGCTTGAATAAACTGCTTGGCGCTGCAAAAAGGGCGCGATAAAAAATGCGCGGCAATTGAATCGGTCATAAGTTTTAAGCCTTGCTCATTTCCAGTTTCTGGCTCTAACAGCTTAACCTTTTCAGCGTTTGGTACAGGCTTAGGACTTAATTGATTTTTCCTAATAATAAACTGATGACCACAATATAAATAATACTCTTTACATGCGCAGGCCAGCCAAGCCATTTTTTGTTGCTGTAAAGTATTTAGTATCAAATTAAATGGCACCATAATTTCAGCCGTCAGTCTGGGTTCCGGTTCTGAAATCTTACTGGTATGTAATTTAAGACTTTCCGATATCACATCGGCCAGCGCCGGTCGGTCTATAAACTGATTTTGGAAATCCAGTCTTTGTTTTTCCGTTTGTAATTCATAAAGAAGATAAAGCAATACCTCATAGCCTAAATAAATGGAAAATCCACGTGGAAATGAAGCATTTATACCAAAATATTCGGGTTTTAATAGCAAATAACGCGAAAATGCTGTTTGTAGACTTTTATAGAAGCGTCGATGAAAATCTTCATCAGGATAAGGTAAATTTTCAACCTGTACAATTTTGGCATCCACGCGTTGGACCATGATATTTTGCAAGATTTTGACCAACCTATTTTTCTGAACAACATCTAAACCGAATAAGTTTATTTTATGGTGTAGCCACTGCCACTCGCTTGGGGCAAGGCCAAATTCTTCGAGCTCGGTAGGAAAGCCTGAGTGTTGGACTTTTGCCGCTAAAGGCTTAATTACTTGTTCAAGGAGTACAACATAATAATCATTATCCCAACCCCCAAATTTGCATAAGCGCGACAAGGCAACCTTCGCGATTTTCAAATCAGGTCTTTGTAACATGATCCTGTCATGGAAATCTAAATAATTCATAAGAGTCATGACCTTTGATTGGTAGCCGTTTGAGGATAAAGATACACTATACTCATTAAAAAATCAGCATCAACTCAAAACTGATTTACCCCCCTCACTCCGTCTTGCCCTGTATCGCGCAACCAGCGTGCTAAAAAAAGCATAGCTACACGGACGCGACTAGCATTTCGCAAAGCCACAAAGGCCCTCTGGAGCTTTTCGCGCCGGCTGCGAACAAAGCCTGGCCAATCCAGACCAGGCCGTAACACAAACCAACACCAGAACAAAGGAGCTGTTTCAAGCTCCCTTGCTCCGAAATATTGCAAAAATCAACCGTTTACCCATGCCCATCAATTGTAGTGCTCTGGATTTGCTTTATCCAACTCAGTCAATTCGAATCTAGGCAATTTCATCCCTTGGTTTTGTCCGGCATTATTAAAGAGTTTGTAATCGTACTCGACTCCTGGAACGCTTTCGAAGTCATCCAGCATCACACGTGAAGTGCCAACCTTCATTGCTATCAAAAAATCTCCCTTGGGCAGATTAACATCAACACTTTGTTTCGGATTTACCACAAAATATTGATCGCTCGGCCCGCGAAATACCACAGTTACAACCTGTAAGAGCTGATTGATGAAATGTATTTCCGAGTTTTGTTCCCCGGAGATACTCGCCACTTTGAGTGGCTGTAAGCCAGATTGTCCTTGATAGGCCAGCGCCTGTTGCGCCAGCAGTTGTAGCTTCGCCAGGGTATTTAGGTTAAGTTTTGGCTCATCGCTGATTTCAACTTCTAAATTAGCCAAAAATCTATGCAACGAAAACCATGCTCCTTGTCTTAGTAGCTCCTCGTATCTAGCGTTAGAATACGCGGCTAGCCGGGTAATGCTAAGATCCCGCGTTAGCAAGTCATTATCGTGGTAAACTTTCAAAGCCAAGTCCAGAGCCACTTGATTGTCAGTCTGTTGATCGGCATAATCAAGGAGACACTGATTACGCACCGTACGGGCCTCGGGCGTTAGTTCGGTGTCGGGATAAACGGCTTGATAGGTCATAAACGCTTCGACGCCTTTCAAAAACTGGCCCTCCCCGCAACGTTCGATAGCGGTTAGTAATTGATACCTGTTGGCGTAACCAATTAATGAATCAATCTCTTGTTCTGAAACAAAATAAGATTTCTGTTTTAACTGTTCCAATAATACTTTTGCAAACTCAGGCTTGTTAATGATTAAATCGTATTTGCATTGATTAAATAGCGCCCATTCGTAACAAAACAACCCACCAAATAAAAGCAGCGAAACAAAAATAGCCGAAAAAAAAAGCGTTTTCATAACTTACCTCCTCAATCAAATTTATTTTGCCGCCAACGAACTCAGCAACGGATTTTGTTTACGGTGGCTAATTTCCTGAAACGGCTTAATAAAGTTCTCCCATTCGCTGAAACGCACCACTTGAGCTTGATCTTCAGTCAATTGCGCGGTGTTTTTTATCCAGTTTTTTAATCCAGCTTCATTCTCGGGTTCAATGCCGACAAAATAAACTCGCGCATCACTAGGCAAGGGCTCGCTCATTGGCGATTGCCTGCCTTCCGCCAAGCCGTCGGTAAACACAAACAATTCAATACGCCGTGGAGTATGATTTAACGCTTCCATTTTGCCGATTCGCGCGGCAAGCGAAATACCACCCAATAAATCTGTAGCTTGCGTTTTGCGTTGAGCGATAGTAGAAATAGATTGTTGGTAAAAATCCAAAATACGTTGTCTGAATTGGGTTTTAGCTACTTCGGCGCTAAACATTTTCACCTTGTCTGCTGTTTGGTCGGAACATTCACTGACATTCAATGTATCATTCTGTTTCATATGCGAAAGTACCAAACGGGGGATCATAATGTCTCTCATCATGATATAGTTTTCAGGTTTTACTGAATTTGTATTATCCAAGCATAAAACCCAGGCAATCGGTGCCGCAGGTTTGGAAATGGTCACACCACCATCTCCGCAGGCAGTTAAAATCAATGCTGGTGAGATTAAGCTTAAAAATTTTTTTAATTTTTTCATAAAATTCTCTTTAAATTGTGGTATTTTTGTTTTTGTCAGTCAAGTGCAGTTTGCGCCCAACCAGAATATCTAGCTGAGCTAAAGGCTCAAACACCGCGTCATACAACGCCGCTCCCATGCGAGTTAGAATAGGCTCATGCCGAGTCTGGCGCGGTAACAAGACAGGCGGGACCGGCCGCCGGTAACTTAGGTAGTGATCGACAAAGCGGAACGGAAAGAACAACAGCCGTGCAACCAAAGATATCAAAGGTATCAAAGTTTTATCTAGCAAATAAACCCCCGCGACGATTTCCATACACGCCGCGCACAAACTTAAACCGCCGCCAATATATCCAAAGTAGTTGATCTCGGTATCTTGGGCTTGCTGTGATATTCGCAGATATTGCCCAAAAACTTCAATGCAAATGCTAAACACCAAGGAAACCAAAGAAAAAAGCACCACAAACCCAGAAAAATGCTTTTTATTTTGCAAGTTAAAAAAGAGGGTGGCACCAGATATAAGCTGGGTAAAGCACAGTAAAACCGCAATCAAACTGGCCTGAGTAATCGGCCGCTGCCAACTCCACAACTGAAGCGTAAAAAATTCTTCATAAAAATTATCGCTGAGTGTTTCGATCACGCCCTCGAACAGGTAAGTATTCACTACCAATATCAGCACCCAAAGCGGAAACACCAACAAGCCCAACACGCCTTCTTCCAGCGAACTCCAAATCTGCGGAATCTTGTTTTCAAGCTGTTGAGGCGGAGAATCAGACATTATCGCTAACCCCGGCGGAGGCGATGGCAATTGATTTTTGTCCAATGATTGCTTGAGTTGGTAAGTTAGAGCTCCAATAACTCCGACCCCCATTACCGCGGGAACCGAGTATTTGCTTATTTCAATTATATCGAGCGTAGACATGAGTTTTGACTCCTGAATTAAAATTGCAGGGCTATTAAACTATGTCTAGCGCTTTTTGAAACGGGACGAAGCTGTGTACATTTTCCCCTCACCCCGCCTCGCCCAGCGTCGCGAAGCCGGCGTGGTAAAAAGGATGGCTAAACGGGCGCGCCTCGGGTTTGCTTAGGTCCGGCAGCAAGGGCGATGCGGGTTCAAGAAAGCTGATTTTGACTTTTTCGACCAGGTTTTCACCCGGCGCGATATGTTTTGTAAATTCGTGCTGTAATTCACGGCTGGTGGCGTTACGCAATTTGGCCCGCGCCTGTTCTTGTATCTCAAAGGCCATTAAACCCGGCTTGGTCTTGTGCAAATTTAAGCGGTAATAGCTAAAAAACAAGGCGGCGACCGGGTCGCAGACCCACAACGGCCCGCTGACGCGTTTTGCGCCGGCGGCGATCAAGGCCGGGCCGATGC
Organism: uncultured Pseudomonadota bacterium; assembly: GCA_903928965.1. Lineage (GTDB taxonomy): Bacteria > Pseudomonadota > Gammaproteobacteria > Methylococcales > Methylomonadaceae > Methylomonas. The sequence goes on from CAIYSZ010000099.1 coordinate 11,555, forward strand.
CGACCGTGCCGAGTAGGTCGTCCTGGACGGCGACGCCATGGCGCAGCACTTCGCAAGCCGAGAGCATGAGTTCGCCTTGGACGCCGGCGCCGGGCAAGGCCCAGGCCGGCAGTTCCGGTTCCTTGCGGCTGACCGACAGACTGCTGCGCCACGGGTCGGCAAGGTTTAGTTGGCTGTGGGCGACGAGATGGGTTAAGCCGTTGTCGCTTGACAGGCTTTTTAATAGGGCGACGACGCCGGGTGCTTCCTCAAATTGGACGCCTTTCATTTTGCCGCTGTAGTGGGCTTCCAGCCGGCTGAAGGCGCTCAAGGTGTTGTCATCGGCCAGCAACGCGCTTTTGGCGGTCGACCGGGTGACTTGGGCTTTGCGCCAATGCGTCAGGGTGACGCCGCGTTCCATTATCGGGGATTTAGCTTTGCCGTTTGTCTGGCGGCTTTGCGGGGCTTGCCAGTCGATGAGGCTTTCCCAGGGCAGTTGCGCCAGCTTGGCCGGTAAAAACAGGATGATTTTATCCTGGGTTTTAAACCAGTCGCGCAATGTCCCGGCCAGGGCGGACACGGCGGGCTGCCGTGCCAGTACCGCCAGCCAATCCTGGCTGAGATCAATTGGGGTGTCTGATTTGTCCGCCGCTCGCGGCCGCAACCAGGCGTTCCACAGCGTCAAGGGTTCATCCCAGCGGCTCAGCGCGGCGTCTGCGCACAGGGCCAGCTGTTTCAAGGGGCTTTCGGCGGTCAGCCACAGCGCTTCCAGCGCGCCGTCCTGGGTGAAATACAGTTGCGCCAGCGCCTCGCCGCCGCTTAAACGCGCTTGCACCGCCTCCGGCGTGGGAATCTCTAGCCGCACCGCTTGCATGGCCTGCCGCCATACCGAGAGCGCATTCCAGCCCGGATGTGTGGCGGTGGAAGGATTTAACTCCGCCAGCAGGGCTTCCTTGAGTTCCACGCCCGTGCGCTCCCAGTGGCTGTCGTCCGGCAAGCTGACCGCGGCGCTGGTTAGCGCCAGGCGCGCGGTTTCCAGGGCTTCCCAAATGCGGTAAAGCTGATTCGCGGCGGCGGCGTCCTTGAGCACGGCATCCGCGAATCGATGCACGGCCAAGGCCAGCGGCTGATCCCACAGTGGCGCGGGATGGCGGTGCAGCAGGCGGGCGAAGCGATGTTGGGCGTTTCGATAGTAGGCGTCAGGCCCCCCATCCGCCGGCCAGGCCGGGAGGTTTTCAAGCAACCAACGCGCCAGCAAGCTGGGTACGGCGCCCATCAAGATAGCCGCCGCCAGGATAGCGGTGGAATGCGCTTCCGGCGGCCTCGGACGTGGAAAAAACTCCGGCTCCAAGGCGGCATAGAGTTGGCCGGCGATTATGTGGGCGGACTCTATCAGTCTATCAAGATGTTGAACCAGATCATCATCACCCTTGGCAAAGGCCAGGACGCGGGCTAATAAGGGGGCATTGGGTTGGTTAGCCAACACCGGATAGTTGATAAACCCGTCCAGCCCCAGCGCATCCAGCCACACGGCCAAGGTCGCCTCGGGCCGCTCGCGCCAGCGCTCCCAATGGATGGCGTTAAGCAACACTTGCCGGTTTTGTGGATCGCGCCAAGGTTTTTGTTCACGCCAGGCGCTAAACAACGCGCCATGCCGGTCCTCGGCGCGTTTTGAGCCGCAAGCGCCCATAAATAGCAAGGCCAACACAAAGGCTTCCGGCGCTTCCAGGCTGGGCACATCGGGCAAGGTTTGCATCCAGCCTTCCGCGGTCCAAGCGGCGCAACGCTTTTCCAAGGCGTCGATCTGTTTTTGCTCGTCACGGCTGATGACTTGCAAACTCTTGATGCGTTTCAAACCGGCTTCCAGCCGGGCAATGCGAAAGGGGTAACGCAGGCGCGTGAACCAGGATAATTTTGCTTTGCGGGATTGAAATGTGGCTAGATCGTGCGGCACAGGTTCAAACAAGCCTGCGTTTAAGTCTTTTATTTCGCGCGTTAACCGCCGCTCCTTAGCCGCCCGCTCGGCCAAGGTTTGCAGCACGGTAAAAGCCGCTTTCAGTTCGCTGCGATAGCCATGGTTAAAGCGGGCGTGGCGCAAGGCCCATAGGCTGTGGGCGAGCTCTAGGCATAAAAAACGAGTATCCGGCGTGAACTCCGGTTGTTGGGGGTATAAATAGCGGCTGAGCATCAGGTGCAGGGTGGATTCGAAAACGCGATGGGTGGCGTTGGGTGGGGCGGCTTTGAAGATTATTTGGGTATTGTGGGTTGTGTAAAGCCATACACGATCTTCTATGGGCCAACGAAACCGGTTGCGCAGCAAAAAAACGTGAACTAAATACAAACGCGTTTGGGCAATTAAGGCGCGATCAAAGGCGTTAGTGCTGGTAGAGTAGGCCAGCCGCAGGGCGTTTTCCCTTACCTCAGGCGCAGTCTCACCCGCCGCCAAAAATGCCTCGGCCCAGTCCAGGCCGCGTTGGTAATACTGTTCAGCGCTATCGTTGCGGCCGGTTTCTCTGGAGTTAACGCCGGCATTGGAGGCCAGCTTCAGTGCTTGTTCCCTTACCCTAGGCGCAAACTCACCCGCCGCAAAAAATTCCTTGGCCCAATCCAAGCCGCGTTGGTAATACTGTTCGGCGCTATCGTGGCGGCCGGTATTTTCGGCGCTAATGCCGGCATTGAAGGCCATCATCAGGGCGGCTTCCCTTACCTCAGGCGCAGTCTCACCCGCCGCCAAAAATGCCTCGGCCCAGTCCAGGCCGCGTTGGTAATACTGTTCTGCGCTATCGGGGCGTCCGGTTTTTTCGGCGTTAGCGCTAGCATTGGAGGCCAGCTCCAAAGCCACTTTCCTTACCCCAGGCGCAGTCTCACCCGCCGCCAAAAATGCCTCGGCCCACCCCAAGCCACGTTGGAAATACTGTTCGGCGCTATCGGGGCGGCCGGTTTCGTAGGCG
>CAIYSZ010000100.1 GCA_903928965.1 uncultured Pseudomonadota bacterium
CTTTGGGCAATTTTATCATGGCACGGAATATTCTGTTTTTTATTATAATGCCAATTAAAAAGAACCGATGCCGCTGATTGGTTTAAATTATTTTGTTTTATAACTGTTTCTAAATCAAAATAATTTAGGTCATAAAAGGATTGTTTCAAATAATTTCTCCTAGAATCACTCATGTGGTCGCGCTAAAAGTGAAAGGTTAATGGATATATTGCAACTACCCCCCCCTCTCAATTCCTTTCTTTTTAAAGGGGTATGTGATTGCTTACAACGAGTTTTTTAACCCATGGCTTGCCATTCGGTTAACACGATAAGATGTAATTCATAAGCCGTCAATAGGCGCGGCCGTATGGCGTTCTAAACCCTGATCCTTGTGGTCCCTAGTAATCGGTTGCAGGTAATAAATTTCTGATTTTAATAATTTTTACCGCGCTAGCGTTAGTTCGCGCCAATTTTTTCGAATGACTGAGTTCGACGCTTACATTTGGATAGGATATACTCAATTTTTACCCGTGGATCATAAAAGCATTGTATGCGGAGGCCCGAATGAACCTCTGAATGTTACGGTGTTAAAGGTTAGGCGGGATATTGTCGACAATAAGCTGGAGTAATCATGGGACTTGGTTTTGAATTTCAGACGAACATTAATGTTTACAGGCCGCATCCGACGCTGCTAAACATAGTCGATACTTCTTATAACAAGGAAAGGCGTTTTTATAACACGGCCTTCATCAAAGAACTGGAAGGCTATTGTGTAACCGGAAAACAAAATAATCACCTATTGGCGCATCCAAAGGGGACGGTTTTGCACCATTCTAACGATGGCTGGGATCTAACCGCGGATGCGACCGATTGCGAGTTCGTCACTAGCCCGATTCACGTCGACAGCAGCCAGGATGGTGCCGATGCTACCTTTCCGGGTGAAGAACGGTTAATTATCCAGTTTGCCAGCATGATAAAATTTTGCGGTAATCTTGCCAGCTTCATCCGTGCGCGTAAGACGCGGTGGATTTATTCCGACGAACTTAGCATTTATGGATTTCCAAAGTCCATTCTCTATGTGCAAGAGGCTCCGGGCATCATAGCCGCGTTTCCACAGATTACTGGAGGTTTGCGGCTAACCCGGCTGCGAAAACTGTTTCGTCACTTGGCAAAAAACAGCAATACCGAAGCCGCGAAATTGTTTCTAGGCGAGGGAGTGTCGTCGAATTATTCCGCGACCCTAGGCAATGTGTCAAAATCTCTGAAACCATCGGATATCAAAGCTTGCGTCAAGGACGCGGGGTGGGATGGACACGACCCGTCCGCGCAACTGCGTGGCCTGTTGACGCTCATTGCTTTTTATCTGCGCAAGGGAAGCGGGGAATATCCGGCCAAGGTGGCTAAGCAGTTTTTCTTTATCATGTCCAGAACGGATTTCGCGCAACTGTTCAAGGAACTGCCAAATGCTGAACAGAAGCATTACCGGGATAACCCGGCTGAATGGGTGGATTTGTGTTGCAAAAGAATATCTGGAAAGATCACTCCGCCAGGATTGGATATCAATGGGAAGGTGATAGAACAGAAAATCAACGACTATGGGGCGCTGCAAGCGCCGGTGCAGATACCCATCACCCGCAAGGCTTGGTTGACGGGAATCGCGCAAGGTCAGGACCTGCTGTGCGCGGCCGCGCATCCCCATGGCCAGGATGACGCCACTTATTTCGATGTAAACGGCAACAGCCGGTTGCGGGGATTGGGTGGGCTGGGAGATGCTGTGGATGTGATAATCACCAAGGATCTTACCGGGCGCGCGCCGGTGTTTGAGTTTCGCGGTCCTACCTTTAGTGGCGCGCGTTTCGCCTATACCGAATGGACGGCCTATGCGCGCAAGTGTTATCGTTTCCTGTATGCCATTAATGTACACCAGAAGCAGGAACAAATTTCGGAGGCGGATATTCTGTCGTTGAAGGATTGATTGGTTGTAAGACTGAAGGGTTGTAAGACTGAAGGGTTGTAAGACTGAAGGGTTGTAAGAGTTGATTCCTTGAAGCCGAGACAGTCTTTGACTAGGGCATATCCTTCGCCGATCTGGAGTTTCTGGGTTAAGCTATCTTGGCCAACGCAATAAAAGTTATGCATTCGCCATGGCAATGATGCGGCAAAGCAACCCAAAATCCAACCTAGTTAAGCCGTAAAGATAGCATAATTGGCTATGGATTTTATAAGGCGAAACGTTCAAACCAACTTCCTGGCCGCGCATAATTTTGCGTCGCGACCGGTTTTGGCGTAAATTATAGGGGCTTATACATCCCATCCCCTTTATCGCAGCGAGAATAATTATGAAACACCTGCATCTTTTATTGGTAGCCTTGGTCATCGCCGTTTTTATCGCCCGCGTATTGCTGGCGCAATTCAAGCCGGATCTGTTGCAAAACAAATGGTTGAAAATCGCGCCGCACGGTTTGGCCGGTTTGTTGATCATCAGCGGCGGTGTTCTGGTGGTGCAAGGGGGCTGGTTTGACCTTGATTTCGGCTGGATAGTGGCCAAGATTTTCGCCTTGCTGGGCTTCATCGGGCTTGGGATAGTCGCCATTAAATCCGAGGGCGATAAACGTTGGTACGCCTTCGCCGGCGCGCTGTTGGTGTTTATTTATATCGTCAAGGTGGCGCTGACCAAGCAGGCGTTTTTCTTCGTCGGCTGAGCTGGCGACTGCTGCTTCCCGGAATGCCGGGTTCCGGCATTATTTAACATTATTTTTGCCGCTTTTTGGAGCCGGGATGCTTCTAAAAACGCTTTCGCAAAAATAGCGACTGGTTGCGACGAGTATTAAACCCTAGTCGCCGGCGGAGCCGGCAGCTGCTTGGGCGCGGCGATGACGGTGACGAAATCGTTCGCTTCGCGGATGGTTTTTTCCATCAACTCGATCAAGCGCCCGATATCGACGCCGATATCCACGAATTCCTGGCGCAGGGCGGCGATGGCGTGGGCGTTCAAGTTGTGCTTGAGAAACAGCACTTGATCCTGAAACGCCGCCAGCACCGGCTGCATGCGCTCTTGCGCCAATTGCATGGTTTTAATCAGGCGTTGATATTGGGCGCGGGATTTTTTTAATTGCTGCTGGCTGCGCATGCGCAGGCTACGGTTGCTGTACAGCAGCAGTTCGGCTTCCCATTCCGCGAACAGGGCTTCGCTAACTTGTTCTATGGCTTGAATGCGCTGGTTTAATTGGTCGGCTTTGAAACGGCACATATCGTAGCGGCTTTTTAATAGTTGATAGCGCAGTTCCAACGGGCTGTCCTTGGTTCTGGCCACGCTTTTAAATTTTTCCAGCGCGTCCACGAATTCGTCGCGGCATTCTTCCAGACTGCCGCAAGCCTGCGTCACCTGCGACACCACGATGTCGCGCTTATGGTGGCCGAGCAGGGATTCGCGGCCTTGAAAATAAGCATGCTGCCAGCGTTTTTGCAGCAGCGTCATAAAAAAATTAATCATGGTTTAAAAAATCACGGTAATTAACCACCTCTATCGGGCAGCGCAAGAGCTTTGCGAAGTCATGGAAGGCCGCGTCCAATACGCCTTGCGCTTGCCATTCGGCCGCCCCGGCTTCCGGCGCGACTGTCGCTGATTTTACCACTATCAATTGTTCGGCGTTGTAGCGCGCGCATAGCCAAGCCGCCAAGCTGTCCGAGGTGATATGCCAACCGGCCGGCACGCCGGCTTGCGCCAATTCTTCCGGGTTCGGCGACCAGACATAAGCGCCGGGCGTTTCCGGCGGCCTCGCGGCATGCGGCCATGGCCGCAGGGCGGGACGCAAGGCGCGCATTAAGAGCGCCATTTGTTGCATGGCCAGCAGCGCCATGTCGTGCGCCGCCGCGTCGTCAAAACCGTGCTGCTGTTGCGCAATTCTTACGGCGTCCGCGAATTCGCCGCCGCCGGGGGTGATGATATTGATGCCATTAAGGCCTAGAATCCTATCCAGGCAAGCGCTTAATTGCCCGCCGGTCAATAAACTGCCGCCGAGTTTAATGATCCGCATGCGGCTGAAACTGCGCCAGCAATTGCAACAAAGCGGCGGCCTTGTCGAAGCATTCCTGATATTCCGCTTCCGCTTCAGAGTCGAACACAATGCCGCCGCCGGCCCAGAAGCGGATACGCCCCTGATTGACCACCAAGGTGCGGATGGCGATATTGGTATCCATGTCGCCGTTGAAGCCGATGTAGCCTATGGCCCCGCAATAAACGCCGCGCCGGTGAGGTTCCAGCTCCTCGATGATTTGCATGGCGCGGATTTTCGGCGCGCCGGTGATGGAGCCGCCAGGGAAGCAGCCGCGCAATAAATCCAGCGCATGCTTGTCCGCCGCCAATTGGCCGGTGACGGTGCTGACCAAATGATGCACGGTGGCGAAGCTTTCCACCGCGAATAGCGCTGGGACTTGGATCGAACCATCCTGGCAGCAGCGGCCCAGATCATTGCGCAATAAATCCACGATCATCAGATTTTCCGCCCGGTCTTTTTCGCTGCTGGCCAGTTCCTCAATCAAGGCTAGGTCGGCGGCCGGGTCTGCCGCGCGGCGGCGGGTGCCTTTGATCGGCTTGGTTTCCACCCGGCCGTCCGCGACTTTTAAAAAACGTTCCGGCGACGAACTGAGGATTTGCCCGTCCGGCGGATTTAAATACGCGCCAAACGGCGCGGCGTTGAGTTGCCGCAAGCGTTGATAGGCTACCCAGGGGTCGCCTTGGCAGGGGCATTGAAAACGCTGGGTTAAATTGATTTGGTAGCAATCCCCGGCCGCCAGATAGGCTTTGATGCGTTTGAAAGCTTCTGTATAGGCCGGCCGGTCGAGATTAGAGCGCGGCGGCTCCAGCGCCAAGAAAGGCTCTTCCGGCGGCGGCGGTAATAAACGGCTGAATTGCTCGGTCAATTTAACTATGCGCTCCGGCGTCAAATCGTAACCGGTTAGCCAGCTTTCCTGGCGTTGGTGGTCCACCACTACCGCCCATTGGTAAATGCCTATCGCCATGTCGGGCATGGCTTCGGCGTCGGCGGCGATGGCGGGCAGTTTTTCCAGGCGGCGCGCCAAATCGTAACCGAAGTAGCCGATAGCGCCTCCTGTAAACGGCAAATCCCCGATTTTAGGACGTAAAGGCCCTAATTCTTGCCGCAACAGGTAAAACGGGTCGGCGCCGCTGTCAATGCACCGGCCGTTCCGTTCGATCAACGTGCGCGCGCCGGTGGCGCGCAGGGTGCAAACCGGCTCGCAAGCGATGATATCGTAGCGGCCTTGCGCCGCGCTATCCAAGAATACGGACCAAGGTTGATGGGCCACGGGCGCGAACAAGGCGGCGCTGTCGGCGATATAAGGCAGAGGTTGTTTGACGGCGTTGGATAAAGGCATTAACAAAGGAGGACCGTTCCTGCGGGAAGCTGGCGATCATTTTAACGCAAAGGACGCAAGCCATGGGCTTGCGTTCAAACGCGTCCATGCTTCCCGCGGGGAAGCCTTAAGAACCGCTGACTTGCTTGATTCTTTGCAAGGCGTTTTGCAGATTGTCCATGCTGGTGGCGATGGAGATGCGGATATGACCGGGAGCGCCGAACGCCGAGCCAGGCACCACGGCCACGCCGGCCTTTTCAATCAGGAATTCGGAGAACGCCAGATCGTCGCCGAGGCCTAGGCATTCGATGAATTTTTTTACGTCCGGGAACACGTAAAACGTGCCGTCGGTGGCTAGGCATTCGACGCCGGGGATGGTGTTCAGCTCGGCGACTACCCAATCATGGCGTTTTTTGAATTCCGCCAGCATCACGCCGATGCAGCTTTGGTCGCCGTTCAGCGCTTCCTCGGCCGCCACTTGTGAAATAGACGTAGGGTTAGAGGTGCTTTGGGATTGAATAATGCACATGGCTTCAATCAAATCCGCCGGACCGGCGGCGTAGCCGATACGCCAGCCGGTCATGGAATAAGCCTTGGACACGCCGTTCAATACGATGGTGCGGTCGTAAAATTCAGGTATCGCGTTCAAAATATTGACGAACTCGCCTTGCCGCCACAGCACGTGCTCGTACATGTCATCGGTGGCGATCAAGACTTGCGGATATTGGCGCAACACTTCGCCTAGGGCGCGCAATTCTTCCAAGCTATACGCCGCGCCGGTGGGGTTGGACGGGCTGTTGATGACCAGCAAGCGGGTATTCGGGGTAATCGCGGCGCGCAATTGCTCCGGGGTGATTTTAAATTGCTGCTCTTGGCCGGCCGGGACGATGACCGGTACGCCGTCCGCCAGTAACACCATGTCCGGATAAGACACCCAATACGGGGCCGGAATGATGACCTCGTCGCCTGGATTCAACCAGGCTTGCGCCAGATTGTAAAAACTTTGCTTGCCGCCGCAAGAGACCAGGATTTGTTTAGGCGTGTAGCTCAGGCCGTTGTCGCGCTGGAATTTGTCGATAACGGCTTTTTTCAAGCCGGCGGTGCCGTCCACGGCGGTGTATTTGGTGAAGCCTTTGTTGATGGCATTAATCGCCGCCGCCTTGATGTGATCGGGCGTGTCAAAATCCGGCTCGCCGGCGCCCAGGCCAATGATATCCTTGCCGGCGGCGCGCAAGGCGGCGGCGCGCGCGGTGACGGCCAGGGTAGGGGACGGTTTTACCGATTTTACTCTATTAGACAAAGTGATGTTCATGTCGCCTCAATCAAACTTAACGCAAAATTGCTATATTTTAGCATTAAACCCAATATCATTACAAAGTTTGAGGTGAAGCGCGCCCACGGTTTCCAGGAGGCGCGTTATGATCAAGCCGGCTTAGGAATACAACTCGTCCAAATATTTTTCCGCGTCCAGCGCCGCCATGCAACCCGCGCCGGCGGACGTGATGGCTTGTTTGTAATGCGAGTCCATGACGTCGCCGGCGGCGAATACGCCGGGCACGCTGGTGGCGGTGGCGTTGCCTTGGATGCCGCTTTTCACCACGATGTAGCCGTGTTGCATGTCCAATTGGCCGGTGAAAATATCGGTGTTCGGGGTATGACCGATGGCGATGAATACGCCGTGCACGTCGATGTCTCGTAAGCCGCCGTCTTCCTTGTGTTTGACGCGGATGCCGGTGACGCCCATGTCGTCGCCCAGTACCTCTTCCAGTTCGTGGTTCCACAGAATGCGGACGTTGCCGGTTCTGGATTTTTCCAATAATTTATCCGCCAGGATTTTTTCCGAGCGGAATTTATCCCGCCGGTGCACCACAATGACTTCGGAGGCGATATTCGCCAGATACAAAGCTTCCTCTACCGCGGTGTTGCCGCCGCCGATTACCGCCACCGGTTTATTGCGGTAGAAAAAACCGTCGCAGGTAGCGCAAGCCGAAACGCCGCGGCCTTTGAACGACTCCTCGGACGGCAGGCCCAGATATTTGGCCGACGCGCCGGTGGCGATAATCAAGGCGTCGCAGGTGTAGACGCCGCTGTCGCCGGTTAGGCGGAACGGGCGCGCCGCCAATTCGGCGGTATGAATATGGTCGAAAATGATTTCGGTTTCAAAGCGTTCGGCGTGTTGTTGCATGCGCAGCATTAACTCCGGCCCTTGCACGCCATGCGCGTCGCCAGGCCAGTTGTCCACGTCGGTGGTGGTGGTTAATTGTCCGCCTTGTTGCAGGCCGGTAATCATGACAGGGTTCAGATTGGCGCGCGCGGCGTAGACGGCGGCGGTATAACCAGCAGGTCCGGAGCCCAGAATCAATAATTTGCTATGTTTTGGCGTCGACATGGGAGGTTTTTGCTCCAGGAAAATGAATGATGCGCTATTATAGCAACCGCGTATCCGATTGCGGCAATTCGGCTGGCGCGCATGCGGCGGCGTTTTTGCGCGCCGTTCTGCCAACTCCGGTTTTATCCACTATAATCCATGTTTTGTTTGGCGCCTCTCTTACTTATACATGGCTGCTGTGATAGATGAAAACCCCGTGCGCGGTTTCCGCGAATTGCTGCTGCTGGCCGCCGCCGGCGGCGCGATATTTTGTGTCATCGCCTTGGCTAGTTTCAACTCCCTTGACCCAGGCTGGAGCCATAGTCCATCCGAGCAGCAAGTACATAACGCCTGCGGTTTGATCGGCGCTTGGCTGGCGGATTTCATGCTGAGTTTTTTCGGCCTGACCGCCTATTTTTTGCCTATCATGCTGTTTTGCCTAGGCATGATCATCTATATGCCTTATTCCGCCGGGCGGCGCTGGCAGCGGCTGTTTGGCTGTGTTTGCGGATTCGTGTTCAGCATCGTGTCCGGCTCGGCCATGTTTTTTCTGCATTTATATTTCTTGCGCAACAAAATCGATTTGCCGGATAGCACCGGCGGCATCGTCGGCCGCGAGCTAGGCGACGTGCTGGTCAAAATGCTGGGCAATTCCGGCGCTAATTTGTTGACCCTGGGCGTGTTCATGACCGGCATTACCTTGTTGACCGGTTTGTCTTGGCTGGGCCTGATGAGCCGCATCGGCTGGGCGGTATTGATTCTATTCGGCGCGGGCGAACGGCCGCGCAGAGTGTATACTGAAGCGGAGGAGGACGAGCCGACCGCGGATTTAGTGGTGCGATCCTCCGCGCGCCAAGCCGAGAGCTATAAAAAACCTTTTGAAAATCTAGCGGACGATCAACCTCCGGTTCCGCGTCCGGCGCGCAAGCTGGTGGTCAATCTCCCCGATGCGGCGGCCGAGGCCGAAGCCAAAAACCCGGCGCGCAACGCCGGCAAGTCGGAGGCGGCGGCCATCGCCTATCCTAACGCCTTGCCGGCTCTGGATTTGCTGGAGCAGCGCGAGATCAAAACCCGGCGCTATTCCTTGCCCGAGTTAGAGGCAATTTCCCGGCAAGTGGAAAGCGTGCTGCTGGATTACGGCGTGTCGGCGGAAGTGGAAGAGGTGCATCCCGGCCCGGTGATCACCCGCTTTGAACTGCGCTTGGCCGCCGGGGTCAAGGTCAGCCGCATCAGCGGCTTGGCCAAGGACTTGGCGCGCGGCCTGTCGGTGACCAGCGTGCGCATCGTGGAAATTATAGAGGGCAAATCATTGATAGGGCTTGAAATTCCGAACCAGGAACGTGAGATGGTGTCCCTGCGCGATTTAATGGCCTCAGACGCATTTCTGCATGCAAAATCCAAGCTTAGCCTAGCCTTGGGCAAGGATATTTCCGGCAAACCGGTGGTCGCCGATCTGGCCAAAATGCCGCACGCGCTGGTGGCCGGCACCACCGGCTCCGGCAAATCGGTGGCCATTAACGCCATGATTTTGAGTTTGTTGTATAAATCGCGGCCGGAAGAAGTGCGTTTGATCATGATAGACCCCAAAATGCTGGAATTGTCGGTGTACGAAGGCATTCCGCATTTATTGGCTCCGGTGGTCACCGACATGAAGGACGCGCAAAACGCCTTGCGCTGGGCGGTGGCGGAAATGGAGCGGCGGTATAAATTAATGTCCAAGGCCGGCGTGCGGAATCTGGCCGGCTTTAATCACGCGGTGCGCGAGGCGGAAGCCAACGGCAAGCCGCTCCGCGACCCGATGTACCAGCCGGATCCGTTCGGGCCGGGCGAGCCGCCGCTGTTGAGCCCGCTGCCGCATATCGTCATTATCGTCGACGAATTGGCCGACATGATGATGACGGTCGGGAAAAAAGTCGAGGAATTGATCGCCCGTCTGGCGCAAAAAGCCCGCGCCGCCGGCATTCATTTGATTTTAGCGACTCAGCGGCCGTCGGTGGATGTATTGACCGGATTAATCAAGGCCAACATACCGACCCGGATTTCGTTTCAGGTGTCGTCGCGCATTGATTCGCGCACCATACTCGATCAGGGCGGAGCGGAAACCTTGCTGGGCAACGGCGACATGTTGTTTTTGCCTTCCGGAACCAGCTTGCCGCAACGCGCGCACGGCGCGTTCGTGGACGACCATGAAGTGCATCGGGTGGTTGAATTCCTGAAACTGACCGGCCCGGTCAATTATTTAACCGAAATCACCCAAGAACGCGCCGAGAACGGCGAATTGGCCGCCGAGGCCGGCGGCGAGAACGACGCCTTATACGACGAGGCGGTGCAATTCGTCACCGAGTCGCGCCGGGCCTCGATTTCCGGCGTGCAGCGCCGGTTCAAGATCGGCTATAACCGCGCGGCGCGCATCATTGAGGAAATGGAGAGCGCCGGCGTGGTCAGCCCGCCGGAAAGCAACGGCGGCCGTGAAGTGCTGGCTCCGCCGCCGCCCAAATAAGAGACAAAACTCATGCCCGAACCTATTATCATTTTATTTGCGGTGCTCGCGGTGTCCGCGCTGGGCGCGACGGGCTTGTGTCATGGCAAAACCGAGGAGCGGCCGGTGTGGATTATGATGTTCGTCGGTTATTTTTGGCTGCTGGCGTTCATTCAATTATTCATACTCGCCGCCGTCTATTATTTTCAACACCTTAAATAAACTGTTTGGACTTTAACATGCAATTTTCCGTGGAATGGATAGGCTACGCCGCCGCGGCGCTAACCACCAGCTCGTTTCTGCCGCAAGCCCTCAAAACCATCAAAACCCACGACACCCGCGCCCTGTCCTTAGGCATGTATTTCATGTTTACGCTGGGGGTGTTGTTGTGGCTGATTTACGGCTTGTTTATCGACAACGCCTCGATCATCGCCGCCAATGCGGTGACTTTTTTGCTGGCGGCGACGATTTTAGGGTTTAAGGTGTTTAACATGCGGCAGGGCGGGGAATAGCACTGTGATAAGCTTCATGAACTCGGCTTAGGCTGTCGCTAATGGGGCTCGCGGATAACCCGGCCCCGCGCGGCCTGTCTCAAAGACGCATAAATCCACATCTAAACTGGCCGCAACGCGCCTAAATATGGCATAATGTCAGGATTTCCCGGGACTTCCCCTGGAGCCGTAACAAGACCATTATTATAAGAACAGAGGGTAACAATGAGTTTTTTGATTTCCGACGCCTTCGCGCAACAGGCCACCGGCATGCAACCTGGCATTGAGGGCATGCTGTTTCCGATTGGCATCCTGATTTTCTTTTATTTCCTGTTCTTGCGCCCGCAACAAAAGCGCGCCAAGGAGCAAAAGCAATTGTTGGCTTCCTTGACCAAGGGCGTCGAGGTGGTCACTAGCAGCGGTATTTTAGGCAAGGTAGTTGATTTTGATGAAAATTTTGTCAAGTTGGAAGTTTCCGACAACAATTTTATTCAAGTTCAGCGGCATGCGGTCGCTAATCTGATGCCTAAAGGCACTTACAAGGCCTTGAACACTAAAAAACCCTAACGATAGAACCGTGCGTGTTCGTGACGCCGCCCCTTAGAAAGGCGGCGTTGTTGCTTTTTTAATGGAATAACCATGCAAAATCATTTCCCGCTTTGGAAAAACGTTCTGGTGCTGCTCGCGCTCGCGCTAGGCACTCTGTATTCCTTGCCTAATTTGTTCGGTAACGATCCGGCCGTGCAATTGGCTTCCAGCACTGCCTTGCCATTGACGCAAGCCCAAGCCGACGACGTTAAAGCCGCCATCGCCAACGCCGGGCTGGGCCTTAAGGAATTCGATTTCAAGGACGGTAAAATCCTGGCGCGCTTCAATACCTTGGACGACCAATTACAAGCCGCGGATCTCCTGCGCGAGAAAATGAGCGGCAAGGCCACCGTGGCCTTGAATCTGGCGCCGGCCACGCCGTCTTGGTTGCGCGCCATAGGCGCGGAGCCCATGTATTTGGGTCTGGACTTGCGCGGCGGCGTGCATTTCTTGATGGAAGTCGATATGGACGCCGCCGTTAAGCAAGCCGACGAGCGCTATGTCAACGACATCCGCGCCGCGTTCCGCGACGCCAAGGTGCGTTACGAATCCGTATCCAAGGAGGCGGCGGGCATCAGGATAGACCTGAACGACGACGATGCCAACAAAGCCCTGGCGTTTGAAGTATTGAACAAAGACTTCCGCAATCTGGACATCGCCGAGCAAAGCGACGGCGACATCATAGCCACCGTGCCGGAACGCGACCTGAAAGAAATCAAGAAAAACGCGCTGGCGCAAAACATCACCACCTTGCGTAACCGGATCAACGAGCTGGGCGTGGCCGAGCCTATCATTCAGCAGCAAGGCGACAGCCGTATCGTGGTGCAATTGCCGGGCGTGCAAGACACCGCCCGCGCCAAGGAATTGATCGGCACCACCGCGACCCTGGAATATCGGCTGGTGGACACCGAGCACGATTTGCAATCCGCGTTGTCCGGGCACGTGCCGGCCGGCAGCCGGATTTATAATGACAAAAACGGGCAGCCGGTTTTGCTGAAACGTTCGGTGATCGTCACCGGCGACCAAATCACCGACGCTTCGTCCGGCTTGGACCAAAACAGTCAACCGGCGGTGTTCATTACCCTGGACAGCGTCGGGGCCAAGAAAATGGGCAAATTCACCCAGGAAAATATCGGCAAGCCGATGGCGGTGGTGTTCATCGAATATAAATCCGAGACCAAGGTGGTCAACGGCCAAAAAGTTCAGCACAAGGAAAAAGTGGAAAAAGTCATCAGCGTGGCCACCATTCGCGACACCTTTAGCAAGCGTTTTCAAACCACCGGCTTGGAAAACACGCAAGAAGCGCGCACCCTGGCTTTGTTGCTGCGCGCCGGCGCGTTGGCCGCTCCGGTTGAAATCGTGGAAGAACGCACCATTGGCCCTAGTTTAGGGCAAGAGAACATCAACCAAGGCATTTTGTCCATCACCGTCGGCTTTTTCCTGGTGGTGTTTTTCATGACCGTATACTACAGCGGCTTCGGCTTGATCGCCAATTTCGCCTTGTTTTTCAACCTAGTGGCGCTGACGGCCATTTTGTCCATGCTGCAAGCCACCTTGACCCTGCCCGGCATGGCCGGCATCGTGTTGACGCTGGGCATGGCGGTGGACGCCAACGTGTTGATCAACGAACGCATCCGCGAGGAATTGCGCAACGGCCATAGTCCGCAGGCCAGCATTTACATCGGTTATGAAAAAGCATTCGGCACCATTTTAGATTCCAATACCACTACTTTACTGGTCGCCTTGCTGTTGTTCGGTTTCGGCACCGGCCCGGTCAAGGGCTTCGCCGTGGTGTTGAGTTTGGGTATTTTGACTTCCATGTTCACCGCCATCACCGGCACCCGCATGTTGGTCAATTGGCTTTACGGCGGCGACAAACCGGTCATCAAGTTGTCCATACATCCGATATGGAGCCGCGGTTAGGATTTTTTTACTATAAATATTTGGAGAGCAACAATGGCGATTGAACGTACTTTTTCCATCATCAAGCCGGATGCGGTAGCTAAAAACGCAATCGGCGCCATCATCAACCGTTTCGAGCAAAACGGTTTGCGCGTGGTCGCGGCTAAGATGCTGCAATTGAGCCAAGAACAAGCCGAGCAATTCTATGCGGTGCATAAAGAGCGCGGATTTTTTAACGACTTGGTAAAATTCATGATTTCCGGCCCTATTTTCGCTCAAGTATTGGAAGGCGAAAACGCGGTTTTAAAAAACCGTGAATTGATGGGCGCCACCAACCCGAAAGAAGCCGCTCCTGGCACTATCCGCGCCGATTTCGCGGTCAGTATCGAAGAAAACGCGGTGCACGGCTCCGACGCCGCGGAAACCGCCGCCGAAGAAATCGCCTTCTTTTTCACCGCCGATGAACTCTGCGAACGCATCCGCTGATACACAGCGGCTGGTTAACTTGCTCGATTTCGACCGGAAAGGGCTGCAAGCCTTTTTCGCCGAAATCGGCGAGAAAGCCTTTCGCGCCGACCAGGTATTGAAATGGATTTACCAGGAAGGCGTGACCGATTTCGCGCAAATGACCAATTTAAGCAAGTCATTGCGCAACTATTTAGAAAATCATTGCGAAATTAAATTACCCAGTTTCGCCGCCGAGCAATTGGCTAGCGACGGCACTTGTAAATGGGCGGTTCGCATGCATTGCGGCAACCAGGTGGAAACGGTGTACATCCCCGAGGAACGGCGCGCGACCTTGTGCGTATCCTCGCAAGTCGGCTGCGCTTTGGCCTGCCGCTTTTGCTCCACCGCGCAGCAGGGGTTTAACCGCAATCTGAGCACCGGGGAAATCATCGGTCAATTGGTTCTGGCGCAGCAACGCCTGGGATCAGAGCGTAAAATTACCAATGTGGTCATGATGGGCATGGGCGAACCCTTGCTGAATTTCGACAATGTGGTCAAGGCCATGAATTTGATGATGGAAGACTTCGCCTTCGGTTTATCCAAGCGCCGCGTCACCATCAGCACCTCCGGCGTGACGCCGGCCATGCATCGCTTGAGCGAGGTGTGCGACGTCAGCATGGCCGTGTCCTTGCATGCGCCGACCGACGAATTGCGCAACCAATTGGTGCCGATCAATCAGAAATACCCGCTGGCGGATTTAATGGCGGCCTGCCGTGAGTACGCCAAGAACGGTCCACGCAAGCATATAACCTTTGAATACGTGATGCTGGATGGCGTCAATGACAGTGCGCCGCAGGCGAAACTATTAGTTAAATTGCTGAGCACGGTGCCGTCCAAAGTGAATTTGATACCGTTCAACCCATTTCCGCAAACGGCTTACCGCTGTTCGCCGATGGAGACCATTTTAAAATTCCGCGACGTGTTGCAAAGCGCCGGCATCGTCACCACCATACGCAAGACCCGCGGCGAAGACATAGACGCCGCCTGCGGCCAACTGGTGGGTCAAGTGCAGGACAAGAGCCGGCGGCATTTAAAACTGCAAGTGCAAACCGCTCCGGCCAACGTTTGATTGATTTTATGGCGAAACCACAACAAGATATCCAAGCAATTCGCGGCATGCACGACATTTTGCCGGATCAATCCCCTTACTGGCGCTGGTTGGAGGCGCACGCGCGGCAAATTCTGGCCGCCTACGGCTATCAGGAAATCCGCTTGCCGATAGTGGAAAAAACCGAATTGTTTCAACGCGCCATTGGCGAGGTGACCGATATCGTCGAAAAGGAAATGTATACTTTCGACGACCGCAACGGCGACTCCCTGACCTTGCGTCCGGAAGGCACCGCCGGTTGTGTGCGCGCTTGCCTGGAGCACGGCTTGCTGCATAACCAAACCTTGCGCCTGTGGTATCAAGGCCCGATGTTCCGTCACGAACGCCCGCAAAAAGGCCGCTACCGCCAGTTTTATCAACTGGGAGTGGAGACCTACGGCATGCCGGGGCCGGATATCGACATCGAGATCATATTGCTGAGTCATCGTTTGTGGCTGGCGCTGGGCATCCGCGAGCGGGTGGTGTTGCAATTGAACAGCCTAGGCACGGCGGCGGAACGGGCCGCCTACCGCGAGCATTTGGTCGCTTATTTGAGTCAGCATTTGGACGTTCTAGACGCCGACAGCCGGCGCCGCTTGCATACCAATCCGCTGCGGATTCTGGACAGCAAGAATCCGGACTTGCATGCCATTCTGCAACAAGCGCCGGTGTTGTTCGAGCATTTGGGCGAGAATAGCCGGCGGCATTTCGCCGCGCTTACCCAGGCGCTGGACGCTGCCGGGGTGGCATACCAGATCAACCATCGTTTGGTGCGCGGCCTGGATTATTACGCCATGACCGTGTTTGAATGGGTGACCGACGCCTTGGGTTCGCAAGGGGCGATTTGCGCCGGCGGCCGTTATGACGGTTTAGTGGAGCAACTAGGCGGCAAACCCAATCACGCCATCGGCTTTGCCATGGGTTTGGAACGGATTTTAGCCTTGTTGGAACTGTCCGCGCCCGTGACGTTGCCGCCCGCCGCCGACTTGTATATCATTCGGTCGGGCGAAGCGGCGGAACAAGCCGGATTATTGCTGGCGGAGCGGATACGCGATGCGCTGCCGGGCTTGAAAGTGCATTTGAATTGCGGCGGCGGCAGTTTTAAAAGCCAATTTAAAAAAGCGGACAAATCCGGCGCGCTATTGGCCGTGATTATCGGCGACGACGAAGCGGCCAAGGAGCAGGCCACGCTGAAATTATTGCGGAATATATCCGAGGAATCATGGAATGACCGGACTTATCCGGCGTTGAATGGACAGGTTTTAAGCGACCTGTTTGAGGCTAATGAACAAAAAACCCTGTCTCAAGAGTGCTTGATCGCGGAATTGACCAAGTTGTATAACCATTTATAAAACGGCCTTTGTTAGCTGAGTTGAATAAACTAATGTAGGCTGGGTAGGTTATACGTTTTGAGACCGGTAACCATAGATTTTAATATTATTGAAGAGAAACTGCAGTGGCGATTTACGATTCGGAAGAAGAACAACTCGAGCAAATTAAAAAATGGTGGGAAGCCAATCAATCGGCGGTATTGACCGGCGTCGTCGCTGCCGCGGTGCTGGTGGCCGCCTTGAATTTTTGGGAAAAATATCAAACCGACAATCGTAACCGCGCCTCGCAAACTTTTCAGGAATTGCTGACCAGCGTGCAAGCGGAGAAAGTGGATTCGGTGGAAAAGCTGGCGGAGAAACTGCAATCCGAGCATGCCGATTCCGCTTACACGGAATTCGCGCAATTGCTGCTGGTTAAGGAAAAAGCGCAAAAAGGCGATTATGAAGGGGCTAAAACCCTGTTGCAAGCGATAATCAAACAAAACAATTTACCTGAGTTGCAGCATATTTGCCGCTTGCGCTTGCTGCAATTGATGCTGGCGACCAAGCAATACGAAGAAGGCCTGCAATTGATCGCCTCGGTGGACCCGGCCGCGCGCGAGAGTTTCTCCGCTTATTACGACGAATTGCAAGGCGATTTGTATTTGGCCTTGGACCGCAAGGATGAAGCGCGCAGCGCCTATCAAAGCGCGCTCCGCTCCGGTCAAGCGACGCCATTGACTCAGTTCAAGCTTGACGATTTGACCGCGCCTAGTCTGGAACAATTGAACCCGCCCGGCTAGGATGCCGTTCATGAGTTTTAGCTCAAGCTTGCGGGGGCGGCTACGCCTGCTCATTCTGTTGCCGCCGTTGTTGCTGTTGAACGGATGCACCGGCTTGGACGCGCTTAGCAACTTGACTTCCGGTCTCGGCGATTTGTTCGCCGATGACGATACCGCCGATCCGCCGGCCGTGCTGCCGGAAGAATTTAAAGGCGAGGTGCAGTTGGAGTTGGTTTGGAAAGACGTGGCCGGCAAGGGAACCGATCAAAAATACCTTAAATTGCAACCGGCGGTGGCCAACGGCCGGCTGTACGTGGCCGACATTAAAGGTTTGCTGCAAGCCCGGCAATTGAATGACGGCGACGTCGTTTGGGAGAACAACACCGAGTTTCCCTTCGCCTCGGGTCCGGTCGTGAACGGCGATCTATTAATCATGGGCACCAGCCACGGCGAGGTGGTGGGCTTTGACGCGCATAGCGGTAAAATGCGCTGGATGCGGGAAGTGTCCAGTGAAGTATTGGCCACGCCGGTTGTGGCCGGCGACAAGGTTATCGTGCGCACCACCGACGGCAAGGTTATCGCCGTGCGCCTGCAAGACGGCGGCATCGTCTGGAGCGCCGAGCATAACGTGCCGGCCTTGAGCATACGCGGCGCCGGCGCGCCGCTGGTGGTGGACGATAAAGTGGTGGCCGGAGCCGCCAACGGAAAACTGATGGCCTGGCAATTAAGCGACGGCAAGGCCTTATGGGAGTCCACCGTGGTTATCCCCAGCGGACGTTCGGAAGTGGAGCGCTTAGTGGATTTGGACGCCGACCCGATAGAGGCGCGCAACACCATTTTTATATGCAGTTATCAAAACGGCTCCGCGGCGGTGACCGAATCCGACGGCGAGGTATTGTGGCGCAACGAAAGCATATCCTCGCACACCGGCATCAGCGCGGACTGGCGCTATTTGTACATTACCGATAGCCACAGCGAAGTATGGCAGGTGGATCAACGCACCGGCGCTTCGCTCTGGAGTCAAAAAGAATTGCATAACCGGCAATTGACCGCGGTAACCGTGTACGGCGGTTATGCGGTGGCCGGCGATTTCGAGGGTTATGTGCACTGGCTGTCGTTGAGCGACGGCCGTTTGCTGGCCCGCATTAAGATAGGCAAGGCCGCCATCGCCGCCAAACCGGTGGAAGCCGATGGCGTGGTGTACGTGTTTGCCAAAGACGGCGGCATTGCCGCGATTAGAGCGAAATAAACCATGTTGCCCGTAATTGCCTTAGTTGGCAGGCCGAATGTCGGCAAATCCACCCTGTTCAATTATCTGACCCGCAGCCGCGAGGCTTTGGTGGCCGATTATCCGGGCCTGACCCGCGACCGTCAATACGGCCGGGTCAGGCGCGGCGATCGGGATTATCTGGTGGTGGACACGGCGGCATCACCGAAGAAGCCAGCGGCATCGACGTGTTTTCCCGTAAGCAGGTGGAAATCGCCTTACAGGAAGCCGACGTGATCTGTTTCATGGTGGACGCGCGCGAGGGCTTGAGCGCTTCCGACGCCGCCATCGCCGAGATGTTGCGCAAACTGGCCAAGCCGGTGCTGTTGGTGGTGAACAAAATCGACGGCATCGAAAATGAAACCCTAGCGTTTGATTTTCATGAGCTGGCCTTGGGCGAGCCGGTCGCCATTGCCGCCGCCCACGGCCGTAACGTGCAATATCTACTAGACAGGGTAGACGCTTACCTGCCGCCGCCGGCCAATGCGGAAGCGGAGCAGGAACAAGGCATCGTCATCGCCATAGTCGGCCGCCCCAACGTCGGCAAGTCCACTTTGGTCAACCGCTTGCTGGGCGAGGAGCGGGTGGTGGTGTTCGACGAGGCCGGCACTACCCGCGACAGTATTTATATTCCGTTCGAGCGCAACGGCAAGCGCTTCACCTTGGTGGACACCGCCGGCGTGCGGCGGCGGGCGCGGGTGTCGTTGACGGTTGAGAAGTTTAGCATCATTAAATCCCTGCAAGCCATTGAAAAAGCGCATGTCGTAATCTATTTAATCGACGCCCGCGAGGGCGTCACCGACCAGGACGCGCATATTTTAGGGCTAGTGTTGGAAGCCGGACGCGCCTTGATTATCGGCTTGAATAAATGGGACGGCCTGGACAACGAACAACGCGCGTTCGTCAAAAAACAAGTCGAAATTAAGCTGCCGTTTCTGGATTTCGCCGAGAAACATCCGATCTCGGCCTTGCACGGCAGCGGCGTCGGCAAATTGTTTGATGTGGTGCATAGCTTGTACGCCTCAACGATGGCGGATATGTCCACGCCGCTATTGACCCGCATCCTAGCCGACGCCGTGGCCACCCACCAGCCGCCCATGGTCGGCGGCCGCCGCATCAAATTAAAATACGCGCACCAAGGCGGCCGCAATCCGCCGGTGGTGGTGATACACGGCGTGCAGACCGACTCTTTGCCGGGGGCGTACAAACGCTATCTGATGAATTATTTTCGCGAGCGCATGCATTTGCAGGGCGCGCCGGTGCGTTTGGTGTTCAAGTCGCCGGAAAACCCGTTTTCGGGTCAAAGGAACGAATTAAGCGACCGCCAGGTCAAAAAGCGCAGACGTTTAATCGATTTCAGTAAACGAAAAAAATAAATTCTAAACACGAACAATCCCTAATTTAAAGCAACAGAAATTTTCCATGGCTACCATTAAATTTCAAGGCAAACCGTTGCGCACCAACGGCGAGTTGCCGCTCGTCGGCGGCAAGGCTCCGGCGTTCCGCTTGACCAACGTTAAGCTGCAAGACGTGGGCTTGTCCGACTTCGCCGGCAAGCGCAAGGTATTAAACATCGTACCCAGTCTGGATACTCCGACCTGCCAAACCTCAACCCGCAAATTCAACGAACAGGCGGCGAAGTTGCCGGATGCCGTGGTATTGGTGGTATCCGCCGATTTGCCGTTCGCCCAAGCGCGCTTTTGCGAAACCGAAGGCATCAAGAACGTCATCGCATTGTCCTCTTTCCGCTCGGATTTCGCCCGCGATTACGGGGTGATGCTATTGGACGGCGTACTGGCCGGCCTGACCGCCCGCGCGGTGGTGGTGTTGGACGAGCAGGATCATGTCTTATACGCCGAGTTCACGCCTGAATTGGCGAACGAACCGGATTACGCGGCGGCCTTGGCGGCCCTGTCGCAGGCTTAGGAGAGGGGAGAGGCTATTATGACGACGCAACCATCCGCCGATTTGACGGTATTCGATAATCCGCGGCCGGGCCGCGATTTCACCATTCGCATTGATATTCCTGAATTCACCTGTTTGTGTCCGATGACCGGGCAGCCGGACTTCGCCAAATTACATTTGGAATATGTGCCGGACCTGCTGTGCGTGGAATTGAAATCCTTGAAGCTGTATATCTGGACTTTCCGGGAGCGCGGCGCGTTCCACGAGGCGGTGACTAACGAGATTTTAGATCATATCGCCGGCAAGATATCACCTAAATTCATGCGCTTGCGCGCTGAATTTAATGTGCGCGGCGGGATTTACACCACGGTGGTCGCCGAGCAGCGCAAGCCCGATTGGCAAGCGCCGCCGGTGGTGCGATTGCCTTAAGGTTTTGCATGCGCATATGTTCGTAATGAACTGTAATTAAAATAAAAACTACTTGATTATCGTTGGAAAGAGACATGCCGCCGATTAAAAAACTGTTCGCCGTCGCTCCGCAATACATCATCCCGCAGCATGCGCTGTCGAGCTGGATGTCGCGCTTGACGCATTGCGAACATTCAGCCTTCAAAAATGCCTTTATCCAATTGATTATCAAGCTTTATGGCGTCAATCTAGCCGAAGCCGCCAGCCAGGATTTGGCGGCCTATCCGAATTTCAACGCTTTTTTCACCCGCGAGCTGCGCCCCGGCGCGCGGCCGCTGGCCGAGGGCGCGCGCGCCATTGTCAGCCCGGCGGACGGCGCTATCAGCCAAATCGGCGCGATAGACAACGGCGAGATTTTCCAAGCCAAAGGACGCAGCTATAGCGCCGCTGAATTATTGGGCGGCGACGCCGGCTTGGCGGCCAGCTTCGCCAGCGGCGGTTTCGCTACCATTTACCTGTCGCCCAAGGATTATCACCGTTTGCACATGCCGGTGGACGGCGTGTTGCGGCGCATGATCCACATTCCCGGCCGCTTGTTCAGCGTCAATCAAATTACCGCCCAATCCGCGCCGCGCTTGTTCGCCCGCAACGAGCGCGTGGTCTGTTTGTTCGACACGGATTTCGGCCCGGCGGCGCTGGTTTTAGTGGGCGCGATTTTTGTGAATAGCATAGAAACCGTCTGGCATGGCGTCGTCACCCCGCCAACCCGGCCAGCGGCGCAAAGCTGGAGCTATCAGGACCGGAATATTCGTTTTCAAAAAGGCCAGGAATTCGCCCGCTTCAATATGGGTTCGACCATTATCATGCTATTCCCTGAACACTCAATCCAGTGGCGGGCGGATCTAGCCGCCGGCGCGCCGCTTAGATTGGGCGAGCGCTTGGGGGAGGGTATTTCCGGCTAAGATGAGACGTGTATTGCTTTCCAGACACATTTCATAGGTTAAACGTTTTCCGGACTCATCAGCCGAGGCAAACAGACCACAAATTCGCTACCCTGATCACAACCCTCGCTAAATGCTTGCACTTCGCCGCCATGCATCTCAACCAGTTTGTGGACAAGAAACAATCCGATCCCCAAACCGCCGTGAGAGTGGTCTAGGCTGTGGTCGGCTTGGTAAAACAAATCGAATAAGTGCTTTAAGTCATTCGCATCAATACCGTTACCATTATCTTGGACATGAATGCAGACTTTTTCCGGGTAGAGTTTGACGAACAGCCTGATTTGACCGCCTTCGCGGGTGTATTTGGCGGCGTTGTTAATGATGTTCGACATCACCTGAGTCAGCCTAATCCGGTCGCCTTCAATACCTATGGGCTCCGGCGGCAGCGTCAAAAATAATTCCTGCCTACGGAAGTCGATCAAGGACTGGCTGGTTTCCACGGCCGGATAAACGAAGTCCCGTATCTCCAGCGCTTCTTTTTTGAGTTCGATCACGCCGCGGCTGATACGGGAGACGTCCAGCAGGTCGTCCACCAGCCTGATCAGATGTTCGAGCTGACGGCTGATGATATCGGTGCACCAGACTATCCGGGCCGGGTCCGCGTTGACGCGTTTCAGAATATTGACGGCGTTACTGATCGGCGCTAAAGGGTTGCGGAGTTCGTGGGCGAGCATCGCCAAAAATTCGTCCTTACGTTTTGCGGCGGCTTGCTGCTCTTGGTCCGCAAGTTTGCGCTCGGTGATATCGGTGATGAACGCATAATAGAGTTCCGGTTTGTCTTTTGAGTCGGACTTGTGGACTAACAACTCAATCGGCACCCGGCTGCCGTTCTTTCTGACGTATTCTTTTTCATAACGAACGGAGTCGCCGGCGCTGTGCAGCTTGGCCAGTTTGGCCTGCTCTATCGCAAACCACTCAGGCGGCGTAAGCTCGGTCGCCCAATTGACATGCGATAGTTCCTCGACGGAATAGCCGGTGAGCGCCACAAAGGCCGAATTGACCAAACCTACCCGTCCATCAAGATAAGCGACCGCTATTGGCTGCGTGGAATTCCGGATTAGATCGGCCAGAAACTGGTTTTCCCGTTGGCTTTCGTGCAACTTTTGTTCCATGGACTTGCGTTCCGATATATCCCGGAGAATGGCGGTAAACAATTTATCGCCGTTTTTCCCGGTCTGGGAAATGGACAATTCCACGGGGAATTCCTCGCCACTGGCGCGTAAACCGACAAAAGTTCTTAAACGATGGCTATTACGGTCCGTGGCGGCGTTATTCTCGAACGCGCCGATATGATTAGGATGCGCATGGCGAAACCGTTCGGGAATAAATCGATCTAGCGTGCCTCCAATGGCTTGGTCCGCCGGGCAGCCGAACATTTTCTCCGCCGCGGCGTTGAATAGCACGATATGATGAGCGGCATTGATAGTGATAATGGCGTCCTTTACCGACTCTACCAGATTGACACAGTAAAGTTGACTTTTTAGGAGCTGCTGTTCATTGAGTTTCTGTTCGCTAACGTCGGTAAATGCAAGGCGAACGAACGGCTCTTGTTCGTGGCTGGTCATGAAACTGCCATCGACTCGGGCAATAAAAGTTGAACCATCGCCGCGCCGCATGACCAATTCGCAATATTGTTTCCCGCCGTTTTGCTTGAGTTGCATAAGTTTTAGATGCCAAACATCGCAACTCTCCGGGGCTATCCATTGCGGAAAATGATGCAAGATCAGGTTGCCGCGTTCAATGCCCAGCATGGATGCGGCGGTGAGGTTGCATTCAGTGATCAGATTATCGCCATTAACGGTAAGATAGCCGACCGGCGCAAAATCGTAAAGGTCGACGAAACGGTTTCGATATTCGTCGCGCGAAGCTTCTATCAGCGTTTTGGCCTCTCGCAAGGCTTCATTCTGGAGCTCCAGCTCAATTTTGTGCACTTGTAATTCATGCAATAATTTTTTTTCATCTACCGTTGTCGTAGCCATTTTGTCATCTGCTTGAGTAGCCAGTTTTTGTTCCGCGCGTTGACGCAACGTTTTTGAGTCTTGAATTAAACCGGATTTATTCCCGCCGGATGTCTTCTTCATGAATGTTTACTTCGCAATTGAGCTTCCAGTTGTTTGGTTTCGCTGATGTCGATAAAGGTAATGACCACGCCGTCTATCACGTTGTCGTGAGTCCGGTAGGGCATGATTCTTATCTTAAACCAGCGGTCATCGTTTGTTTTGACCTGTTTTTCCACAAAAACTAAGGTGCGCAATACGGCCTGTGCGTCTTCCTGAAGCCGCGGATAATTCAGGTCGGTAACGATGTCGGACAAAGGACGGCCCACATCGCTTGCAATCAGTTTGAATAAATGGATGGTGTGACTGGTGAAGCGGCGAATATTCAACGCATTGTCCAAAAACACCGTGGCGATTTCCATACTGTTGAGCAAATTATTCATGTCGTTATTGACCCACGACAAATCGGTTACCTTGGCTTGCAGCTCGGCATTCACGGTCTGCAATTCTTCATTCAACGACTGCATTTCTTCCTTGGAGGTGGTCAGTTCTTCGTTGGTGGACTGCAATTCCTCGTTGGTGGATTGCATTTCCTCATTCGAGGATTTGAGTTCTTCTTGCGAGGTTTGCCATTCCTCGCGCAAGGACTGCAATTCATCTCGTGCTTGCCGATACTTCTCCAACAATAATTCATAGTCGGCATCGGGCGACTTACTTGCCCTTTTTCTCACCGCCGGCGTCGCCGCCTCGGTGAACAGTATGATGTACATGCCGCGCAAAGGTTCAGGCTGGCTGATGGCCTGCACCGTGAGATTGATGGTTTCTTTACCGCTTCTCGTACCTATTTTCAAACCTCGCGCTTGAACGGCTTCGGTTTGAGCTTTGGCTTTATCCAAGGCGCCGGCGAGTTCATAGCGCAGCTCTTCATGCGCCATGGCGTGAATATTTAGATTGGCTTTTCCGGCGGCCGGTTCCAAATATTTACCAATTCGGCCGTTAATATAGAGAATATCGCCTTCGGCATTGACCACCACCGCCGGCGGTGAATAATTTTTGACTAACAACTGGTCAACCAGGTGTTGCAGGTTAACAGTGGAGCTTGTCATTGCGGTTTCTGACTCAGTCATGTCGGTTACAGGAAAGAACTTGATTGGAAAATCAATATAAGACTGCGAAAACGGCAGCTCATTGCGCCGATAAAGCCGCGATTGACTATCGAGAGTGGCAAACAGTGAAACAAAATTGCCGATAGTCTCCGCATTACCCAACAGCAGAATGCCGTGGGCGGTCAAGGCATAATGAAACAGCGGTATCAATTTTTTTTGTAATTCAGGGCTGAAATAAATCAGCAAATTACGGCAGCAGAGCAAATCAAGTTTGGTAAAAGGCGGGTCCATGATGATGTTTTGCCGGGCAAAGATCACCATTTCACGGATTTCCTTGTTGATCTGAAAACCGTTGTCTTCGGCCATGAAAAAGCGGTCGAGCCGTTCAGCCGATACATCGGCCGCGATATTAGCCGGATAAAAACCGCGCCGCGCCTTGTCAATAGCATCTTGATCCAGATCGGTGGCAAAGATTTGTAATTTATACAGATGCTGTAGATTACTTTCCGTCAAAGCTTCCTTAAAAATGATGGCCAATGAATAAGCCTCTTCGCCCGTCGAGCAAGCCGGTATCCAGGCCCGCATTTCCTTGCCTTTGGGATATTCGGCGAGCAATGCCGGGATGGCTTCGCTCTTGAGCGTTTCCCAGATAGCTGAATCGCGGAAGAAACTGGTGACGCCTATCAAAAGCTCCTTGAATAACAGATCAAGTTCCCGCGGATTTTCGCGTAGATAACGCACATAGTCGGCTATGTCGTCGATTAGATGCAGCCCCATGCGCCGTTCAACGCGCCGGTGCAGGGTGTTCTTTTTATAGAGCGAAAAATCGTTTCCGGAGCGGGAGCGCAGCAAGTTAATTATTTGCTCCAGCGCGCTTTGCGATGGATGTTCTGTCGCAGGCTCCGGGGCCGGATTGACGCCTTGAAAACTTCGCGTCAGATAGGATGACAGCCGGGTCGCCAATACTTGCGGCGTGGCTATAATATCGGCTCCGCCCGCGTCAATGGCGCTACGCGGCATGCTGTCGAATTTTGCCGACTCAGGGGTTTGCACTAGCGCGAGCCCTGCATTTTCCTTAATGGCGCGCAGGCCCAGGGCGCCGTCGGAACCCATTCCGGATAGAATAACGGCAATGGCCCGTTCGTGCTGGTCTTCCGCCAATGACTTTAGGAAAAAATCAATCGGGAGACGTAACCCCCTGGCGGCGCTTGGCTCATGCAGATGCAGGTCGCCGTTTACAATGGCCAGGTCTTTATTGGGCGGGATGACATAAATGCAATCCGGCTTCACGCTCATGCCATCCCTCGCCTGAGCGACCTTCATCGGCGTAATGCGCTGTAATAATTCCGGTAGCATGCCCCGCTGGGTAGGATCAAGGTGTTGAATGACCACAAACCCCGCGCCGCAGTTCGCCGGCGCATGGGTGAAAAATTGTTCCAAAGCCTCCAGGCCGCCCGCCGATGCGCCTATGCCGATAATGGGGAGTGCTTTATGCGCTTTATGCAAGACTTAAGGCCATGATTGAATGAATTTGCAACAGGTGTTTCAGACCGCATTCGGCGCTTAGGAGACTGGCTGCCTCAAACTTTGCGAATCGGTAGGGTAAAAGGCGCGCCGCCGGCCTTCAACGGCGCGCGAGCATTTAAACGGATTGGCGGCGCTTGGCGTTAACAAACGTCAGCAAACCCATGCCGGCGGCCAACATGCCCGGAATAGGCATTTCCGGCACGGCCGCGCCGGCGGTCACGAAGCGTTCGGCGGACCCGAAACCGGTGGACTCGAACGAATTGGCGCCAATCACAATAGGATCATAGCCGGGAGTAGCCAGCGAATGCAAAAATTGCAATTGCAATACATTCGCGTAGCCCGCGCCGCTACGATAAAAATCCACGATAGTCTCATTGCTGCCGTAAACAAAACTCGAGGCTACCAGCGCGGAAGGGTAACTACCCGCTCCTAAAATGCCGCCGGAGGTGGTATTGATGGCGATGGAGGAGCCGATCAGATTATCGTAAACATTTAAGGAAAATGTTCCCGAGGCCGCGCCGCCATCACTAAAAGTCACGCCTTGCAATGAAAAAACGTTATCGGCGAAACTAGCCGAGCTAAGCGCCAAACCGGCGGCGACAGCCGCGTAACGAAACGAATGTTTAATAAAATTCATAACTATTCCTTAAAAAGTAATATCAAATACACAAAATCATACTCTCGGAAAAACAAGCAAGGCCTTGATCAAATCAAGAGGAATCAAAAATATCCAAACTTAAGCAGCATGTATTGGGAAATAGTAAGAACGATGGGCAAAACTACAAGCGGCGCTGGTAAGGACATTCGGTAAATCCAAGTTACATGATTCAATCAAGTGATCCAATCAAGCTTTCCTCGCGACGGTAAATCGCTCCCGCAACTTGTCCCGTCTTAATTAGTTTAACATATCCCGAAAAAACCCCTGCTTTCATAATGCCATAAAAAATATTGAAATACTATATCCAGTAGCTAAAATAAGCGCTTAACATAAGGCCAGTACACGGCTGTATACAGACAACTTATTAATAAACCAAGGTTTTATTTTTCACGCCGAGCCGCAACCCATGAAAATTCCCGCTAAAATCGTCATCGCCGCCTCCTCGCTGGGTATGTTGAACGCTTTGTATCTGACTTACCGTTTTTTGCAGGAAAAATCGGGCCAGTCCGATCCCGGATTTTGCGACATCAACGCCACGCTGTCCTGCTCCAGTGTATTGAGCAGTCCGTATGCGCAATTTCTGGGCGTTCCGGTTTGCACTATCGCCTTACTTGTCTACCCCGTATTAATTGCGCTCGGCTGGCTGGCGTTGCGGCGGCAAAACACCCGCGACTTGTTTTACGCCATCAGCATTATTTCCGCGCTAGGTTTAATGCTGAACTTGGTCTACATCTATAATGAAGCGGTTTATATCGGCTCGTTATGCGCATTGTGTATTTTTTGCACGTTTTTGATTTTATCGGATTTCGCGGCGTCGATAGCGGGTTACGCCCGATCTGAAGGTTAGCCTGGCCTGGCCGGCTATTTCCAAACATTTTTGCCGCTTTCCGGCACTTACGGTTTAAACTATAGTCAAAACTGCGTAGCAAATCTTGCGGAGTGAAACGTCTGTGAATAAACGAATTTTTATCATAGTCTTGGCTGCTGTTAGCCTGTGGGCGTCTAGCGCCGGTTTGGCGTTCGCCCACGGCGGCGGGGGCGGTCACGGAGGCGGCTTTGGCGGCGGGCACGGCGGCGGCTGGGGCGGCGGACACGGCGGCGGTTGGCATGGAGGCGGCTGGGGCGGCGGTTGGCGCGGTGGCGTTTACATAGGCGGCTTTTATCCCTATTACGGATTAGGCTATGGCTATGGAGGCTACGGCTATGGATATGGTTATCCCTATGGATATCCTTATTATGGCCCCGCCGTGCAGTCGCAGCCGCAGGTATATATCCAGCAGCAGCAGGTTCCGCAACAGCAGCAAGCGCCGCAGGTGAACGAAGCCAATTATTGGCATTTTTGCGCCAATCCGGAAGGATATTACCCTTACGTCAAGGAATGTCCCGGCGGTTGGCAATTAGTCTCGCCTGTTCCCCCTAAGTAAAAAGAAGGAGTTATTAATGTCGCGTAAATATTGGGTTGCGCCATTGGCTTTAGCCATGGCCGGTTGTGCTAGCATCCCGGACGGCCCCAGTATGCTGGTGTTGCCGGGCACTGGCCGCAGTTTTGATCAATTTCGCGGCGACGATGTCCAGTGCCGCCAATATGCCATGTTTCAAATCGGAGATGTGTCTCCGAATGACGCGGCGGCCAATAGCGGCTTGGCGACGGCGGCGGTGGGTACGGTGGTCGGCGCCGCCGCCGGCGCGGCTTTGTCCGGCGGCGGCGGCATGGCTACCGCCGCCGGGGCCGGAGCCGGCCTGGTCGGCGGTAGCTTGATCGGCTCCAGCGCCGCCAGTAGTTCGCGTTACAGTACCCAAGACCGCTATGATATAGCTTACGTGCAATGCATGTATGCCAAAGGGCATCAAGTGCCGGTGTCCGGAAGTTTCTCTCCGCCGACGGTCGCGCCGCAGCCGCAAGTATTGCAGCCGCGCGTCGTGCAGCCGGGAGGCAACATCCCGCCGCCGCCTCCCGGTTCGCCGCCGCCGCCGCCGCCCGCGTCTTCCGTTCCCGCCGGTCAGTGATCTCAAACTTGTTCGGTTAACCCATCTTAATTAATTTTTCACATTAATTTTTCCATTTAGTGATGCGATTTATTTCCCGCGCCGCGTTTGGGCGCTGTTTGCTATGCGCCCTGGCTTTGTTAACCCTGAACGCATGTTCCAGCAAGCCGAGCAAACCCACGCCGGAGGAACAGGCCAAAAAACTGTCCGGCGTCTTGGACTCCGGCGGTTACGTTGTCCCGAATTCCGGTTTTAGCGGCGGCGAGCATGAAATTTGGCATGGCGACGCCGGACAGGAATTGGAAGTGGTAACCCTAGGCCCTTCCGGGTCCGGCCATTATCCGGTGGTGGTGTATTTGCCCAGCTTGGGCGAGCCCGCGGCCGCCGGCAAATTATGGCGCGAGGCATGGGCCAAGGCCGGATACGTGGTGGTCAGCATGCAGCCGGCCGCCATTGGCGCGGCGTTGCGCGAATTGCAACCGCGTGCGAAACCAGGGAGCGAAGCCAATGCCGCCAGCCCCGAGGATGAAGACGACCTTCCCGACGACGAGGACAAACCCGACGAGACGGACAATAAAGGGAAAGACGGCAAGCAGGCGTCCGACAAATCCAATACGCGCTCCAACTCCAAACTGGAGCGTTCCAGCGAATTGCGTTATCTGGGCCACGAATATTTCGGCATCGACAATTTGAAAACCCGCTTGCAGGCCTTGTATTGGGGTTTGTCGCAACTGCGCGCGCGCGCCGGCGGGCAAGGGCCTTACGCCAATATGGACTTAAACAAACTGGTCTTGGCCGGTTACGATTTGGGCGCGCAAACCGTGGCCGCGGCCCTAGGTGAAAATTTTAAGGAGGAACTGCCGCGAGACAGCTTATGCAACCCTTTGGCGGCGATTTTGTTTAGTCCCTCCATAGATTTGGCGGAGGGCAATGTACGCAAACGCTTCGCCAAGATAACCCTGCCGTTGTTGGTGATTACCGGCACTGAAGACAACGACCCCTACGCCATTAGTTCCGCATCGGTCAGGGAAGCGATTTGGGAGTATTCGCCCCCCGGCAATAAATATCTGTTGTCTTTGGAAGGCAATGTGCATCGCCTATTGGCCGGGGCGGACATGGGCGGCGGCTTGGGGCTGGACAAGCGCCGCGACGACGGCGGTTGGTTCGGTTTCAACCAGGGCGGCGGCGGGAGCGGCCGCTTGCAATACGGCGGCCAAGGCGGAGGCGAGGGCGGCGGCCGGCGCGGACACGGCGGCGGGCATGGAGGCGGCGGACGTGGCAAGGGCGAAAGAGAGGAAGGCGAGCGGGGGTATAAACAAGTCGCGGCAGTGCTGAGCGCCAGCGCCGCGTTTCTGGATACGGTGGTGAAAAGCGACGAATTCGCCCTTTATTGGCTAAGGGATAAAGCCGAAACCTGGCTAGACCGCGCCGGAAAATTAAAGCTGCGCTAGGGCAGTGCTTGCATGAACGGCTGTCAATAGCTATTGGTCCGATGTTACGGGGGGCAATTATTATGCAACTAACCGAACATTTTTAGTTTCCACATTCAGCGCTAAATCAGATTACGGAGTAAACAGCGGCACATGGCGCAAAACGATACAGGCAAAAACGGCAACGGCGGCAATCTAGGTTTCGAGGCCGAGTTGTTCAAAACCGCCGATAAACTGCGCGGCAACATGGAGCCCTCCGATTACAAGCATGTCGCGCTGGGGCTGATTTTTCTTAAATACATCTCCGACGCTTTTGAAGCCAAGCACAAAGCCCTATTGGCCGAAGACCCGCTGGTCGCAAACCAAGCACCGATTACTAAACCCGTTTTAGCACACACTGATAGCTTATGATTCATAAAGTCATCATTCATGCCCAAGCCTATCAAAACCTAACCCGTCATGCGGCGCGGATACAGGCTGGGACGATAGAAATCGGCGCTTATCTGCGAAAATTGCTCATTAATACCGAACCTAGTGCGCTCAATGCCGAGGTTTTGCTGAATTTATTGCTGCAAACCAAATTGCCGCAGATTTTCGCTGAGTCGCAGGTTCTTGGCGACGGCACTGATTGGAGCTTGGCGGAGTTAAAGTTACTGGGCGACATCGGCGTGGCCTGCCTGGTCACTATTTATGATGACGGTCGTCATCAGAAACCAAGCATTCACGAATCAGTTTTTACAGGCCAACTGCTGTTCACGCCCGGCGCGCTGTTGCGTAATGACCTGGGTAAAACACCCGCCGACTGGGATGTGGTTGACGCTGATGGCCGGATTGACCCCGAAGCCTATTATCAGCTTTATCTGCACCGCTTGTTGCCTTTGCTCCGCCATGCCGATCAAACAGCGGGCCAGCGTAATGCCAAGGCCTTCATTACCGTGCCTGGCCTAGGTTGCGGACAATTTGCCGGGCCGTTTCAAGGTCAATTAGGGCTAGCGCTGCAACAGGTATTGCAGCGACTACTGGCGGCGCACGCCGAAAGCCTGCCTAATATCAGCGCCGTTTATTACGATCCTTATCAGGAATGCCGTAATGAACACTTTACTTACGCGCATCTTGACCTGTGGGTGCGTCCGTTGGCGCAAAATCATGGCCAATTTCCGCAACTAAGCCATCCGCGCCTGTTCTCCCAAGGCAGTCGGGATTATAGCCAGTGTTTGCTGTTCAGCGTAGTCGCCTGGGATCATGTCTCGTGGCCGGGAAACGACTTTTATTTGGGCGCGCGGATAACCGATGATGGGGTAAAGGCCGCCGCGACCGATGTCATGTCTTGTCTTACCGGTATTCCGGGTGAGTATGATAAAAGCAATCATAAATACCAGCCGCCGCACCCTTATCGCAACTGGCTGGACGTTGTCGTTGCTAATCAAATTGAATTGAGCGGTGGCGACCAGGTATTGGTGTTCGCCTAGTTGGCGCAAAATTTAAACCACAATTCAATTGAGGTATAAAAATGAATTCCACTACAATACAACTATCCGCGCGTTTTTCCACTGCATTCGCCCTTGCGCTAACCGCGCATGAGGGACAAATTCGAAAAGGCGGCGTTATTCCCTACATTTCTCATCCAATGGCCGTGGCTGCCATTGCCTTAGAGTTTGGCGCCACGGAACATCAGGCCATCGCCGCCTTGCTTCATGACGTAATCGAGGATGGCGGCGCTCAATACTTGGATATTATTAAAAATCAATTCGGTGATGAAGTCTTGGCGCTTGTGCTGGCCTGCACCGATGCGATACCCGATGGAAATGGCGATAAACCAGACTGGAAATCACGCAAGCTAGCTTATTTAGAACATTTAAGACAGGTTTCCGATGCGGCGCTGTTGGTATCCGGCGCGGATAAGCTGCATAATGCGCGGTCGATTGTCAAGGACTTGGTTTTAGAGGGTAATCGAGTTTTTGAGCGCTTTACTGGCGACCGGAATGATATTCTATGGTATTACCGAGAGCTAAGCCGTATTTTTAGCGAGAGACAGGCGCCCATGGCTGGATTTATAGCCTATGAGGTTGAAAGAATGATTTCTTTGATATAAACATTCTTTATTCATAAACCAACGATAATTTGAGCTAGTCATCGTTGCTTGTGAGCCGATGACGCTTCAAAACCTAAAACAGGAACTCCAGAATGACCAGCACCCAACAACGCGCCGCACTGCAACGCCAAATCTGGCAAATCGCCAATGAGGTGCGAGGTGCAGTCGATGGCTGGGATTTCAAGCAATATGTCTTGGGCACACTGTTTTATCGCTTTATCAGTGAAAACTTTGCCAGCTACATTGAAGGCGGTGACGACAGCATCAACTATGCAGAGCTTCCCGATAAGGTCATCACCCCGGAAATCAAGGACGACGCCATCAAAACCAAGGGTTACTTCATCTACCCCAGTCAGTTGTTCGTCAACATCGCCGCCAGCGCCAATAACAACGGCAGCTTGAATACGGATTTGGCCGCTATCTTCGCCGCCATCGAAAGCTCCGCCAACGGCTACCCATCGGAGCGCGATATTAAAGGCCTGTTTGCCGATTTCGACACCACCAGCAACCGCCTCGGCAACACCGTGGTCGACAAAAACAGCCGATTGGCCGCCGTACTTAAAGGCGTGGCCGGGCTGGACTTTGGTGATTTTGACGGCAGCCACATAGACCTGTTTGGCGATGCCTACGAGTTCCTCATCTCCAACTACGCCGCCAACGCCGGTAAATCCGGCGGCGAGTTTTTCACCCCGCAACACGTGTCCAAGCTGATTGCGCAACTGGCCATGCACCAGCAAACCAGCGTCAATAAAATTTATGACCCTGCCTGTGGTTCCGGCTCGCTGCTGTTGCAAGCTAAAAAGCACTTTGACGCCCACATTATTGAAGACGGTTTTTTTGGTCAGGAGATCAACCACACCACCTACAACTTGGCGCGCATGAACATGTTTTTGCATAACATCAACTACGACAAATTCAACATTCAGCTGGGCAATACCCTGATCAACCCGCATTTTGGTGATGAAAAACCGTTTGACGCTATTGTCTCAAACCCGCCCTATTCGGTGAACTGGATCGGCAGCGACGACCCCACGCTGATAAACGACGAACGCTTTGCCCCGGCTGGCGTGCTGGCCCCAAAATCCAAAGCCGACTTTGCCTTTGTGCTGCATGCCTTGAGTTATCTTTCCAGCAAAGGCCGGGCCGCCATTGTCTGCTTCCCTGGTATTTTTTACCGGGGCGGGGCCGAGCAGAAAATCCGCCAATATCTGGTGGATAACAACTATGTTGAGACCGTTATTTCACTCGCGCCCAACTTGTTTTTTGGCACCCCCATCGCCGTCAATATTTTAGTGCTCTCCAAACACAAAGCCGACACTACAACCCAGTTTATTGACGCCAGTGGGCTATTTAAAAAAGAGACCAATAACAACGTCCTCACCGACACGCATATCGAACAGATCATGCAGGCGTTCGATAGCAAGACGGATATTGAACACTTTGCCAAGTCGGTGAGTTTAGCAGCTATCGCCGCCAACGACTACAACCTGTCGGTTAGCAGCTACGTGGAAGCCAAAGACAACCGCGAAGTAGTGGATATTGCACAACTAAACGCCGAACTGAAAATAACGGTGGCGAAAATCTACCAGCTGCGGGCGGAGATTGATGCGATTGTCGCGGAAATTGAAGGAGACGCCGCATGATGTTGGAAAACAAACTCAACATCACCCATCAGGTTGAGCTGGCCAAGATGGAAGAAAAAATCAGCAAGCAAAAAGCCAAACAGCTGTTTGACACCGGCGATATTAACCAAGTAGAGGTGGGTACGTTTAGCGGACTGGCGTTTATCCATGCTTATTTGTTTGGGGATATTTATGAGTTTGCCGGTAAACTCCGCGACGTGAATATCGCCAAAGGCAATTTTCGTTTCGCGCCGTTGATGTATTTAGAAGCATCGTTAAAACATATTGACGCTATGCCGCAAAGCAGTTTTGAGGAAATCATCGAAAAATATGTCGAAATGAATATTGCCCACCCGTTTCGCGAGGGCAATGGCCGTGCCACCCGCATCTGGCTTGACCTGATGCTGAAAACGGAAATTAAACAAGTGATTGACTGGAATTTAGTGGACAAGGAAGAATATCTATCCGCCATGCAACGCAGCGTGGTGAAGGACATTGAAATTAAAGTCCTGCTCAAACCAGCCTTAACCGATCAAATTGATGACCGCGCCTTGTTTATGAAAGGTATTGATGTGAGCTATTTTTATGAAGGCTATAGTGAATTTAAAACCGAGGAACTGTAGTTGTGAGTGAATTATCTTTTATGGAAAAGCTGCTGGATGGTGCTGGGGTGGAGTTTAAGGCGCTAGAGGAAGTGCTTGTTCGTACTAAAGGTACGAAAATCACCGCTGGTCAGATGAAAGAACTCCATAAAGATAGTGCACCGTTGAAAATTTTTGCAGGCGGTAAAACTGTTGCATTTTTCGATTTTGAAGATATACCTGCAAAAGATGTAAATAGCGAGCCTTCTATTATCGTCAAATCTCGTGGCGTTATTGAATTTGAGTATTACGACAAACCGTTTTCCCATAAAAATGAAATGTGGTCGTACCACTCAAAAAATGACGAAATCAATATCAAGTATGTCTATCATTTCCTGAAATTAAATCAGCCTTACTTTCAGAAAATTGGCAATAAAATGCAAATGCCACAAATTTCAACTCCTGATACTGATAAATTCAAAATCCCTATCCCATGCCCTGAAAACCCAGAAAAATCGCTAAAGATCCAAGCTGAAATCGTCCGAATTCTGGACGCATTTACCGAGCTTACCGCCGAGCTTACCGCCGAGCTTACCGCCCGCAAAAAACAATACAACTACTATCGCGACCAGTTGTTGAGTTTTGAAGATGGGAATGTGGAGTGGAAGACGTTGGGAGATGTAACCAAGAAATGGTACTCAGGTGGAACACCTACGGCGGGAAGACCGGAATATTACGATGAAGGTGAAATTCCATGTTTAAGAACACAAGAGGTTAAATTTTCCGATATTAGTAACACGGAAATAAAGATAACTGAGGCCGCATTAAAAAAATCAGCCGCGAAATGGATTCCTGCGAATTGCGTAATAGTCGCAATATCTG
The DNA here is from genome assembly GCA_903928965.1 of uncultured Pseudomonadota bacterium. Classification (GTDB taxonomy): domain Bacteria; phylum Pseudomonadota; class Gammaproteobacteria; order Methylococcales; family Methylomonadaceae; genus Methylomonas. The sequence goes on from CAIYSZ010000100.1 coordinate 35,332, forward strand.
GGGCCACCGCAGGTAGATCTGCAATCAATAAGATACCTTTAACAACCAATCAGCATTGCGGTTGTTTGGAAATCGACAGCGCCAAAGCGTTATACCGTTATGTTTTTCATTGGGTAAGCTTTAACTATGAAAACATTAAATCGTTAGGACAGGGGGCCAGGGGGGACCTTAACTCAAGCATCATAAAAAATTTCACGCTGCCCATCCCCTATGCTGAGTACCCGGAAAAATCTCTTGCTGAGCAAGCCCGCATCGTCGAAATTCTTGATAAATTCGACACACTAACCAACTCCATCACCGAAGGCTTGCCGCGCGAAATAGAATTGCGCCAAAAGCAATATGAGTATTACCGCGATTTGCTGTTGAGCTTTCCCAAGCCTGAGGCGACTGCGTGACACCTGCGGCATTAAACCTTTTGCTTGAGCAATTAATCGCCGCTTGGGAAAACGAAGTGGTGGAATTTAAACAGGCGGGCAATGATTACGACACCGATAGAATCGGCGAATATTTTTCCGCGCTTAGCAATGAAGCCAATTTACGCAACACAGAACGGGCTTGGCTAGTGTTTGGTGTTAATAATAAATCCCGCAGGGTGACCGGCAGCGATTACCGAATGGAACCCGAGCGCCTGCAAAGTTTAAAATATCAAATCGCCCAAGCGACCGAGCCCAGTATTACCTTACGAGAAATTCATGTGTTGCATCACCCGCAAGGGGGCGTGGTTTTATTTGAAATCCCTCCGGCCCCGCGAGGCATTCCCATTGCCTGGAAAGGTCATTATTACGCCCGTGCTGGCGAAAGCCGTACCTCGCTGAGTTTGGACAAGCTCGACGAAATTCGCCAACAAACCTTACAGCAAGATTGGACCGCACAAGTAATTGCTGGTGCAACGCCTGATGATTTGGATGAAGTGGCGGTGCGCAAAGCACGCGAATCGTTCTTACAAAAATACGCAAACCGCTTCGCGAGTGATGAAGTGATGAATTGGCCGCTAACCACATTTTTGGATCGCGCACGCCTTACTCAAAACGGACAAATGACACGAACAGCGCTTTTGCTCTTGGGTAAAGCGGAATCTACTTATTTATTGTTGCCTCACCCAGCACAGCTAACGTGGAAATTAGAAGGTCAGGAGCGCGCTTACGAACATTTTGGATCGCCTTTTTTACTCAACACGACACTGCTTTATCAGCGCATTCGCAATATCCAACTGCGTATTTTGCCGCACGATCAATTAATCCCTATCGAGGTTTCCAAGTATAACCAGAAAATAGTGCTGGAAGCCTTGCACAATTGCATTGCTCATCAAGATTACACGCGCAATGGTCGGGTAGTGGTTACTGAACAACCTGATCGCCTGATTTTTGAAAATGAAGGTGGTTTTTTTGAAGGCCAACCCGATGAATACATTCAGGGCGATAAAACTCCTCGCCGCTATCGCAACCCTTTTCTGACTCAGGCAATGGCCGAACTGAATATGATCGATACCATGGGCTACGGCATTCATTTCATTTATCGCGGCCAGGCGCAGCGTTATTTCCCCTTGCCGGATTATGATCTCAACCAACCCAGTGCGGTAAAGATGACCTTGTATGGCGGGGTCGTTGACCCAGCCTATAGCCGCTTGTTGATCCAGAAAACCGATTTGTCCCTGGTTGATGTCTTGGCTCTCGACCGCGTGCAGAAAAAACTCCCTATTCCAGATGAAGCTGCCAGCCGTTTGCGCAGAGCTGGGTTGATTGAAGGTCGTAAGCCTAATTTACATGTATCGGCGCTTATTGCCGATGCAACCGCCAACAAGGTGGACTACATTCGCACCCGTGCTCAAGATGATCTGTTTTATGCGAAATTACTGACCGACTATTTGAAAAAGTTTGGTAGAGCAGGCCGTTCCGAGATCAACAAATTGTTAATGGATAAGCTGAGTGATGCGCTGAGCGAAGAACAAAAGCAAGGTAAAATCAGCAACTTGCTAACCAATTTGCGCCGTGGCGGAAAAATTGTAAATACCGGATCGCGGAAAGCGCCTAAATGGGCGCTTGCAGAATAAATGCAGAATAATGACATGAAAAATACTTTTAAAACAATTTCTTACAAAAAATAACGGACATTCTGCGATGAGTTTTGCAGAAAACATTTGTCATAAGTCCCGGATTCTATTCAATACGCACGTATAAGAAAGGATCATATGTCCAAGCATTTAAGCCTGTCAGACCAAACCACGGAATTCCTGCTCTATACCGCCCCCAATAGCGCAATCAAAGTGGAGGTGCTACTCAGTAATGAGAGCATTTGGCTGACTCAGGAACGCATGGCGGAACAGTTTGGCATGCGGCAAGAGCCTGAACTCAAAGGCTTTAGCGATAAAAACCTGTGGCGCATGAAGCAGTTTTTTGAAACCTATCAGGCAGATGAAAAACTCTTATCACTAGTGAGAGAATTGCCTTGGACGCACAACACAATTATTTTTTCACGCTGTAAGTCTGCCGAGGAGCGTGAATATTATTTGAATTTATGCATCAAGGAACGATATACATCAAGGGAGCTGGAGCGTCAGATTAATGCCTCTCACTTTGAACGCGCCATAATGGGCAATCAAAAACTCTCGGCAGTGCTGAGAGAATTGCCTCCAACCATTAACAATACATTGAAAGATAACTATGTATTAGAGTTTTTAGGCTTGCCTATGCAACACGATGAAAGTCATTTACAAAAAGCCTTAATTCGGAATATGAAAAAATTTATTCTAGAATTGGGGAGAGACTTTATTTTTGTTGGTGAAGAATATCGTTTACAAGTAGGCAATCAAGATTTTTTTATTGACTTATTGTTTTTTCATCGTGGTTTAGTCGAGCGCCATCGTTTTTGGCAGGAGAAAACCACATGATCGAATACAGCGCCATCGCCGAATCGAAAAATTTCATCGTTCTGGACAAATACACCCAAGAGTGGAATATCGCAGAAAGCTACCAGAGCGAGGGCGATCTGGAGCGCAAGCAATCTCAGCCACTCACACATAAGGAGGGAGTCTTATGTCCAAGCATCTAAGTCTGCAAGACCAAACCACGGAATTCCTGCTCTATACCGCGCCCAATGGCGCAATCAAAGTGGAGGTGCTGCTCAGTAATGAAACTATCTGGCTGACGCAGGAGCGCATGGCGGAGCTGTTTGGCGTGCAGCGCCCAGCTATTACCAAACACTTGAAGAATATATTTGAAAGTAATGAGTTACAGGAAGATGTGGTGTGTTCCATTTTGGAACATACCACTACCCATGGGGCGATTGAGGGCAAAACCCAAACCAGCAAGACCAAGTATTACAACCTGGATGCGGTGATTTCCGTTGGCTACCGGGTGAATTCGGCACAGGCAACCCAGTTTCGTATTTGGGCGACCGCCCTGATCCGGGAATACATCATCAAGGGCTTTGCCATGGATGATGAGCGCCTGAAGAATGGTCGTTATTTTGGTAAGGACTATTTTCGTGAATTACTGGAGCGGGTGCGCTCTATCCGCGCCAGTGAGCGGCGCATTTATCAACAGATCACCGATATTTTTGCTGAGTGCAGCATCGATTACGACCCAAAATCGGAAACCACCCGCTTGTTTTACGCGCATGTGCAGGACAAATTTCATTTTGCGATTACTGGTCATACGGCGGCAGAAATTATTTCGCTTAAAGCCGATGCCAGCAAACCCTTGATGGGCATGAGCACTTATAAAAATGCACCGGATGGCCGGGTGTTGAAGTCGGATTCGACTGTGGCGAAAAATTATTTAAGTGAAGCGGATATAAAAAAACTGGAGCGCGCTGTTTCGGCTTTTTTTGACTATATCGAGGGTATTATCGAGCGGCGTGATACCTTCACCATGGAAAGCTTTGCCGAAAGCGTGAACAAATTTCTTGCCTTTAATGAGTACCAGATTTTGGAAGGCTACGGAACAGTCAGTCGAAAGCAGGCAGAACAGAAAGCCATTTTAGAGTATGAAAAGTTCAACAAGCAGCAACGCATTGAATCCGACTTTGATCGTGAAGTGAAAAAGCTGCTGCAAAACAGGGACACAGAGGAATGAACGTGTATAAAACCATTGCCGAATCGAACAACTTTATCGTTCTCGATAAATACACCAAGGACTATAAAGTTAGCGAAAGCTACCAAAGCGAATACGATTTGGAGCGGGAGTTCATACAGGATTTGCAGAATCAGGGTTATGACTATGCGCCCGATTTAAACACGCCCGAGAAGCTGCTGGCCAATCTGCGCGAGCAATTACAAACACTGAACAACATGCGGTTTACCGACGGTGAGTGGCTACGTTTTGTGGAGACCTGGCTGGATAGGCCCAGCGACAGCATCGTTGATAAAACCCGTAAGATTCACGACGACTACATTCACGACTTCGTGTTTGACGATGGCCATATCCAGAACATCTATCTGCTGGATAAAAAGAACGTTGCCCGCAATAAGGCGCAAGTCATCAAGCAGTTTGAGCAAACGGGCGCTCACGCCAACCGTTACGATGTCACGGTGCTGGTCAATGGTTTGCCCCTGGTGCAGGTGGAGCTGAAAAAACGCGGCGTGGCGATTCGTGAAGCCTTCAATCAGGTGCATCGTTACAGCAAAGAGAGCTTTAACAGCGAGAACTCGCTGTATAAGTATTTGCAGCTGTTTGTGATCTCCAACGGCACCGATAGCCGTTATTTCGCCAATACTACTCAGCGCAACAAAAACAGCTTCGACTTCACCATGAATTGGGCGAAATCTGATAATGGCCTGATTAAAGACTTAAAAGACTTTACCGCCACGTTTTTCCAGAAAAACACCCTGCTCAATGTGCTGCTGCATTATTCGGTGTTTGATGTGAGTGATACTTTGCTGGTTATGCGCCCCTATCAAATTGCCGCCACCGAGCGCATCTTGTGGAAAATCAACAGCGCCTATCAAGCCAAAAACTGGAGCAACACCGAAAGCGGTGGTTATATCTGGCACACCACCGGCTCTGGCAAGACCCTGACCAGTTTTAAAGCGGCTCGGTTGGCCACCGAGCTGGATTTCATCGACAAGGTGTTCTTCGTGGTGGATCGTAAAGATCTGGATTACCAGACCATGAAAGAATACCAACGCTTTTCGCCGGATAGCGTCAATGGCTCGTCCAGCACTGCCGGGCTTAAGCGCAATCTGGATAAAGACGACAACAAAATCATTGTCACCACTATCCAAAAGCTCAACAACCTGATGAAAAGTGAAAATGACTTGCCCATCTACAACAAGCAAGTGGTGTTTATTTTTGATGAATGCCACCGCAGCCAGTTTGGCGAAGCGCAGAAAAATCTGCAGAAAAAGTTTAAGAAATTTTATCAGTTCGGTTTTACCGGCACACCGATCTTCCCGCAAAACGCCTTGGGCGCCGATACCACTGCCAGCGTGTTTGGCCGCGAGCTGCATTCTTATGTCATCACCGATGCCATCCGTGATGAAAAGGTATTGAAGTTCAAGGTGGACTACAACGATGTGCGTCCGCAGTTCAAAGCCATTGAAACCGAGCAGGACGAGAAAAAACTTAGCGCCGCGGAAAACAAACAAGCCCTGTTGCACCCCGAGCGTATCCACGAAATTTCGCAGTACATCCTGAATAACTTCCGGCAGAAAACACACCGCCTTCAAGCAGGCGCCAAAGGCTTTAATGCTATGTTTGCCGTAACCAGTGTGGATGCAGCCAAGCTGTACTATGAGTCGTTTAAGCAGTTACAGATAGACAGTAGTAAGCCGTTAAACGTTGCCACCATTTTTTCTTTTGCAGCCAATGAAGAGCAGGATGCTGTCGGCGATATTCAGGATGAAAGCTTTGATGTTTCCGCCATGAATAGCAGCGCCAAAGAGTTTTTAAGCGCGGCCATTACCGACTATAACGCACTGTTTAAAACCAATTTTAGTGTGGAGAGTAATGCATTTCAAAACTACTACCGTGACCTTGCGTTGCGTGTGAAGAATCAGGATATTGATTTGTTGATTGTGGTTGGCATGTTTTTAACTGGCTTTGACGCCCCCACTCTGAATACTTTGTTTGTTGATAAAAATTTGCGTTACCACGGTTTGATGCAGGCCTATTCGCGAACCAACCGTATTTTTGATGCGACCAAAACCTTTGGCAATATCATCACTTTTCGTGATTTAGAGCAAGCCACGGTGGATGCCATTACCCTTTTTGGCGATAAAAACACCAAAAACGTGGTGCTGGAGAAAAGTTACAAGGAATACATGGAAGGCTTTACCGATGTGGTGACCGGTGAGGCGCGGCGCGGTTTTGTGGATGTTGTCAAGGAGTTAGAGCAGCGCTTTCCTGATCCCTCCGCCATTGAAAAAGAGTCCGACAAAAAGGCCTTTGCGAAACTGTTTGGCGAATATTTGCGTGTTGAGAACGTACTGCAAAATTACGATGAATTTGCCAGCCTGAAAGCTTTGCAAAGCGTCGATATGAACGACCCGCAAGCGGTTGAGGCCTTTAAGGCGCAGCACTATTTAAGCGACGACGATTTGGCGGCGCTGCAAACTATCAGGATGCCTGCCGAGCGAAAAATTCAGGATTACCGTTCAACCTATAACGATATTCGCGATTGGCTGCGCCGGGAAAAATCCGCCGCCGAAAATGAGAAGTCCACCATTGATTGGGACGATGTGGTGTTTGAGGTGGATTTGCTCAAGTCGCAGGAAATCAATCTGGATTACATTCTTGAACTGATTTTTGAGAATAATAAGAAAGTTAAGGACAAAGCCTCACTGGTTGAAGACGTACGCCGGGTGATTCGCGCTAGCCTGGGCAACCGCGCCAAAGAGGGCCTGTTAGTGGATTTTATTAATCAAACTGACCTAGACCAGATTGGCGACAAAGCCAGTGTGATTGATGCCTTCTTTACCTTTGCCCAAGCGGAACAACAGCGTGAGGCACAAGAGCTCATTAACGCTGAAAACCTGAATACAGAGGCAGCGAAGCGTTATATCGCCACCTCGCTAAAGCGGGAATTCGCCAGTGACAATGGCACCGAGCTTAATGCCATTCTGCCTAAGATGAGTCCGTTAAACCCGCAGTACCTTACAAAAAAGCAGAGTGTTTTTCAAAAAATAGCCGCTTTTGTTGAGAAGTTTAAAGGCGTGGGCGGGCAGGTCTGATGTAAGCATCATAGGCTGGGCTTGTCTCCCTTGCCATAACTCAGCTGGCCGAGAACGAAAGCGCCGTGCAAGTCATGGGCGACGACAAGCTAAGGCTGATTGCGCACGAGTTGCTGGTCAGCCTGCGGGAAAATGCCTCCGTGGACTGGGCGCGCCGGGATTCAGCCCGCGCCCGCATGCGGGTGCTGGTGAAGCGCATCTTGCGCAAATATGGCTATCCGCCGGATTTGCAGGATACGGCGGTGCAAACGGTGTTGCGGCAGGCGGAGGCCCTTTCGTCAACCTGGATTCATCCCAGGCAGAGATAGCCATGACCGCGGATAATTTCCACTTTTGACGATGATATAATTTTAACTTCAATGGACAGCTAGCCAAAACCCGCCGATTGTAATCGTTACATTAACTCATGCCGAGTATTATTCTATCCACCCTCAATGCCCGTTACAGCCATACCGCCTTTGGTTTGCGTTATCTTTACGCCAATCTGGCTGAACTACAGCCGGAGGCGGAGATCGTGGAATTTACGCTGGGGCAGCGGCCGGCGGATTTGGCCGAGCAGTTGTTGGCCCGCGCGCCGGCCGTCATCGGCTTTGGGGTGTACATCTGGAACGCCTTGGAAATCGCCGCCGTGGCGGCGCTGCTCAAGCAAATAGCCCCGCATATCATTATCGCGCTCGGCGGGCCTGAAGTCAGCCACCCGCCGGATTTACCGCCGGCGGCGGACCACGCGGATTATATTATTACCGGCGACGGCGAATTTGCCTTCCGCGATTTATGCCGCTCACTGCTAGCCGGCGGCCGGCCGGCGCAAAAAATCATTACTGGCGGCACTTTGCCGCTGGCCGAGCTGGCGTCGCCGTATCCGTTTTACAGCGACCAAGACATCCGCCAGCGCATTATTTACGTGGAGGCCTCGCGCGGCTGTCCGTTTAAATGCGAGTTTTGCCTGTCCGCGCTGGACAAAACCGCCAAGCCGTTCCCGTTGGATGATTTTTTGGCGGAGTTGGCGCGCTTGCATGCGCGCGGCGCGCGGCGCTTCAAATTCATAGACCGCACTTTCAACCTTAAAATCGACGCCAGCGTGCGGATTTTGGCGTTTTTTCTAGAGCGTTTAAGCGACGATTTATTTCTGCATTTCGAGGTGATTCCGGATCATCTGCCGCCGGCGCTGCAACAAGCGATTAGCCGCTTTCCGCCCGGCGCGCTGCAATTGGAAATTGGGGTGCAGACGTTTGATACCCAGGTACAGCAGCTAGTCAGCCGCAAACAAAACAATGAGTTAACCGAGCAAAACCTGCGCTGGCTGCGCCGGCACAGCGCCGCGCACGTGCACGCCGATTTGATCGCCGGCTTGCCGGGGGATGACATGGCCGGTTTCGCCGCCAGTTTCGACCGCTTGTACGGCTTGGGGCCGCAGGAAATTCAAGTCGGCATTTTGAAACGCTTGCGCGGCGCGCCGATCAACAGGCATACGGATGCATACGCCATGCGCTACGATCCCAATCCGCCTTACGCGGTGTTGAGCACGCGGGACATGAGCTTTTATGATTTGCAGCGCTTGCAACGTTTCGCTAGGTTTTGGGATTTATTGGCCAATTCCGGCCGCTTTTCCGCCACTGTGCCTTTGTTGCTGGCCGGGCAGCCGTTCGACCGCTTCATGCGCTTGAGCGAGGCTTTGTATCAAGCCGCTGGCGGCATGTGGCAAATATCCTTGAAACGCTTGTTTGAACTCTGTCACGCCACGGGCGTGGCCGCGCTGGGGCTGGACGCCGAGCTTCTGGCGCAAGCCCTGGAGGCCGATTTCGCGCGTGGCGGCGAAAAATCCAAGCCCGATTTTCTAAGGCGGCGGGAAAACGGCGCAAACTTGAACGCCGCAAACCCGATGGACACGAAGGCGGCGGCCGGCAATCGGCGGCAACGCCGCTTTCAAGCCGCGCCGCCGGCGTGAGGGCAATCGCCGGGCATCTCAAAACGCCGTGGCCGCCTATGATAGACTATCATTTAAATAAGGAATTTATCATATGACAATTATTATAATTAATATAATAAGGAGGCGGCAGTGGATTTTGAAAAAGCGCTGGGTTTGAGTTACCTGAGCACCGGCAACCCGAACGCCGGCGGCCTGAACGCCAATTCGCAACTTGATAAACAACAATTATTGTTGTACATCAACCTTAAACTGGCGTCTTGCGGCCAAGCGGTATGCGTGGACGACGCCGCGGCCGGTTTCATGGCCATCGCGCAAGATTTGCTGAACAATTATCAAGAAAAAAGCCGCCAGCTGGCGCACTCCAGCCTGTATCCGGCGGACCGGCGTATCCAGGATTTTTTAGACGATTATCTTGAAGACCTCGGTCTGGAAAATAGTCCGCTGTTGCCGGCCATCACCTTTGAGCTAGACCGCCACGGCGTGGCGCGCGAGCTGTCCTTGCCTTTGGGCAGGGACGAATTTATCTCCGAATATGTCTCCAGCTATCGGGTCAAGCAAGGCATTTTGCATAATCCGGCCAGCGACCGCCGCACCACGGAAGGTTCTTTTCATATCGCCGACGGCGGTTTGCCGGTTCCCGGCGATAAAAAACTGGTTCCGAAACTGACTTTCGCGCTGCTGCTCGAGCAGGCGTTGAATCCGCCTGAATCCTTGCTAACCCTGCCGTTCACCAGCGCCCAGCCGCGTCCGGCGCGCATGTTCGCCTCGCTATTGCTGCGGCCGGTGATCTGCCCGGAAATTCCCGGCGTGGAAGCGGAAAAATCCATGGAAATCCGTTTCTTCGCCCCCGGCGGCCTGGTGAGCAATCTGGATTTCGTGGAAAGCATTTTCGGCAACGGCGGCAACCCGGCCCTGCCTGAGTTCGACGCCGCGCTGGACATCGAACATTGGTCCGGGCATGGCGGCTGCGTGATTCTGGCACCGCATTTATGCAAACTCCTCAAGCGCGACGTGGGCTTGCCGCACTGGGACGCGGCGAGCGAAAGACAGCGCGCCGAGGGCATGTGCTGGCGCGAGCCGGACGAGTTGTATAACAACGGCCAGGCGTTTAAGATTACCGCCCGCGACCGCCGCGGCGTGATCGTGACCTTGTTGGCCGACAATTATTACGGCTATTGCAAAAAGGAAGTCAAAACTCAAATCAGCTACGCCGCCAATTTATACGGCTTGGCGGAAGAAGAGCACGCCGGCGGCGCGCTGGCTTTTCAGCGCTTTCACCACGGCGACGAATTCGGCGTCGCCAGCGGCACCCGCGAACCCGGCTACGACTTCGCGGAGATGGCCGCGTTGTACGGCGAGATCATGGATGTAAAAGCGGAAGGCTACGCCATCGACAAGCGTTATCCGGCGATTGTTTACGTGCCGCAGGATTTGCGCATGAATTTGAACTCCCAAACCATCACCTGGCTGCACAATGGCGCGCCGCAAGGCATACGCTTGCAACCGGGCAAAATCTACATGCAGCCCAACGGCTATAAAATAGAGATGTGCAAGCATCCCGGCGCGCCGTCCTGGCGTTTGGTCGGCACCGAGGCGGAAGGGACGTTTTGTCATAAACCCAGCACCGTGTCCGGCGGCGGCAAGTCGGAAATCTCCAAATCCATTGAGGACGCGGTCATTTACGGCCCCTTGTACATCGATGATCTGGACAAGGACTTGGATTGGGTGCAAACCATTTTCGACTACGATTACCGCGACCGCTTTTTGCCCGGCCACGAGCAGGAAGACCGCAAGCCTTCCCGGCCGCCCCTGAGCGACAAACGCAGCCTGGGTTCGTTGATCAAACTGCTGACCCCGTCTCCGTATCATACCGAGGCATATAATCTGTGGCTTAAGGCCATTCCGCCGCGCATACTGGCCCTGGTATTCGTCATCAAGCGCTTTTACCGCGCCGAGTGGGGCGAGGATTGGCGTCGGCATTTATCCGTGGATTTGGTGGACGGCGCTCCCGGCCATGAATTGAAAATCGAGCAGCGCAAAATCGTCGCCACCTATTTGCGCACCGGTTTCGATGAGCATCATGCTTGGCGCATTTTCAAGGCGCGGCAGGACTACGTGCCTTCGGAAAAAATTCAGATGGAGGATGATATCACCGCCTCGGTGGTGGTCCCGGCCGAATTGCTGCGCCCCTTGCTCGGCGTCGGCCATCGCCAAGCCAGCCTCAAATTGACCCAAAACTGTGAATACCGGCTGTTTCAACGCCCGGACGACGCCATCATCCCCGGTTATGACAAGCAAACCGAGGCCAACATGTCCGCGCCCGGCAATTTTTTGTCCAATTTTGAACCCTTGAGCGGCGATAAACTGCAAGCGGTGATCGACGACGTGCTGACTTTGTCCAAGTTCACCCCGCCGATGCAGAAACTGCTTAACGAGGCCGCCGGCCAGCCCGGTTACGTGGTTTCCTCGGCGCATCCGCGTTTGGTCAACGGCAAACCGTCCAAAAATCCGCGCTATCTGGAAACCCGTCACGACCTGACCCAGCCGCTACGAAAATACGTGGCGGAAATGGGCGTGCGCTTGCACCGCAAATTGCCGTTGCACTTGCCGGTTATTCATCCGGTGGACGCCGTGTTGATAGGCCGGCGCAACAATCCGCCGGACGGCGACATTCGCTCGCTGGCCGTGTATAATCCCATCCATTATCAGGAGTTGCCGGAATTGTTCATGGATTTCATCAGCTCCCTGACCGGAAAATCGCCGTCCACCACCGGCGCGGGCAGCGAGGGCGCGATGACCAAGGGGCCGTTCAACGCCTTGCGGCCGACGGCGGATTTGAACGCCGCCCTGGTGTCTTATATTTTGACCGGCTACCCCGGATTTTCCAGTTCGGCGGGCTTCATCGGGCCGCATATCCGCGTCGATCACGACATCAGCCTGCTGATTCCGGAAATCTGGGCTCGCCTGTCGTATGAAGAACGGCAGCCGGACTATTTGATCGGGCGCGGTTATCTGGAGCCAGTGCGGGATTTTATGCACCAAGGCGAGCCGGTTTTGGCCAGCCGCCTGGGTTACCGTATTACCAGCGGTTTTGTGCGCGGCTTGATGGGCAAAATTTTCGACAATCCGCGCGCGGTGTTCACCGACGAAATTCTGCGCCCCGAGCTGCAAGGGCTGGATGAGTTCGCCGACGGCGTGCGGCACATCGTGGAAACTCAGCAACGGGTCGCCTTGCGTTATTTCGAGGACGGCAGCGTCGAGGAAGCGTGTCCGCCCTTGCAAGCCTTGCTGCACATCATGGCCTACGGAAATTACCGCGGCAAGCAAGCGCACGATCCGGAAATCCGCGCCCTGTTCACCCGCGACAGCCTGCTGGCCTCGGATTGGTATCAACAACGGCTGCGGGTGAAACAACAACGCGATATTGCTCTTTGGCAACGGCACTTGGATTATCTGGCGCGCTTCACGCTGGATCACACGCATGCCGACACCGTGCAAAACCTGCAATTGATCGAGCGCAGCCAAATCGTGCAACGCAAGCTGCAAGCCTTGCGGCAACCGAATTATCCGCAACAATGGCTTGGGGCCTTAGGGGCTGACCCGCTAGGCGAATCTTAATTAAGGAAACCGATGGAAACCAAAAAAATCCTGATCGCCGATAAGCTGGCGGAAGAAGGCGTCAATTATTTAACCGCGCAACCGGGAATACAGGTGCATTTGCAAACCGGTTTAAACGAGAGCGCGCTGTGCGAGCTGATTCCGGATTTCGACGCCTTGCTGATCCGTAGCGACACGCAGGTAACGGCAAAGGTGTTGGCGGCGGCCAAGAAACTGCAAATGGTGGGCCGCGCCGGCATCGGCGTGGATAACGTCGATCTGGCGGCGGCCATGGAGCATGGCGTCATCGTCATGAACACTCCGGACGCCAACGCGGTTACCACCGCTGAACTGGCCATCGCGCACATGCTGTCGCTGAGCCGCAATCTGCCGCAAGCCAATGCCTCGGTGCGCGCCGGCTTGTGGGAGCGCTCGCGCTGGCTGGGCAGCGAAGTGGCGCACAAAACCTTGGCCGTCCTCGGTTTCGGGACCATAGGCCGCATCGTGGCGCAACGCGGCCTGGGTCTGGGCATGCGGGTGCTGGCTCACGATCCTTTCGTCGCGCCGGAAGTGTTCGAGAAGTTGGGCGTGCAATCCGTCGATTTGCCGCGTTTGCTGCGCGAAGCCGATTATTTGACCTTGCATTGCCCGTTGTTGGAGCAAACCCGGCACGTCATCGGCGCGGAGCAATTGGCGCACATGAAAAAATCCGCGCGGCTGATCAATTGCGCGCGCGGCGGCCTGGTGGACGAGACGGCGCTGGCCGAGGCCTTGAGCGCGGGACGCCTGGCCGGCGCGGCGCTTGACGTGTTCGAGCAGGAACCGCCTTTGAATTCGCCGCTATTGGCGCTGGACAATGTGGTGTGCACCCCGCATTTGGGCGCATCCACCCGCGAGGCGCAAACCGCCGTCAGCGTGGAAATCGCCAGACAAGCGGTCAAATACCTGCAAACCGGCGAGGCGGTCAATGCCTTGAATCTGCCGCGCTTGTCGGCGGAGGAATTAAAACAGGCGCAGCCTTTCATGCAATTGGCGCGGATTTTAGGACAGGTGTTGGCCGGCTTGCTGGAGCATCCGCTCACCAAGCTGGAAGTGGCGTTGCAGGGCCGGGCCGCCGACATCAAAATCCGGCCGGTATCGGCGGAAGCCCTGGTCGGCGTGCTGTCCGGCCGCTTTTCCACGCCGGTCAACCGCGTCAACGCCGAGTGTTTCGCCAAGCGCCAAGGCATCAGTTTACTGGAAACCCATGGCGGGGATTGCGAGGGTTACCAATCCCTGTTAAAAATCACCGGCCACGGCGGCGGGCAAAGCCTTAGTCTGTCCGGCACCTTGTTGGGCGACGAGCACCCGCGACTGGTCAGCATCAATCATTTTGAAATCGAAGCCGCGCCCGAAGGCGTGTTGCTGATTACCCGGCACACCGACAAACCGGGCGTCATCGCCGGCATCAGCTCGATTTTAGGCGCGGCCGACATCAACATCACCCGCATGCACGTCAGCAACGCCGACCCGCAAGGCGTGGCCATGATGGCGATAGCGGTCAATCATCCTTTAAGCGCCGAGTTGATCCGCGCCGTGCAGGCGGCGCCGGCGATTCACACGGTAAGGCAAATTGTATTATGAGTTTTGACGCGGTATGTTTTGATTGCGACAGCACCTTGAGCCGTATTGAGGGCATAGACGAGCTGGCGCGGCGCGCCGGTTTGTTCGACGCGTGTTCGGCGTTGACCGAACAAGCCATGAACGGCGAACTGCCGTTGGAGGCGGTGTACGCCCGGCGCTTGGAGATGATTCGTCCCAACCGGGCGGCGCTGGACTGGCTGGCCGAGTTGTACATCGCGGAAATGACGCCCGGCGCGCTGACCGCGGTGCAAACCCTGACCGAGCAAGGCAAGAACGTACACATCATCAGCGGCGGCCTGCGTCAAGCCATTTTGCCTCTGGCGGCGGTGTTGGGCGTGCCGGACGAGCGGGTGCACGCGGTCGATATTTTCTTGGACCGGCAGAGCGAATACACGGATTTCGACCGCGCCTCGCCGTTGGCGGTCAGCGGCGGCAAGGCGCGGATTTGCCGCCGCATCCGCCTGACGCAACCGCGCCTGGCCATGGTCGGCGATGGTAAAACCGATTTGGAGGCCAAGCTGGCCGGCGCTTACATGGTTGGTTTCGGCGGCGTGGCGGATCGCCCCCTGGTGCGGGCGGAAGCGGATTTTTTCATCGGCGGCCCCAGTTTGGCGGACGTTTTGGCGGTGCTTTCCTAGGCGCCGGCTCATTTATCAATCTTAAGGACAGTTTTTTCAATGCTGGATACCGCAAGTTTTTCCGACGGATCTTTTTCGGACGAATCCATATCCGACGGAATCTTATCAAACGCTACCGCCCCGGCGCGGCTGCGCGAGATTCCGTATAACTATACCTCTTACTCCGACCGCGAGATTGTGATTCGCTTGCTGGGCGAGGACAATTGGCGCATTTTGCAGTCTTTGCGCGATGAACATTCCACCGGACGCTCGGCGCGCATGCTCTACGAGGTGCTGGGCGACATCTGGGCGGTGCGGCGCAATCCGTATCTGGAAGACGATTTACTGGATAACCGAGGCCGCAGGCAAGCTTTGTTGGACGCCTTGCGCCACCGTATCAGTCAATTGCAGCAACGGCAAAAATTGCTAATCGAACAACAATCAACCGGCCGCGCCGAGAAAGTAGGGCAGTTGATAGCCGCGGCGCAACAAGCCATAGACGCCTTCGCCAAGCATTTTGAACACACCGCCGCCTTGCGCAAGCAAGCCTTGGCCTTATACGCCAAGCATACGCGCAAGGATAATATTTGCTTCGACGGTTTCGCCCGCGCCGCGCACGTCACCGACGCCACCGACTGGCGGGTGGAGTATCCCTTCGTGGTGCTGTACCCCGACACCGAAGCCGAAGTCAGTCATTTGGTGAAGGCCAGCATCAAACTGGGCTTGACCATCATTCCGCGCGGGGGCGGCACCGGTTATACCGGCGGCGCGGCCCCGTTGACGCCGGACAGCGTGGTGATTAACACCGAAAAATTGCTGGCATTAAACGCGGTGCGCTTCGACGACCGCCTGCCGGGCGTGGACGAGCCTTATGCCACGGTATTCACCGGGGCCGGCGTGGTGACGCGCCGGGTCATGGATGCCGCCGAGGCGGCCGGCCTGGTGTTCGCCTGCGACCCGACTTCCGCCGACGCTTCTTGCATCGGCGGCAACATCGCCATGAACGCCGGCGGCAAGAAAGCGGTGCTGTGGGGTACGGCTTTGGACAATCTGGCCTCTTGGCGCATGGTCACTCCGGACGGCGATTGGTTGGAAGTGCAGCGCCTCAATCATAATTTGGGCAAAATTCACGAACAAGAGCAGGTCGGTTTTTCATTAAAGCGTTACGCCAGTCTGCAAGGCGAGCTATTGTCCGAACAAACCCTGAGCCTGCCTGGCCGGATGTTCCGCAAAGGCGAGCTCGGCAAGGACGTGACCGACAAATTCCTGGGCGGATTGCCCGGGGTGCAAAAAGAGGGTTGCGACGGCATTATTACCTCGGCGCGCTGGATTTTGCATAAAATGCCGGCGCATACCCGTACCGTATGCATGGAGTTTTTCGGTCAGGTGCGGGAAGCGGTGCCGGCCATCGTGGAAATCCGCGATTATCTGGCCGCCTTGCCCAAGCAAGGCGAACAGCGGGTGATGCTGGCCGGCCTGGAGCATTTGGACGCCCGTTACGTCAAGGCGGTGGGCTACGCCACCAAGGCCAAGCGCCACGGGCGGCCGAAAATGGTATTGATCGGCGATATCGTCGGCGATGATGATAAACAAGTGGCGCTGGCTGCCGCGGAAGTGGTGCGCCTGTGCAATATGCGCGGCGCGGAAGGCTTCATCGCCGTCGGCGCGGAGGCGCGCAAGCAATTTTGGCTGGACCGGGCGCGCACCGCCGCCATCGCCAAGCACACCAACGCGTTTAAGATTAACGAGGACGTGGTGATCCCGCTGCCGCGGATGGGCGATTATTGCGACGGCATTGAGCGCATCAACATTGAATTATCCTTGCGCAATAAACTGAATTTATGCGCGGCGCTGAGCGCCTATTTGCAGGGCCAGTTGCCGCTACGCTCCTATGAAGCCGGGCAGAATAAACAGGAATTGCTTGGCGACCGCCGCGCGCTGGCCTTGGAAGCGGTGGAGCAAACCCGCGCCCATTGGCAATGGGTGTACGCCAACCTGGACACGCCGCTGGCGGCGGCGGAACAGGTGTTGCAAGCGCGCGGCATAGCGTTGGGCGAATTGAGCAACCGCGCGGACCATCCGACTTTGTTTCACCGTTTGCAAGATTATTCGTTGCGCATCTCCTGGAAAAGCGAATTGCTGCCGCGTCTGGCGGAAGTATTCGCCGGCGACAATTTCAAGCCCATCATGGAGCAGGTGCTGGCGGTGCATAAAAAAGTGCTGCGCGGCCGGGTATTCGTGGCGCTGCACATGCACGCCGGCGACGGTAATGTGCACACCAACTTGCCGGTCAACTCCGATGATTACGACATGCTGCGCGAGGCCAACGCGGCGGTGGCGCGCATCATGGAACTGGCGCGCGCTCTGGGCGGCGTCATATCCGGCGAGCACGGCATAGGCATCACCAAATACGAATATATGACCGCCGAGGAATTGGCCGGTTTTCACGAATATAAACGACAAGTAGACCCGCACGGCCATTTCAACCGCGGGAAATTAATGCCCGGCGGTGATTTGCGCGCCGCCTACACCGCGTCGTTCAGCTTGATGGGCTATGAGTCGCTGATCATGCAGCAAAGCGATATCGGGGCTATCGCCGAATCGGTGAAGGATTGTTTGCGCTGCGGCAAATGCAAGCCGGTGTGCTCCACGCACGTGCCGGCGGCTAATTTGTTGTATTCGCCGCGCAATAAAATTCTGGCTACCTCGCTGTTGATAGAAGCGTTTTTGTACGAGGAGCAAACCCGGCGCGGCATTTCCATCAGTCATTGGAATGAATTCGAGGACGTGGCCGACCATTGCACGGTGTGTCATAAATGCTTTAATCCATGCCCGGTGGACATCGACTTCGGCGAAGTGTCGATGAATATGCGCAATCTGCTGCGCAAAATGGGCAAGCAAAGCTTTAATCCGGTCAAAACCGCCGCCTTGGCGTTTTTGACCAACACCCAGCCGCACAGTATCAAGCTGTTGCGCACGGCAATGATAGAATGGGGTTACCAAGGCCAACGTCTGGCCAGCGGCCTGCTGCGGCCGTGGGGCAAGGCGCAGCTGCGGCTGCCGCCGTCGTCCACCGGCAAGCCGCCGCTACGCGAGCAGGTGATACATTTCACCAACCGCAAAATGCCGGGCAAGATACCGAACAAAACCGCGCGCGCCTTGTTGGACATAGAGGACGATCACATCACGCCCATTATCCGCGACCCGGCCAAAACCCGCGGCGATAGCGAGGCGGTGTTTTACTTCCCCGGTTGCGGCTCCGAGCGGCTGTTCTCGCAAGTCGGCCTGGCCACCCAAGCCATGTTGTACCACTTGGGGGTGCAAACCGTGCTGCCGCCCGGCTATTTGTGCTGCGGCTACCCGCAACGCGCCGCCGGCCAATACGACAGCGCGCAAAAAATCACCACCGACAACCGGGTGTTGTTCCACCGGGTGGCGAATACCCTGAATTATCTGGATATCAAAACCGTCATCGTCAGCTGCGGCACCTGTCTGGACCAATTGGCGGATTATGAATTCGACAAGATATTCCCCGGCTGCCGCTTGATTGACATTCACGAATATCTGCTGGAGAAAGGGGTGCAAGCCAGCTCGGCCCGCGGCAAGCGCTACGTTTACCACGACCCGTGCCATAGCCCGCTGCAACAGCAAGACCCGATGAAAACCGTCAACGCCTTGCTTGGCGCGACGGTGACTAAATCCGACCGCTGCTGCGGCGAATCCGGCACCCTGGCGGTGGCGCGGCCGGATATCTCCACCCAAATACGCTTCCGCAAGGCGCAGGAATTGAAACTCGACATCGCCAACACGGCCGGCGAAGGCCCGGTGACGGTGTTGACCTCTTGTCCGTCTTGCATGCAGGGGCTACAGCGCTACAACGGCGAAATCGAAAACCTGGAAGCGGATTACATCGTGGTGGAACTGGCGCGCGATATATTGGGTCAAGACTGGCTGCCGAAGTATATCAAGCAGGCCGGCGCCGGCGGAGTGGAGCGGGTTTTGTTGTAACACGCTTGGGACAAATCGGTTGGCCGTGAAATCTCTATAGACCTGCCGATGGAGCTGCTTGACGGCAAGTCGGAGCTTAAACGGCTGTTCGCGGTCTGGATCAGAACGGTGCTGTCGCGGCAAAACAAGTTGCAATGGGCGATTGAAGAAATACGAACTTTGCGGGTGTTGTTGACCAAACGATTTGGCCCACTGCCTTTGCACGTTGAAGCTCAAATCGACTCCGCTTCCGCTCCGGAAATTGAGGAATGGTTGCAGGCGTTTTTATCGGCGAATAGCCTGAATGAGATTTTTCGGTATTAAATTCACTAAAAATTGTCGTTTATGGTTTCGATAGCGCGGCGTTTTGTGCCGAACCTCTTGGGGAACCAGGGGTTTATTTACAGTAGGCTTATATTCGTATTGCTCTAAATCAAAAAATCTTGGATGGCGGGACTGTTGTCGGTAGAGGCCGTGAAATAAAAAAGGGCCGCTAGGCGACCCTTTGGCATCGAAAGCCGGGGCTTATTTTTTCTTACCCCAAGAGCAAGGGATGCTGCTCAATTTGCCGGCCAATTCATTGGACAAATGGCCGAACACGGAACCCAGAATGAAGGAGATGGAGATAACCAACAGCGGGTTGCTCAAGGTTGGTCCCAACAAGACTTCTTGGTTCAGTTTGTCTGGGGTTTGCAACAAATAGGCGAAGGTGGAAGAGTAGCCCAGTACGCCAACCGGAATGATGGCGAAGGTCGGCAGTTTGGCGGACAGAACCAGTACCACGACGGAGCCGCCGACGATCAGTGCGGTGGCGGTTTCCAGGCCGATGGAGATTTCCGGATCCAGCTTCAGGATCAGCAGGGCGGTGGCCCAAGCCAAAAATACGCCGAAAATGCCGTTGACGATGGTGTTGATCGCCGCTTGCTGATTAGCGCCTAGCAAAAAGTAAGCGCCCCAAGCGATGGTGGCGGCCCAGATGAAAAACACGCCCGCCGCCGGTCCGATGGCGAAGTAGGTGGCGATGCCGGCCAGCCCGCCGATGCTGAGAGATAGAGCTACTAATTTGTCCATGGTTTAGATTCCTCGATTGGTTGATTTGCTTAAGTTTTGGTAAGAAAAGTTTATCAGCCTACGCCTTGGAAGGTTTTGCGCGAAGATGGCCTCCGCCGGAAAAACGCTAGTCCTTAGCATGTAGCTAAATAATGTTAGCTTGCCATATTGAATTTGAAAATGCGGCTTTTTGTCGCAGTTTGCCTGTTATAAGCTTAATTCTTATCCAATATAGGGTTTTTTTGTGCAACCCTTCGTTAATTATACCGCGAACCGAAGAATCCTGGGTTATCTTAGGTAGTATTAAGAGTCTATCCACCATCGCCGGCGTGGAAATAGGTTTTAGGCCGTCGGCAATCCTAGCGCACTGTTTTGGAGCAATATGCGGTGCGACAGGATGATTTAGGTGCGCCTCGCGCTTTTATCATAGGCGCGCAACATTGGCGCGGCGGCGGCCAAGCCGCTATTTATCGGCCTAGTCCGCCGGTTTTGCCGGTATTGTTGCGGCCATTGGGGTTTGATGGTACTTTTTTTGCTTAAACACATCTTTATTGACGCCCTGATGACTAATTTTAACTATAAATATGACTGTATTGAGCGAATATTTTGATTGCCGCACGGATGCGGCAGGGGAAAGATACATGGCGGTATCGATTAAGGGAGTTGGTTTGCTGAGCTTGTCTTACGCTAACAAGGGCACTGCTTTTACCCGTCAGGAACGGGTAGCGTTGGAGCTCGACGGTTTATTGCCGCCGCAGGTGACGACTTTGGATGAGCAAATCGAGCGGCTTTATTTCAGTTACCGGCAGCAGGCCGGAGACATAGCCAAATACCAATTTTTGCGGGCAATTCAGGACCGTTCGGCGGTGTTGTTTTACGCCTTGCTGGAGACCTATTTGGAGGAGATGGCGCCGATCATTTATACGCCGACCGTGGGTTTGGCGGTGCAGCAGTTTAGTTCTCTGTATCGTACCGCGCGCGGCTTGACTTTTTCGGTGGAGAATATTAACCGGGCCGAGGCGATCATGCGCGCCTATCCCTTACGCGACGTGCGCATGATCGTGGTGACAGATGCTTCCGCCATCTTGGGCATAGGCGATCAAGGGATGGGCGGCTTGTCGATTTGCATCGGTAAATTGGCCTTATATACCGTGGGCGGCGGCTTGTCGCCGTATCAAAGCCTGCCGATCAATCTGGACGTGGGAACCAACCGCGAGGAGTTGTTGGATGATCCGCATTATTTGGGAATACGCCAACCGCGGTTAATGGACGAAGCTTATTTCGATTTGGTGGATAAATTCGTGGCGGCGGTGAAGGCGGTTTGGCCGAAGGCGATAGTGCAGTGGGAGGATTTTACCCGCGACGCCGCGTTTAGCGTGCTGGCGCGCTACCGCAAGGCCTTGCCGTGCTTTAATGACGATATACAAGGCACCGGGGCGATGGCGCTGGCCGGTTTGTTGTCCGCGGCGGCGGCTAAGGGTGAGCGGTTGGCGGAGCAAACGGTGTTGATCGTCGGCGCCGGGGCCGGCGGATTGGGCGTGGCGAAGATGATCCGGGCCGGCATGCTGGCTGCCGGCATGTCCGAGGAGCAGGCGCGCGGCCATTTATTCGTGGCCGATGTCAACGGTTTGTTGCTAGACAACGGCGAATTGGAGTCTTTTAAGCTGCCGTTCGCGCAAGCGGCGGATTTTTGCCGGGATTGGGATGTCGTGGGCGGAACGCCGAGCTTATTGGAGATTGTGCAAAAGCTCAGGCCCGGCGTATTAATCGGTTTGTCCGGCGCGGCGGGGATATTTACCCAAGCGGTGGTTGAGGCCATGTGTGAAACGCATGCGCGGCCGGTTATTTTTCCTTTTTCCAATCCTAATGATCATTGCGAGGCCTTGCCGCGGGACATCGTGGCCTGGACCGGCGGCCGGGCGATTGTGGCCACCGGCGGCCCGTTTGGCGATGTAGTGTATGAAGGCGTTAGACACGAAATACGGCAGGGCAATAACGCTTTTATATTTCCGGGCCTGGGGTTGGCGGCGGTGATCGGCGAATGCTCGCGCATTAGCGACGGCATGGTGCTGGCGGCGGCTTACGCCTTGGCGGAATATGTGCGGGACGTTTGCGCCGACGGCTATATTTTCCCCCCGATTCGGGATTTGAAGAAAATTAGCGCCTTGGTCGCGGAGCGGGTGTTGCAAGCGGCCATCGCCGACGGCTCGGCCAGCCGCGCCGATTTATCCGGGCTGGATTTGGCGCAATGCGTGGCGGACAGTATGTGGCGCGCGGAATATTTGCCCTGCCGGTATGAAAAGCCGGAGCGAATTTAGCTGAAAATAATTTCATGGGCGGGTTGTTTAGGGTTTGTAAGCTTCTGCTATACTTGAAGCCCCCATAACCATAATAATATCAGGACACAACCCATGCGTACCATAAATCTATTTTTGTTTTCCTCTTTGTTAACGGCTATAGGCAATTCACCCGCGGCGGCGGATTCAGCAACACGGCATCCAGGGCCTTTGCACGTCGATTTTACTCATTGCACCGAGTTTGCCGGCGTGGCGCCAATTGACGAATTAAAAGCCGCCGCCTTGACGCCAAGTCCATATGCACTGGATTTAAGCGGCGGGCAAGCCAGTCTGGTGGTGCGGGTGTCGGATTGCGAGTCCATTAGCGTGAACGGCAGTCCCGGTCACGCGGGACGGGTGGCGCATATCGGCATTGAATTGATTTCCCCCGACGGCACTGGAACCGACCCGTACACGTCCATTAATAATTACACCTTGACTTTCTCAAGTAACTTGCCGGCCCTAGCCGAGGGATTGCAAGCTTTCGGCATTCCGGCCCAAGTTACCCCGAACTTGGAATACGAATTTGCGCCTAAAAAAGGGCCAAGCCAGTTATTTGCCGCCGTCGCGCCGGAAGCGGAGATTTGGCCGACCTGGTTTTTGCACGGCACGGTGACGAATCCAAGCCTGCCTAGCCCTTTTTTGGCCAATTGGTGGTATCAGTCCGAATTGGGTCAAGTTAAAATGGCTACGACTTTTCCTGTCATTTACTTTGATTTTACGTCGCAGGTGGCTTTTTACACCAACGCGAACAATTTTATCGGCCAATTGATAGGCGGCGACGCGATCCCTAATTTTCCGGTCAGCTATCGCGGTCAATACGCTCACGCAAGCATGACGGTGACCTTGCATCCTTAGGAAATAAGGGGCGGCGTATGGGTTGCTAGGATTTTATTTAACTGATTTTAAATTAAATTTTAAAATTTCATAAATATGTAATGTTATTGTAATATTTTTTAACGCTTTTGTCATCTGGCTTTAATTTGGAACCTGTATGTTAGAGGGGACATCGCTTTTAAATTTAAAAGCGATAGCGCCCGTCAATTATTTTTATGGATTAAAAAAATGAAAAAAACATTAGTTTCCTTAGGCGTTGCGGCCGGTTTGTTCGCCGGTTCCGCCATGGCTGTTGAAGGCCCGGTGCCACAAGGCGTTAACAAATTCCATCATGTTTTTTTGATCATGATGGAAAATCATTATTACCCGCAAATCATCGGCAACCCTAACGCCCCGTTCATCAATTCCTTGGCTAACCAAGCCAACTTGGCGACCAATTATTTCGCGATTGCTCACCCTAGCTTGACCAACTATCTGGAAGTTGTTGGCGGCTCTAACTTTGGCGTGTTGAGCGACAACAACTCTGATTGGCACAACACCAGCTGCACCACCAATTTGGCCAGCGCCACCAGCAATACCGACGCTTATTCAAACGGCGCTCCTATTTGCCCTATTAGCGGCACTGGCGCCGACGCGGCGACCCCGGTAGTTGACACGGTAAACGAAACCTCTCCTCCGGACATTAACGCGGTCAACGAAATTGACGGCGTAAAATCCTTGCCAGCCTTGACCAACGTTAGCGGCAAAACGATTGCCGATCAATTGGTGGCCGCCGGTAAAACTTGGAAAAGCTACCAAGAAAACTTGCCGGTTGGCGGACCTGACGGCGTTAACTATAGCGACGGCGTTTATAGCAATTTGAGCACTTTTACCGGATGGAATCCAGCCGCGCTGTCTGGTGAAGGCTCCGGCGCCATCGTGAAACTGTACGCGGCTAAACATAATCCATTTGTTTACTTCGCCAACATTCAAGAAGGCGCAAACCCTGAATTGAGCTTTAATCAAATAGCAGGTTTTGACGGCGTCAGCGGTCTTTACGCCGACTTGGCTTCCGGTCACGTGCCTAACTTTTCTTTCATCGTGCCTAACCAATGCAACGATCAACACGGCACCGGCAATGGCAACGCATTCTGCGCTTATGACCCAGGCACCGACGGCACTCAAGCAACCTTGAATCCTGCGTTGATTCAATTGGGCGACAATGCGGTCAACAAATTGGTGACCTCCATTAAAGCTTCCGAAGCTTGGAAACAAGGCAACAATGCGATTGTCGTGGTATGGGATGAAAACGACTACAGCGGCGTGCCTAACACCAACCAAGTGGCTTTGATCGTTGAAACCAGCGAAGGCAAAGGCGGCTTGAAAAGCAATAATTTCTACACCCACTTCTCTTTGTTGAAAACCCTGGAAAGCGCTTTCCGCTTGCCATGCTTGAACAACGCTTGCAATAGCGACGTTAAAGTAATCTCCGACTTGTTTACCTCTAAATAATTTAGAGACTAGCTAGTCAATAAAATAGCAAGGCCGCCCTTGGGCGGCCTTGGTCATTTTTAGCATCTTGATTTTTAGATGCCCGCAATTTTGAGCCTATCTCTGCGTATAATCAGAGTAAGGACAGTTAGGACCGGCGGCGTTTATCCCGGATATAAATAATTCCGGAGCGCCTTAACCAAGACTTCCGGCACTGGAATCGGCGACAAGCGCGCGTCTTGCAGCCGCATGAACGCCACTTGCTGCTCGCCTTGGGCGATTAATTCCTCGCCGCCCGCCGTGCTGCGAAAATAATCAAAATGCATACTAACCCGGCTTTGGCTAATGGCGGCGGCGTACATTTTAATCACCACCTCATCAAAAGCGAACAATTCGCTGAAATAATCGCAACCGACGCGGGTAGTGACGATGCGTAAATCCTGTTGCAGCTCTTGCAATAATTCCGGAGCGAATTCACGTACGAACATTTCGCGCGCGCGCCCTTGCCAGCGGATATGGTTAGCGTAGTAGACGTTGCCGACTAGATTGGTTTCCTCGAAGCCGACGACATGCCGGTAGGCGTAGCCGCTCATGCATAACTCCCGTGTTCGATATCCTGAATCGCGCCTTGGTCCGGGTTGGGCAACAACACGCCTAAGGCCCTGGGATAGGCGGCGTCGCGCAGGGGCGCGGCGAAGCTGGCGATGGTATAAGCGCCTGCGGCCAGAAGCAACCACTGCTCGCCCGGCTCGGCGCGTAGAGTGAGCGGAGTATTGGCCGGCAGGGCGGCTTTTTTCAGGCATTCCATGGCGCACCAAACGCGGGTGGCGGCGACATCCAGGCTTTCGCCGAGTTTAGCGGCGAGCAATTCGGCCAGCGCATGGCGCTCCGCGCCCAGCAAGCCGCTCCAGACTTCCGCCGCGCGCGGCTCGGCGGCCTGCCAATCGCAGGCTAGCGCTCCCTGGCCGAATAGCTGCAAAGTGACGCCGCCGGCGTGCGATGCCGATAGGCTGGCGTCGTTCAGCAACTCCGGTTTGCCGTCCGGTCTATGCAAAATGGGCGCTGTGGCGCCGCGGGCGGGCACGAGTTCCGCGGGCATTTCGTCGCGTAGCGCGATGCGCATTGCGGCGGACGGGAAAAATTCATCCAGCTTTCTTTGCAAATACGGAATCAACAGCGTTTCCGACCATGGCGCGGAGTTAATTGGTTCAATGCGTTTCAATCGCAGCCCTTGCCAGTATTCGGTTAATTCGCCGTGTTGATCGTATAGCGCGACGTCATAGACAAAAAACTCGCCGTCGGATTCGCGTTCCCGCGCCGCCAGCCGCCGCGGGCCGGCGGCGAGCGGATTGATCGGCAGCCAACGTTCCATGCCCGCCGGCAACAGCCGCGCGTGCGGAATGCAAGCCTGAATGGCGTGAATGGCGGCATCGCGCATGGCGGGGTCGCCTAATACGCAATCCTGGGGTAAAAAAGCCGCAAACCAGGGGGCCGCGCACGGTGAAATCGTCGCTTGGCAGCGGTAGGCGTCAAGTTCAAAATAAGCTTGCAGGCGGCGGAAGCGGCCATGATGAAATAATATGCCGGAATCGTACAGTTCCGTTGTGACATCCAAAGCCAATGCCCGCGCCGCCGGTTCAGTTTGAGTGAGGTCGGGCGCGTCCGGCGCGGCGAATACCGCCACCGCGCGGAAATGGTCGGTCTGGAATCCGGTTTGGCCGCAACGTAAAACGATTTCCAGCGCCCCGTCTTCCCGGCGCAAAACCGCCAGCCGCAAAGTCAGGGTTTGCCGGCGCGGCACGACCACCGGGCGCAGGAATTCAATGCGCTCAAATATCGGCGGTTGGTTTTGCCCGGCCAAGGCTTGCGCGGCTTGGGCCATGGCTTCCAAACCGATGACCGCCGGCAGCAATAATTCGCCTTGATAAACATGGTCAAGTAAATAGGGATCGCTATGCGGCGATAATTCAGAATCGACCACCAGTTCGATACCTGGATAATAGACTTGGGTTTGCTCCAGAAAGCGCAAAAACGGCAGCGCCGCCCCCGGCAAGGGCAGCGCCGGCGTTTTGCCGATGCGGCCGCTGATGATGACGGCCACCGGCGGCCTTGGCGCGCGTAATAAGTTTAGCAACCAGGCTACGCCTTGATCCGGGGAGATAGGCGTCACGCCCTCCCGTAGCAGCGCATCGACCCGGCCCAGGCGCTCGCCCATGCCGACGCCGGACCAGATGGACCATTCCAGCGCCAAACAGCGGCTGGCCGGATGCCGGCGTTGAAAGTCCTCGGTCAGCCGGGTCAGCCAGGCGTTTGCCAAGGCGTAATCGGCTTCGCCGCGCATGCCGATACGGCCGATGACCGAGCCGAAGGTCATGACGAGTTTCAAATCCTCCGCGTTGACCGCGGCCAGCAAATTTTTGAATCCCTGAATTTTCGGGGCCAGCGTCTCGGCGCAAGCCTCCGCGGTCAACGCGCTCAGGCCGCATGGCCGGTTCAGGCCGGCTCCGTGCAGAATAGCCGTCACCGGCCCCCATTCCGCCACGCTAGCGGCGACCGCTTGCGCTACGCCGTCGGCGTCGGTGACATCCACGGCGTGGTAGCGAAAAACGGCGCCATGCGCGGCAAATCGTTGCAAATTGGCGGCTAATTCGACGTCTTGCTCCGGATGGGCTCGGCCTAGCAATATCAGCCGGACGCCATGGCGCCGGTTTAGCGCCAAGGCGCATTCGGCGGCAATGCCCTTGCCGCCGCCGCTGACCATTAACACGTCGGCAGGCGTCAGCGCCGGCGGCGCGGCGGAATCGTCCGCCGCCAAGATTAATTCCAATCGCGGTTCTTGCCGGACGCCGCTTGCGTCGTAATACACTTCCACCCAGTCTTGGGCGCGGGCGATTTCATCGGCCGCCCACCGGGCGGCGGCGGGAAGCGGCGGCACGTCGATCAAGCAAACGTTCAAGCGCGGGTATTCGGCATGCACGGTGCGGGCGAAAGCCGCCGCAATACCGTGGTGTTGCACTATCGCAAAACAAGCCGGCGGTTCCAGTTCAACGGCCGCACGCGCGGCGGCCAGTAAATCCGCTTCTGGCAAGGCCTCCAGTTCCGGCGGCAGACAAAACAACACCCCCTTGCCGGGGAGATTCGGCAGCAGAAGGGCGATTTCAGCCGCAAGCGGATGCTCCGGGGAGGCGACGATGCGCCATTCTCCGGCGGGGACGGGCTTGGGCTGGACGGCTGGCGGCGGGTTGGCGTCCAGCCGCCAGGAGAAGGCGCGCACCCAGGCGTCCACGCCGGGGGCGACGGCGGCAAGCGGCGCAGGCGCGCCATGGGCTTGCAAATCGGCCAAGGCGTCGGCGATGCCGGCCACGGTGGCGGCGGCGTATTCGGTCGGGGCCAGCGGCGGCGGCAGCCGCAATTGTTGGCACAGTTCCACCACCAGTTGGCCGACGGTGATGGAGTTTAAATGCAAGTCTTGCAACAGCCTGTGCTGATCGCTTACCGCGGTTAACGGCAATTCCGCGCGCTCGGCAACCTTTCGCCGGGTTAGCTCCAGTAAAGAGCTTGCGGAATCCGCCGCGACACCCGCTTGAAATTCCGGCGGCGGTTCAGCGGCGAGGCATTGGCTGGCCGCGGCGGGCGGCGGCGAAACCGGAATTTCCGCGCCGGGCCGCGGCGCGGATTCACAGGGATTGGCGAAAAATCGCCGTTCCGCCGCTGGAGGCAAGGCGCGGTGAAAGCGGCCGGCGCACAAGGCGGCGCGCCGCAGCGGCGCGCCGCGGACATAGGCGGCCGCCAGCGCGTTGAACAATGGCCGCAGACTGTCGCCGCCTACGTCCAGCGGCAACGCGGGAATCGCGCCGCCGTTGACGGCGGTTAGATGGGCGAGAATATGGCCGGGGCCGACTTCGATCAATAAATCGGCGGCGGCGGCCAGTTGCTGAAAAGCTTGACTAAAGCGCACCGGCTCGGTGATTTGCCGGGTCAGCAATGCCGCCAAGTCGGCGTCGGCGTCTAGCGTGCGTCCGGTTACCGTGGAAACGACCGGAGCCAGCAAGTGGCTGAAACGGGTATGACTGAGCGTATCGGAAAAGGTCCGCGCCGCGGCTTGCATCAGCGGCGAATGAAAAGCGCCGCCCACCGGCAGGCGTTGAGCGCCATGGCCTTGGGCATGCGCCAGGGCGATGATGCGTTCAACGCCGGCGACGGGACCGGAAATCACGGTTTGCGCCGGCGCGTTATAGGCGGCGATCACCGCATCGCCGCCTTGCGCCAGCAAGCTTTGGGCGGCGGCGGCGTCCACGCTCAGGCTGGCCATGGCTCCGGCGGCTGGCGTGGCATGCATGACTTCGCCGCGCAAGCGCGCCAAGTTCAATACTTCGGTTTCCGGCAATGCGCCGGCCCAATGCAAGGCGGCCAGTTCGCCCAGGCTATGGCCGGCGGCGCAAACCGCGTTAAGACCGAAATAGCGCATTAAGCGAATACCGGCCAGTTCGGCGGCGATGATGGCCGGTTGCGCGCGGGCGGTGCTATCCGCCGCCGCCGTCGGCCACTCCATAGACCTGTAAAATTCGGCAATGGCCGGAAAACGCCTGGCGTGCGCGCCGCCGTGCAGGCGCACCGGCGCGGCTTGACCGGGGAATAAAAAAGCTATGCGCGGCGCGGTGTCGGTTAGCGCTAAAAACAGGCCTTGCTCCGTATCCAGGCGGCGATGTTCACCCTGCCGCAGCCAATCGCACAAGGTTTGCAATTGAGCGTGCAGTTGTTGAGGATTGGCGGCTAGACAAGCCGCGCGTAGCGGGCCTGATTCCGGCGTTAGGCATAAGGCGGCGGATAAATCCGCCAGTTCCGCTTGCGCCAGTTGCGCGGCGGTTTCAGCCAGCTGCGTTAGCTCGGCCAGCAGGGCGCTGGCGTCCGCCGCCGAAAATAAAAACAGTTCTACATCTTGCGCGCTGGCGGATAAGGTGATTTCCGCTTCGGTCAAGGCCTCCCGCCGCAACGCCGCCGCCCCTTCCAGGGCGATGTGGGCGTTAATGCCGCCGAAGCCGAAGGAACTGACCCCGGCGCGCAACGGCAGTTCCGCCGGCCAAGATTCCGCTTGCTCTAACCGGCGTAGCCGGGATTCAGGGTCGGCCAGAATGGGATGCGGCTGCTCGCAGGCGGCATGCGGCGGCAGAATTTGCCGGTGCAGCGCAGTGGCGGCCTTGATCAAGCCGGCGATGCCCGCCGCCGCCTTGGTGTGACCGATATTGGCCTTAATTGAGCCGACAACGGCTGGAAAAGCGCCGGAATTGGCTTGCCGCCGGGTATCGGCCAGGGCGCGCAATTCCGTTTCGTCGCCGATGACCGTGCCGGTGCCGTGGCCCTCGAACAGCGCCACGCTGTCCGCGCCGAAGCCGGCGCGCGCATAGGCGCGGCGCAAGGCTAGCCCTTGACCTAGCGCTTCGGGTCGGGTCAGCCCGCCGCCGCCGTCCGAGGATACGCCCCAGCCGCGAATCAGCGCATAACAGTGTAAACCTTGCGCCAGGGCGTCCGCGTGGCGCATCAATACCACGAAGCCGCAGCCCTCGCCGGGCAGAAAACCGGAGCCGCGCCGGTCGTAGACCCGCATTTCCGCATGCGCCAGCGCGCCGGTTTTGCTGAAGCCGATCAATTCAAACGGGTCCAAGCTCAAATCGACGCCGCCGGCCAGGGCCAGATCAAGATCGCCTTGATTCAGCGCGGCGCAGGCGTTGGCCACCGCCAGCAGAGAGGAACTGCACGCGCCGTCAACCGTATAACCGCCGCCTTGCAGATTAAAATAATTGCAGATGCGGCCGGCGATGGTATTGGACAAGCCGCCGGCCAAGGTTTCCGAATCCACCGCCGGAAACGGCTCCTTATAGGCAAGCTCCAGGCTTTGCAGAAATTGATTAATTTTAGGCGCGTCCCAGCCGGCTTCCGCGCCCAGCCGCGCCGCCAAATGACGCTGCACATAGGGCCAGCGCAAGCGCATCAGCGCGGCGCGGGAAAATTCTCCGGTCAGGCTGTTGCCGAGCAGCACGCCGCTGGATTCGCGCGGCAGGCCTTCGCCGCCGGGAAAGCCGGCGTCGCTCAAGGCGCGGCCGGCGACGTCAAGCGCCAGCCAATGCGTCAAGTCGGCGCTACGGTATGTCGCGCCGGAAATGCGGAAAGCTTCGCGGTCGAATTGGTAATTTTGGATGAACGCGCCGTCGCTGATATAAATGGCGTCGGCGTCGGCTCGTTCGCTGGCCGGATAATCCGCCAGACGCAGGCGTTGCGGCGGAAAGCGGCGAAAGGAACGCCGTTGCGCCATGACGTTCTCCCACAACTCTCGCGGATTGGCGGCGTCGGGGTAGATGCAAGCCATGCCGACGATGGCGATGGCGTTCGATTCCGGCGTGCGCATGGCCTCTTTCTCTGCTTATTTATCGGCCAATGCGGGAACCAAGGCAACGGCGCGCCGCCATTGCGCCGCCAAAATCAGAGTCAAGCCGCGCAGAGCGCAAACCAGGAACAAGGCAAGGAATAAGCCGAACACGATGTGTTCGACCAATAGCAAGCCATAGACCGCCGCCACGGATAGGCCGAAAATAACTTGGCGGCGCGGCTCCAACGGCGTGGTGGCCGGATCAGGGATCATGTACAGCGTGAATAGAATGAACGCGGCGCTGGTCATTGGCACCAGAGGAACCTGCCACGGCAGATCGAACCACCAGACGCGGATAAAGGCTTGCGCCAAAAAACCGCCGATCCAAGCCAGGCACAAGGGCAAGCGGCCGGTGAATAGCGCATGGATGATGATGCCGGTGACCAATACGAAACCGGGTATCACCCAATGCCAAATTCCGGTGACGTTCTCGGTAAAATGATACGGCGGGGCTAGGCCGATCCACGGAAAGGCCAACAAGGTAAACGTAATGCCGAAGTTGGAGGGGTTGAAAAAATGTTGGCTGGCGTTTTCACCGACCGGCGCGCGGAACATGACTTTGGAGGCGATGGACAAGGCGGCGCAGAACGCGACCGGCCATAGCCGTTCGTTCGGGTAAATCAGCATCGCCACGGCTAGTCCGGGAATCCAGGCCGGCAGCAGAAAATTGGCGAAATCCATGAAATCGCCGCGGTAGCGCGGTTCGCGTCCCAGCGCCTTGGCGTCCGCCCATTCCAATAAAAATTGAGTCAGGCAAGCGCTGCCGACGCCGACAAGCGGATGCATATAGGATTGCTCGAATCCCAGCACCGTATGCCCCAGGATATTCCAAATGGTAATCAGAATGATGAAATACCACAAGGCGTATAAACGCAGCTTGGGGTTATGATGCGGATAAAAATAGCGGGTGGTGACGGTTTCAATGATTTTCATGCTTAAAACTCCGGGTTAGCCCAGGCGCACGGTGTGCAGGCCAGGGGTCAGTTGCAGCGTTTGTTGATGCAGGCGGCCATGCGCGTCGCGCCAGCGTATTTTTACCGGCAATTGCGCGCCGCCGGCTACTTGGCCGAGGCCGAAATGTAATTCCGGGCTGCGCTTGCCGGAATGGCCGTTGCCGCCGTCTACTTGGCTAACCAGCAGCCGGCCGTCCGGCAATTGCAGGCTGGCCTCGGCGCCGATGGCCGGCCGGTCGGAAGCCGCCGGCGGATGGCCGTCTTGGGCGGTCAGGCTGTCCGCGTCGCCGTGCAGCAACAGGCGCAATTCAAGCGCTCGGCCGCAATCGGGGCAGTCGTTGCGGTAAAACTGGGAGGGCTGCCATTGATTGGCGATGGCGAAATCCAGGTCGCCGTCGCCGTCCACGTCCGCGGTGGCGATGCCGCGCGTCACCCAGGGCTCGGTCAAACCCAGGTCCGGAGCCAGATCGTAGTAGCGTCCGTCGGCGGCGCGCACGAAAAAGGCGTTGGCCTGACGGCCGCTGACATCGTCGCCGGGACGGAAACGCGGCCAGTGGCGCGGGTCGCTCATCATGCGGTCGTTGCCGGTGCCCAGCGATTGCAGTTCCGGCCAACGGTTAACCTTGCCTTGTACAAAGCCGGTCGCCTGCAAGGCTTCCAACACCCCGTCGTTGTTGAAATCGCCGAGCCGGGTGTCCCAGCCCCAGCCGCTCCGCGACAGGCCGAGTTGCTCGCTGGCTTGCACGTAAGGCGCGCGGTCGTCGCGCATGAGCTCTGGGTGTCCGGTGCTCAACCAGACTAAATGGCTTTCCTGCAGCGCGAATTGGGAGGCGATATTGCTGACGTAAATATCCAGCAAGCCGTCGCCGTTGAGATCGCCGAATTCCACCCCCATGCCCTTGAATGAATCATGGCCGAGGACAAAGGATTTAGGCGTCAGCCAGCCGCGCTCGCCTTCCAGCGCGGCGAATTTCAGGCCGCCGGGCCGCGAGCGGTTGTGCAGCAGGCGGTCCGGGCCGAAATCATGGCTAAAATAAATTTCCGGCAGCAGGTCGCCGTCCAGGTCCGCCGCGCCGGCGCCCAGCGCCCAGCCGTGTTCAATGGCCGGGTCCAATATGTCCTTGGCTTCTTGAAAATCGATAGTCGCGCCGCCGCCGGCGGGTTTCCACAGCAATAAATGTTTTTTGCCGCCGTTGAAGGAGTTGGATTTGGTGTCGTGCATTTCCTCGACGCCGGAGCCGTGCGCGTCCAGAATGTGCGCGCCGTCCTTAAAATAATTGCCGACGATCAGGTCTATGTGGCCGTCGCCGTCTATGTCGGCCTGGGTGGCGGCGTTGGTGAACCAACGCTCGCCGCCGGGGACGATATCCACGGCGCGGAAATGACCGGAATCCAGCCCGCTGCTTGCGTTTTGACTTTGCAAGAACGCCAAGGGAGTGCGCCCCCAGTAATAGACTAGAAAATCTATCGCGCCGTCTTCATTGAAATCGCCGCTCAAGCAGCCCATGGGAGCCATGACGCCGGGGTCGAAGGAAACGGCGTCCGGCGTCAGCGCAAAAGGCGCGTAGCGCGTTCCGGTGCCGGGAACCGGGGCCAAGATGACTTGATCTGTGCGCGGGTCCACATGGCATAAATCGTTGGGCAAGCCGTCGCCGTCGGCGTCGGCCAGCGCGATCGACGCGCCGACCGAGGAAATCCAGGCGGAAATGCGTTCCAGGCTGGGATGCACGGCGCGCACGGATTTGAAGCTAGCCCCCGCCGGCTCGGGCAAGGGCAGGGCGGTGAAGCGGAAACCTTGCGCCAGGGATTGTCTTTCCGCGTCCGGAATAGTGGGCAAGGCCATGAAGGCGTATAACAGGGCTATCCAGCACAAGGCGAATAGCAAGGCGGCGCGGGGCCGGAGTCGGTCGATCAGAGCGGACATGCGTGTCTCCCTTACTATTAAATTTATTTTTGCATAGCCGAGCGGGCGAACCTGTTTTGCACGATTCGCCGCCAATGTTCATAAGCCGGTAGCTCGGCGTCGTCCGCCGGCAATCCAATTAACGCGTTGTCAGTGATTTTTGCCGCGTCATCGGCGGAGAGTCCGCAAAACAGCCGGCAGGCGAGCTTGGTATGCGGCGCCGGATTGCCGGCCCGCTGCCGTGCCTTGGCGGCGAAAGCCGCGCCCTGGGCAAGTTGCGCAGTATATTCTCCGGCGAGTTGGGGCAAAAGTTCTAGTTTCTCTTGAGATGCGCCTCCGGCGTAGCTGGCGGCAAGACCGATGCCGCTCCACAAGTCGTTGCGCCTTTCCGGGGGGAAATGCGCCGCGGCCATGGCGACATTCGCGGGGTCCGCGCCCTTGACGAACCATAGGGCGCGGCCCAAGCCTTGATCGAAGGCGCGCCGCGAATAGCCGCTTAGGTTGGCCGGAAGTTTTTGAAGTTCTATATAACGCCGCCAATCGAAATAGCCTTGGTGAAATCCGTAACCGTCCAGCGCCAGCCAACCATATAAAGGATGCAAGCGGCGGCGCGCCGCTTCCGGACGAAGGGGTAATCTGACCCACGCCCAGCCCGCGCCGACGTGCAGCATGTAAACGTGGCCGGCGGCCGGGCCGTCGAGAAATTGTTGCCAGCCGCGCCGCCAAGGCAGAACAAAATCAACCACCGCCAAACCCATGCCGGCCCCTTCATAAGCGAAGCCGCTTAATTCAATATCTATTTCGTCCAACCGCCGCGCCAAGCGGTCAAGATTGGGTTCTTGCAAGGCAGCGTGATAACCCTGCACGAAAGCCGCGCCTATGGTTTCAATGCGCGCCAAGGCGGCCGCGTCGGACGCCTCGAATCCGCGCCGACGCACGCGGGTTTCAGCCGGATTGATACCGAATAAGCGATAGAGTAATTTTGAAGAAGACATGGTTTAGTCTTAAATGGTTACGAGCAGTCTTTAAAGACGGACTTTTTTTA
The DNA here is from genome assembly GCA_903928965.1 of uncultured Pseudomonadota bacterium. Classification (GTDB taxonomy): domain Bacteria; phylum Pseudomonadota; class Gammaproteobacteria; order Methylococcales; family Methylomonadaceae; genus Methylomonas. The sequence continues at coordinate 70,272 of CAIYSZ010000100.1, forward strand.
GTCTAGTTGAAGTCTGAAAAAAATCAAACTATTCCTGAGGTCGGAATGCAAGTGGATGAATTAACGAGAAATTTATTTATTGATCATTTTTGATGGGGCCAGAAAAAATAAATACCTAGTAATGTTCTAGGTGAACTTTTCAACCAGTGCCAAACTGGAAACGGTAAAAAATATTACCATATTTTAGATATATGACGCTTTGCGTCAGCTAACAGTTTCCGATTTATATACTATCGACTTTCGAGTCGAAACTAGAGAAAATTAATGAGATGGTAAAGCATACCCTGTAACATTATGAAAAATAATGTTATAGGGTATGGATAGATTTTTTAATTTTTATAAATTTTGCATTTTATGAATTCTTGTGTTAGATTTTTTGCGGGATTGTCGGAAAAATGAAAACTTATCACCGGGATAAGTGTATTTGCTAACCATTTTGAATAATATAAATTAGTAACGAATAGCGCCAAATACGGCCTATTGAGTCGTAATGTATTTTTTTAATTTAAAGGAGAATTATTCATGCTGATGCAGAAAAAAGCCATTTTGCCATTGATCTGTGCCGTGGCGTTTGTTTCAATAAATCAAGCTCTGTACACGACAAAACCTAAACAAGCCCGAAAGAAGGTTGCCTAAGTTTATGACTTGAAAGTCCATCGCTAATCTGTTTCACTCTCTAGTGACCAAACAAGGGGGTGAACATGGAATTAAGCGATGGACTGAGA